>CAZNHN010000347.1:0-5774 GCA_964572415.1 uncultured Phaeodactylibacter sp.
CCCGCCGGCACCTCAGCAATGACGGAATCCGTGCCGATGAGCGCCCCTTCATTTCGCCAGGTGTAGCTGTAGGCAGCTGTGCCTCCACCGGGGACTGCAACCGCCTGCCCGCTCAGACTATCCGCGCACAGCGCATCTGTACCTGATAATTGCAGGGTGAGCGGTGACGGCTCCTGCACTTCAAAGGGTACCGCCAGGGTACAACCATTGGCATCCTGAATATTCGCAGCATAAATTCCGGCGGGAATACCGGCCACCACTGAGCTATCCGAAGCTGCCATCAGGCCACCATCGTAGGTGATTTGGTAGGGCAGGGTGCCGCCGGTAAGATCAAGGCTGACCACACCTGAGGAATCGCCTGCGCAACTAATATCCGTAACCGCCGCAGCAGCCAGGAGGCTGTCGGGCTCCGGAACAGTGAGTGTATCCAGGGCCACACAACCCGTCACATCTGTAATCGCCACCGGATACCCGCCGGCAGGCAAACCCATCTGCAGGGAGTCCGTGCCCAAGCCTTCCCAGTCAAAACTGTAGGGGCCATTGGGTGCCGGCAGTTCCAGTGCGACAGCACCATCAGCGGCATCCTTACAGCTCACCGGCGTGATCTGCCCGATGATTTCCAGTGGTGCCGGTTCGGGGACGGTAAAACTTAGGGTGGTACCGCAATTGGCGCCATCCACTACCGCCACCTGATAGGTCCCGGCAGACAAGCCGTCGAAGATGCCAGTCGTATTTTCCACCCCATTCAGGGCAAACTGATACGGAGCAACAGTGCCTGAGGCATCGATTTCAACGCCCCCATCGCTACCACCGTTGCAGGAGACAGAGGTGGTACCGGCCAGCATCAGGCTTGGAGGCACGCAATCCAGCGTCTGACAGGTGATGGTGCCTGAGAAGCCGGGGCACTCCCCGACGCCACGCACCTCAACGGTGACTTCGGTGAGGAATCCGAGGTTAGATACGGTGTGGTCAGAAGGGCCGTTGGCTAACATCCAGGGACCGCCATCCACACTTACTTCGTACCCTGCGGTTACCCCTGTCACCTCATCCCAGTCTACAGTGATACTGCTTCCGGTCACATTCGCACAAATCAAATCCGGAGCAGCAGGCCCTTCAAGAACTTCAACGGTAATGGTATCTGATGTGGTACAGCCATAAGAATCGATCGCATTGAGAATATAGGTGGTTGTGGTGTCCGGCGTTGCGACCGGGTTAGGACAGTCCGCACAGCTCAAACCGGCGGCAGGCTGCCACTCATAGGCGATCTCATAGACCGGATTGAAAGTGATGGTCCAGCTGTGCAGTGTCCCACCGGCACTTGGCGTATCATCGATCATCAGAAGCTGCCAGGTGCCATTGGAACTCCGGTCTGCTCCGTACAGATCAGCCCAGATACCTTCCGGTGCCCAACTACCGGTAAAAGGCAAATCACTGACCGGCAGGGTATTGATGTTGGTGGTGGCTTCGGGCGTAAAGCACATATCGATGAAAAAGTCCTGCCCCAGGGCGTTCCCCCCATCCCCGCCCACGTCCGTCACGAGTTCCATGAACTGCTCATTTGGCCCGATCAGGAAAAAGTCCATATCATCAATCCAGCGGTGGTCAAAGCTAT
Source organism: uncultured Phaeodactylibacter sp. (assembly GCA_964572415.1). Classification (GTDB taxonomy): domain Bacteria; phylum Bacteroidota; class Bacteroidia; order Chitinophagales; family Saprospiraceae; genus Phaeodactylibacter. The sequence goes on from CAZNHN010000347.1 coordinate 1,613, forward strand.
CGATACAAACTGATTGGATGACGCCCGGCCCCAGCGTAGCCGGAATGACCCCAATGGCATTGACCGGGGAGAACAACTGCACATTTGGCGGGTTGGCAGGAATAGTAACGGGCGAGGTACTTGTGAAGGAAGGCGGTGGTGGCAAGGGCACGGGCAACTCCCCCATCAATTGCAGGCTGTCGCCCAGGCACAATTCCACATCCGGCCCTAAATCGGCAGGCACCAATGGGTTTTCGCGGATGAGAATAGGAATCGTATCCCGGTTGCAGGGGTCCCGCTGTACGTCGATCAGAATGGTTTCTTCTCCCTCGTCGATGCCATCTTCGAAAGCAATAATTGGGATACTAATCGTACTGTCGCCGGCAGGGATGAACAAATCGGAAGGGATAAAGGCGTAATCCACACCATTCTCAGCTGTACCCAAAACCTGATAGTCAATGGGATAGTCTGATTCGACCGGCCCGGGCAAGCTAAAAGTCAATACCCCTTCCGCACAACCCTCCGCTACCGATCCATCCAGGCTAACGGTCGCAGCTTCAACATTCAGAGAGCCGGTACCAAAGCTCTTGGCCTCCAGGAACACTCCGGAGTCAAAGGCTCCGTCGCTCACATCCGCAACGACCAGCTTGATGGTATACGTACTGCACGGCTGCACCACAGCTTCCGCTGTGAAAACATTGGAGAACCCATCAAATACAGGTTGGTTATTGGAGTTGTCGTTATCGTTATAGAATTCGGAATAGTCCAGGCTCCCCTCCGGGGGCGTACAGTTGCCGATGGAGCCATTAATCCCCACCATGCCGGAATTCAGGTTATTAATGGTTACCGGAAGGTCAGTGCCAGGCAGGAGCGCTATATTCTCTGCATTATTGGAGAACGGACCGTTGATGCCCGGCCCACTGATGAAAAAGCCAAAGACATCGTTGAAATCAGAGCAGGCGTATTCGGGATATTCCTCGGACCCAAAAATGTAGTTGAAACGAAGTGTATCTGCAATAGGGATGAACGTGATGGTATAACGCACCAGGTCATTCACTTCCACCCCACCGGTGATGGCCAGCAGGTCGGGGTCTGCGAGGTTGGTGCCCATATTGGAATTGGAGAAGTCATCCCCGACCTGATCCACTCCTGTCCCATCATCCGAAGAGGCAAAGCCGGTAGACATAACGATGCCCCGGTCGATCCCAATTTCGTCCTGTGCCTGATTGAAAAAGCCAACCGACTGATCATTGCCGTCAAACTGAATATCCAACACTTCCACCCCTTCACCAAGGAAAATATTGGAGATGAGGTTTTCAGGCGTGAAGGGCCCGCCGGAAGCGACGCTCATATCCTGTGCAAAAGCAGCAAAGCTCAGCATGAGGAAGATTAATGCGCTCAGTAGTTTTCTGGAATTAATGCTCATAGTATGCGGTGTAATCTTTTTTAGAAGCCTGCCCGGCCAAATGATCTGTATGGTTGTCGCCTCACTGATGGTAAAAATGGCAGCGCTTCAGTTACAGAGCCTCTGTTTGCCTGTTCTTACCTGCTGTCAAAACAGAATGATCTGCTGAGATTATTGACAGTATTCTTCAAAAATAAGGTGTTTAACCCAAAATGAAGCGTTCCGCCCTCATCAATTCGCCCTGACGTTTTGAATTTGACAGTTTACTCTAATTTTTGCGCCCGTTGATCTAAAAAGTACGCTTTTCTTTCCAAATGCCCGGTATTTTTAAATCTTGTTAAGAACACTCACCCGCAATAGAACTGTTATACCACTTTCAACCAAGGTTGCCCGATCGAGTTCGGATCATCCGTCAGGTCTGCCCATAACGGCAGTTCGACGTCCACTACTCCGCCGGGCAAAATAGGAAGACACAACAAAAACGACGATAATCATACCTTTTTATGGGACAATTTCTGAAATTCTTATTAGCCTCCTGCCTCGGGCTGTTCATTGGTTTTTTTCTGCTTATGGGTATTGGCGCCCTTGTGATCGGGCAGGCGATCAGCGCCTCCGAAAAAGTAACCGATGTGGAGGCTAACTCAGTGCTCCACCTGACTCTTGACCGCCCGATCCCGGAGCAGACCAACAACCTGGAGATTGACCCGTTTGCTTTCGAGACGGAAAACACCCTGGGGCTGACTGCCATCGTGGAGGCCATTGACCGGGCAGCCGAAGACGATGATATCAAGGGAATATTCCTGGAGCCGGAGCAACTGAATTCCATCGGGCTCGCTTCCTCGGGAGTAATTCGCGAAGCCCTGACCGCTTTCAAGGAAAAAGGCAAATTCATCATCGCCTACGGTGACTACTACACGCAGGCCGGCTACTATCTGGCGGCTACTGCTGACGAGGTCATGCTCAACCCGTTAGGTATTGTGGACCTGCGGGGTTTCTCCACACAAATCCCGTTCTTCAAGGACATGCTGGACCGCATCGGCGTGAACATGCAGGTGTACTACGCCGGCAAATTCAAAGGTGCCACCGAGCCCTACCGCCTCAATGAGCTGAGCGATGAAAACCGGCAGCAAATCCGAACCTACCTGGATGATGTGTACCACCATTTCCTGTCTGGCCTTAGCGAGGCCCGCGGGCTAAGTGTCCCGGAACTCCGGCAGATTGCCAACGATTACGAGGGCATGGACCCCAACAGCGCCCTAAGCAGCAACCTCGTTGACGTAATTGACCACCGGGACGCTGCCCTGGAACGCCTGCGCGAGCGCCTTGGCCTGGAGGAAGACGAAGACATAAAGCAGGTAAGTCTGAGCGATTATGCCAAAGCCAGCAAAGCAGGCAAAGACTACTCCATTAAAGATAAAATTGCCATCATTTACGCTGAGGGGGCAATCGTTGACGGCAAAGGCACACCGGGCACCATCGGCGACGAGCAGTACGTAAAATATATAAAGGAAGCCCGGAACAGCGACCGCATTAAGGCCATCGTGCTCCGGGTCAACTCACCGGGCGGCAGTGCCATGGCTTCCGAAAACATCTGGAAGGAAATCCGCCTGACGCAGGAGGCCGGCAAACCGGTGGTGGTTTCTATGGGCGACTATGCAGCTTCCGGCGGGTACTACATTTCCGCCGCAGCTGACTCTATTTTTGCCGAGCCCAATACCCTGACCGGCTCCATCGGCGTCTTTTCCCTGATACCGGATGCCAGCGAATTGATGAACGAAAAACTCGGTATCCACTTCGATACGGTTAAAACCGGAGATTTCTCCCTTGGTATTACGCCATTCTTCCCGATGTCCCCTCAGGGCGCGCGCCTGATGCAAATGCGTACCGACAGCATGTACGAGACTTTCCTTCAGCGGGTGAGCGAGGGCCGTGGAATGCCGCGGGATTCTGTCCACGCTATCGCTCAGGGCCGGGTCTGGACGGGTAATGCCGGCCTTGGAAACGGGCTGGTAGACGCTCTAGGTGGGCTGGACCGCGCCATTGATGCTGCTGCCACACTGGCAGAACTGGAAGAATACCGCACCACCGATTACCCAAAGGTGAAGGACCCCATACAGCAGCTGATGGAAGAGTGGCTGGGCGAGGATAATGTCCGTGCCCGGGCGATGCTGAAGTATCAGCTGGGCGACAGCTACAAGCAATACCGGCTGGTGAAAGACCTGGCGGAGAGCAAGGGCGTGCAGGCGCGTATGCCGTATTTGCTGGCGTATTAGGGGGCAAGTTTAGGCTGAGGTTAAGGTTGAGGGCACTCCGATGGCTTCCCGGAGGCAACAGCTTGCTGTCGCTCTCCTTTAGAGAACCGCGGTAAGCCTCAACCTCATTCTTGCGCGGGAGCCCGGCCCGGAGCCAACCTCAACCTTGAGCCCAGGCTAAGCAAGGCTGCTGAGGTTGCACTATATTTGGCACAGTGCTTTATCGTTCACCAACATCTTTTAAGATTTCTTCGTATAGCTTTTGATGAATTCTAAACCCTGTATCTTCTCTCAACTGATCTAATACTGGTTTTACTTTCTCTATTTGTCCTTTAAACTTTGCTTTTCTTAAAACCCCTAGTGGTCTGTCAAGTGTTAATTTATGGGTTGAAGGGGAGCGAATTTTGAGGCTAATCAAGGCGGATGTTCCCGCGCATAGCAGCGCTACGTAAGGGGTTATCCAACGAAGAGTAGCCTCAAAAGTCGCCGCAAGCAACCCCTAGTTTTAGCCTTGACAGACCACTAG
>CAZNHN010000348.1:0-5298 GCA_964572415.1 uncultured Phaeodactylibacter sp.
AAAGAGCATATTCCCTTGCACCTGGCCTTCATCGGCAACTACACCGTGCGCAACGACGGGCAGGCGCAGGGCGAAGGGCACTTACTGCGGTTGCGGATCACGAATACTTCCCGGCATGACACCATCACCTTTAAGGAAAAAAGCCGCATGCTCTTCACTTTTGATCATGCAGACGGAGACCAGGAAGAAGAAATCGGTAAGCCCGGCGACGTCTCCCGTATCAAATTCTACCTCAATCGTGTTGCGGACGAACAGGAATTGTCCATACACCCCCAAATGGCACAGAATCCCATCTGGGAATTGGGCAAAGAGCAGGAACTCCACACCCTCAAGCTGGAGCCCCATCAGCACTGGGACATCCTGCTGGACACCAGCGACTTCATCACCCATTCCCCCGCTGGCCTGACGCCCCTGCACATCACCTACGAGGAGATCCCCGGCTACTGGGACGGCAAGTTGCATACGGCGGTAGAGAAAACGCCGCTGATCGTGCGGAAGGGCACCGGCATACACGGGCACATCTCAAAGGAAACTGTAGAAATGGATTCCGGCAACCGCACCCTCTACCTCATGGGTAATGACCGGGATGGCTCCGCCAATGACCACGCCCGCCTGCATGTGATGGGGCGGACGTATGTGGATGGGAAGTTTGTGGCTACGGGGGAGGTGCAGTTGAGGGGGAAGGTTGGGATAGGAACCTCACAACCTCCTCAAGAGGCTCTGGAAGTTGCAGGAAGAATCAAAGACAAGACCGGTGATGTGATGCCTGTAGGGGCGATCATCGCTTACGGCGGGCGAGGCATCCCTTCTGGATGGCTGGAGTGTAACGGACAGGAGATATCCAGAATTCAATACTCAGAATTAGTAGAAGCTTTAACGAATAGTAAAACAGTAACGTCCGCAAATGTACCCGATTTGCGACAGCGGTTTATCGTAGGTGCTGCACCTAATTCTAGGTATAATAATTTCAGTCTAAATAGTAAAGGGGGTGAAGAACGTGTAAAGCTAATTACTGCTGAGCTACCCTCTCATAGCCACACTTCCAGTATTTCTTCATCAAGAACGCTTTATAAGCAGACAAAAACTAATAAGACTAGCTTCAAAGATGCAGTAGGTCAATTATCGATGGACATGGGTTTAGGAGGATCATCGAAATGGAAATATAGAACACTTAACTACATTTACAACCATTCCGAATCCAGTGCCTATTCAAGTCATTCTCACAGCATTACGATTGGAAGCACAGGGAATAATCGGGCCCACAACAACCTCCCGCCGTACTATGCGCTGCGGTATATTATCAAGTACTGATTGTTTCCGGTCGACTTCATCAAAAAAACCAAAGTTAAACACCAAAAAAACACCATCGTCATGCCGGAAAACGGAAATATCAATCAGCAGCCTGCAAGCAAGCGAGCGGTCATTGCACATACTGCTGCAAGGGGGCTGCATGCCAGTCAGGGCGTAGCGAGACGGGTCGTTGGGAAAGGCATAGAAATTGCTGATAAGCGGCGGACCCGTACCAGGGGTGCCCGCAAAGAGCTAACCGCCCATATCCATCAAAGCAAAGAAGTAGCTGCCACAAGCCGGATGATCCCTGAGTCATTCCGTGTACAATACTCGTCAGAATTGGTGCTGAATATGTACCGCAAGCACCTGGGCCGTGGTAAGGACTACAAGGGGTTGTTCTTCTGTGCTTATGGCAGTTCAGGCTATTTTGTTGGGCTATCCGCCAGCATTGATATCTTGCAGTTGCTGCTTTCCCCGGTTGCTCCGCCATTTATTGCACCATCTGCTAAGCTAAATGTAGAGGTAAAAGGCGGGGCAGTAGAGCATTTACTACTCTTTGTTCATCGGGCATTTCCAAACGGGCTTCAGATGTATAGCCACAGGTATCAGGTTCCTGGCGGGCCACAATACGATCAGTACAACTGGCAAACAGTTTCCCCGATTTGCTTCATGACACTAAGAGGTTGGGAAAAGCGCATTGAGGTCAGTGCAGGCTTCGAGGCAGGAGTGTCTATTGGACTTCCCTCCCTAAATATCGACGGGCATTCCCTGACTTTGGATGCAGCCAACTTTCAGGCGGGTATCAGAGGAGGATGCAGATTGTACCACCTAGAGGATAAACTCCCGGGCTGGTATCCTCATATCACGGACCAACGACTGGAGTATGACTTCTTCACCGTGGCAAGCCCTGCCAAAACAGAAGTCAAAAAACTGTACAACGAATGGAGAAAATACCTCAGAGATACTTACTTCAAATCAGTTCTTACTTCCCAAAATCCAGTTTTCAATCCCCTAAGAACACTCTTGAATCAACGCCTGACGCTTGATGTTTCCTTTTCGAGGGGTATTTTTGTGCACTCCAGCCAGGAAGTTGAAGCATGGCTCAACAAACTACGAACAGTTGTGCACCAGCTGACAGCCCAGCGTGTCCTTCAGTTCCCGGGTAATAGCTATGCCGACCTGGATAACTATTTACAGACTGCTATTCTTACGCTTCGAAATGCAAAATACCAGGAAACAGCTTCTTCAACTGCCCGGGAAAAACTCCCTCTGAAGCACCGATACCTCCCTATTCCTGGGAATGACCTGCCAAACCATCATACCCGGCACTGTTTTGCAGATATGACCGTATGGGCGATGAGTACGGGTGCTTCCGCATCTTCCGGGATTAGCGCGGCTCAGGAATTTAGCCTGGGGCAAATCCACACCACAGATAGTGTTGCCGACGATTCTGCCATTAGTGCAGGCGGATTGGGCTTATCAGCGGGTATCAGTGTAACTGGTGATGCGAGATTCATGTCTTCCCGCTATCAGACACAGGCTCCATCCTCAAAGGGGCGCTACCTTATTTTAACTCAGGATACTAAAGTCACTTATACACAGGTCGCTTTTAACTATCAGGCAGGCGTTACAGTAAATCTGCCTTTTGACATCGCTGAACTGGGCTACCAGCTAAGTAACGGCAGACTTCTGAAAAATGATATTAATTATTATTCGGCAACTGCATACTGGCAGCTGAGCGGAGAAGAAGGCGTGGTGGCATTGGAAGAAGGAAGCGGTATCAACTTTGGCGTTTCAATTAGTTTTAAGAGACTCAAAGCCTTACGCGACCCAAGGACGCCAGTAGCAAAAAACATTAAACGTTACCCTTATTACCTGGGCATTAGTCAAACGGCTTTCTTAAGCTTTGTCAGAAGTATTCCTGGTGAATTTTTTGAACCTGCCTTCATGAGAGAAAACCCATACATCCTGTTGGAGAGCAGTTTCCGGTTTGTAAATCAGGAGTTTGGAGGGGTTAATGAAAAAGGGCAATTGAGGAGTCTCGTCCATCAATATTTTGGTAAGGGAAAATTTCAAAGATCACCCAATGGACAGGTAGAACTGGAATCTATTAAATGTCGGGTGCGACTGGGTACAGAAATAGACCGGAGCGCAGAGGTGTTCAAGCTGGGTTTGCACGTAGCAGGAGTTGGGCTTGGAATTAGCCTGCAAAAAGTAAAAAGGGCAGGCAATATGTTTATCGAAGATTTTTATACCTGGATGAACCCTGCACTCAGAGCGCCTTCCGCCACAGCAGGTCAGGTACCGCCTTCCCGGCCCGGACAGTCCCAAGCTGTCCAACAGGCAGCTTTGATACCTCCTACTTTTGAAGAACGAGAGAGAATGGTACCCGCCACCGTCCTCCTCCCCCACACCTTCCAAATCGACTAAGCATGTCTACCAATCCACCAAAATTCGATAAGGTTATCAGTGCCGATACCGTCTTCCCCATCACCGAGCGCATCACCCTGGCGAGCCTGGGCGCGTTCATACAAAACCTGCTGGAGTGGACGGAGGAAGAGGGCATCGATCTGGCCCAATACTTCCCCACCGACTTCTTCGACTGGGATGAATTCGGCGAGCTGGGCATTGACTACCTCGACATTCAGAAGCCCGCCGGGCAGCCGCTGCGTATCACCGCCACCTTCTCCTGGCCGGGCCTGGAATTACCGCTTATCCCGGATATGGTATCCGTAGGCAATCCGGTATTCACCCTCAATATCCTGGGCTCCTCCGTTAGCGTTATCATCGGCGGTACGGTGGAGATCGAAGACTACGAACTGGACGTGACGGTACATCTCCCTTCCTTCTACCTGGAAGCGGAAATGCCGGATACCGGAGAGCGGGAAGGGCACTCCGCGCTCAGCTTGCTGCAACGCTTCAATGCCGATCCCGGCGGTATGTCACCGGTATCACCACCGCGCCTCAGCCAGTTGATCATCCTGGCACACCCACGTCTGCAACGGGCGGTCTTTAAGATTGCACTGGACGATCTCGCTTTCGGCCCGGTGAGCATTGATACGCAGCTCGAACTCATCTACCAAAGCGGCGGTTTCACCGGCTTCATCTGGGGCGACTTTCTGATTGATATTGATGAAAAGAAAAAACTCCTGCTCACGCTTAGCGCCGATTACGACGGGCCCGGCGCAGGCTGGCAGCTGGAGGGCGGGCTGGCGACTTCCGGCATCAATCTGGTGGAGCTTTTTGATGCGCTGCTCCGAAAAATGGGCGCGGAGGGCGCACTGCCGGAAGCCCTCAGTGATGCTTCCGTGGAATTACGCTACGTCCACCTTTCCTTCAACACCCAAACCCGGGCGTTCACCTTTTCCTGTTCCCTGGATTTCCAGCATGTTTTCGGGCTGGATAGCCTGGGAGAAGGCAGCGAAGTGGAACTCAATCTGGACCTCAACCTTACGCCACACCAAAATACTGAAACCGGCAAAACCGGCTACGACATCACCTTCGGCGGGCAGGTCATCATGCGGGTGGGACAGGAGGATGCCGCAGGCGAAACAGCCGCGCCACCGCTGGAGCTGGCTTTTGACCTGGTCTTTGACAAAGGCAGCGACAGCAGGACAATTGTTGCAGCCTACCGCAATATGGGCGGTGGAGCAGTACACCTCAAAGATCTGGTCAAAATCTTCGGTGCAGACATAGGTGATCTGGACTTCACCATTGATTTAAAGCAGGCTTATTTTATTTCCACCCAAACCCAAAAACCTAAAGCTGGACGCGGGGGAGGAAATCCTAAAGCTGGCAAAAGCAAATTCATTCTCGGCCTGGAAGTAGCCGGCGGGCTGGACCTGTCCAAGCTGCCGCTGGTTGGCCAGATTGTGCCCAATGCCAGTCAGTTGACGCTCAACTTCCAGCCATTCTACGCCAGTGGCGATTTCAAACAAGAAGACCTAAGCCAAATTCAAGCGATCTCGCCGGGTGAACTCAGCCTGCCTGCCAAGCCGGTCCACAAAG
>CAZNHN010000348.1:5308-5761 GCA_964572415.1 uncultured Phaeodactylibacter sp.
CCTGGGCGATCAGCCCTTCAAGCTGGATGTCCCAATCAAAACCAGCGACCTCAAACGCTCCAATAAATCGGCTGCCATCGCGCAGACCACTGGAACTGCGGGAACACGCGCCGGTGCAGGCAGTGGCAGTGGCTCCATTCCCGCAGCAGCTCCGGGCGAAGACGATGGCACCAAGTGGATTGACCTCAACAAAAACTTCGGCCCCGTCCACTTCCAGCGGCTGGGCTTTCAATACGAAGACAAAAACTTCTGGTTCCGAATTGATGGCGCCCTGGTCGCCGCCGGCTTATCGCTCAGCTTGCAGGGGTTATCCGTCGGGGTCTCGCTGCCGGATTTAAAACCAAGCTTTGACCTGCAGGGGCTGGGTATGGATTTCAAGAAGGGCGGCTTTGAAATTGGTGCAGCCTTTATGCGTATCAAGCACCCCGATTACGACGAGTACGCGGGGCTGGC
>CAZNHN010000349.1:0-3350 GCA_964572415.1 uncultured Phaeodactylibacter sp.
TGCGTGGTATCTTTCCATCTGAATAAATACCTTAATGATTCTTAATCCCTATGAGCAACATTACCATACATAAGCCAGCTTCCGCTTCTCTCTCCTTGTCTGTAGCGACGTCAATCCTCCTGCTGTTACTGATTACCAATTCAAGGTACCTCGGGGCACAGACTCAGTTAGGCGTCACAGGCGGAGTCGCACTGTACAGTGGTGACCTGTCGCCTCAGGAGTTGGGGGTTTATTTTGAAGAGGTACGCCCTGCATTTGGTGTATTCACCCGTTTCCAGCTCGGCCGTGCCGGTGCAATACGCTTAGGTGTGACCGGTGGCTCTCTGGAAGGAGATGATGCCCGGCATGGACGGGAAGACCGGGGGCTTGCCTTTCGCACACGGATCACAGAATTCTCACTGATTGGTGAGCTCAATCTTTTTAAAATTGGTTCGGCCAGAAACCGGGGCCTGGTCCCTTATTTATTCGGTGGTGCAGCGGTCTTTCGCTTTAGCCCGGAAGCTCCATTCGATGGCGATTACATTGAGCTACAACCTTTAGGTACGGAAGGACAGGGGCTGCCTAGTTATGAAGATCCCTACCGGCTCACTCAATTTGCAGTGCCCATGGGCGTTGGAGTCAAAATTCTCCTTAATGATCAATTGACGCTGGGGTTAGAGTTTGGTGGCAGAATGTTATTCACTGATTACCTCGATGATGTTAGTGATGCTGAAGTCAATTACTTTGACGTACTGGAAGGCAATGGAGAGCTGGCTGCCAGACTAAGCCGCCCGAATATTGAAGATCCCACCTCGGATACCAGCTACCGGCGTGGCGGGCAGTATAATGACTGGTACTATATTGGCGGTGTATCCCTCGCCTTCCGAATTGGCGGGCATAACCGGGGCGTACAAAGCGGACGCGGTATAGGTTGCCCAACTTTCTGAGGTTGATCGCGTTCTGAGAGATTCCCTGCTATTTTTTCAGCACCGGTAACAAATTGGTTAAATAACTATCGTAACAGAATTGCTGAGAATTCCATTTGCTTAAATTTGCAACGCATAAGGCAGATTGAAAGCCGCCTGTATTGTTTCCGGAATAATTTCCTGCCCGCAAGCCGGGTCAACTCTTTTAAACTTTGCAAATCCATTTTTAAGGTTTCCATTGTCCGCATTTAATGTTAACTTTGTGTTAACCAGACATTAAATACACTGCAATGAAAAGGGTATTAGTGCTTTGCACTGGCAATTCCTGCCGCAGCCAAATGGCGGAAGGTTATCTTAAGTTTTACGCCGGTGGAAAACTGGATATTTACAGTGCAGGGCTCAAAGCTCAACATCTCCACCCTTTTACGGTGCGGGTAATGGAGGAGGATAATATTGATATGAGCGAGCATGTAGCCAAATCCATTGATGACTTCAGCAATCAGCATTTCGATTACCTGATTACGGTTTGTGACGAAGCCACTGAGGCTACACTTGAGGGTATTCATTTTGGTAAAAAAATCCACTTCAGTATTCCGGATCCTGCGGAAGCTACAGGGTCAGATCAGGAAGTGGAAGCGGTATTTTTGGGTGTCCGTGAAACCGTGAAGCGCAATATGCTTAAGTTTTTGGGAAAAACGCTGGCTGAAAATGTTGAAGTGGCTTAATCCCTTTCCCGCCGGATTGTCTTATCCGCGTCGGGCAATGAGTACAGGCTGGTAAAATCCACTTTGCGTTTCGTTTAAGATTTCAGCGCTCTTATATCCGGCTTTTTGGTAAGCGGCGGTCAACTCTGGCAAAGACCATGCCCGGTAGAAAGCCTGGCGTTTCTGCACCTTCCATCGTCCGGTATAGTCTGTCTTCAAGGTATAATGCTCTAGTTCATACCGGTCAGTGCCGGCTTCCCAGTTCCATTCCTGAAAGGTATATGCTTTTCCGCTACCCTTACCGCTGCTCCTAACCGGAGTTCCGCCCGGGTGCTCCCTTCGCAGCTTATCGTAGCGGCGCACCGAAGCGATGAACAGGCCATCCGGGGTCAGACAGTCTCTGATGTTGCTAAGCGCAATGTGAAGGTCAGCAGTTGTCAAAAAATGTGGTAAGACGTTATCGATAGCCAGGATTACGCTGAAGAGTTGCGGCGCCCATGCTGCTAAATCCCGGATATCTACTGAGGCTAAAGGGAATTGAAGGTCCTGCTTCCGGGCTTCTGCCCCGGCGCGCTGAATAGCCCTTTGGCTGATATCCGTACCCCAAATTTCACGGTATCCAAGTGAAGCCAGCCCTAAGATTTGGGTGCCAATACCACAGGCGCAGTCCAGGATCGGTGCGTTGCGCTGAATACCCTGAGCCTCCAGCCAGCCTGCAATCAACCGGGCCTGACGGGCCTGCGCCGCTTCCCAGTCCTGAAAAATCAGGTGGTAGTCAGAAGCAAGGCTATCGTAAAAATGTCGGGTAGGGTCTTCCATTCAAAGTTTGGTTTGAGTTTACCGATGTCTGACAACTGCTCTACCTAAGATTCGTTACCTTTGACACAATCAGAAAAAAAATCGACATGGATACCATTTCCCTGGAAAACAGGACGCGTTCTGCGGAATTATTTGATGAAGCAAAAAAATACTTTCCGGGTGGCGTTAACTCTCCGGTGCGGGCTTTTAAGTCTGTTTACGGGCCTCCTTTGTTTATCAAGGAAGGGCAGGGGTGCCGGATTACCGATGAGGATGACCATACCTATATCGATTTTTGCTGCTCCTGGGGACCACTCATTCTGGGGCATAATAATGCCCGGGTACGTAACTTGGTCACGGAGACAGTAGCCAAGGGGACTTCCTTCGGTACGCCCACCCGGCTTGGCAACGAATTGGGGAAGCTCATTGTCAACAATAACCGCTATATCGATAAAATCCGTTTTGTCAGTTCGGGTACGGAGGCGGTGATGTCGGCGCTGCGCCTGGCGCGGGGCATTACCGGGAAAAGTAAAGTCATTAAATTTGAGGGCTGCTACCACGGCCACGTTGATTCCCTGCTGGTGAAGGCAGGATCAGGTCTTGCTACCTTCGGGGAAAGTACTTCCGCGGGCATCCCCAGGGCATTCGCCGAAGAGACAATCGTGCTGCCTCTGGATGACCGCAAGCTATTAGATGAGACCTTGCAAAAATACAGCGACGACATCGCCTGCATCATCGTAGAGCCGGTGCCTGCCAATAACGGGCTGTTGCTGCAGGACCCTTCCTTCCTGGAGTGCCTGCGGCTGAAGTGCTATAAGTATGGAGTGCTGCTCATTTTTGATGAAGTGATCTCTGGTTTCCGTGTAGGCTTCGAAGGGGCTGCCGGGTACTATGGCATTCAACCGGATATTATTACGTATGGTAAAATCATTGGCGGCGGCAT
>CAZNHN010000349.1:3360-5723 GCA_964572415.1 uncultured Phaeodactylibacter sp.
CCCCGATTATTTGATGAATCAACTGGCTCCGGCTGGCCCTGTTTATCAGGCTGGTACCTTGTCCGCGAATCCGGTGGCGATGGCTGCCGGATATGCCGCATTAAAGCAGCTGCTGGAGCCTGGTTTTTATGAGGGGCTGGAAGCCAAAACCAAGCGATTGGCAGACCGCCTTCAGGCTTTTGCTTTAAAGCATGACTTGCCGATGCACGTGCAGCAGATTGCCTCTATCTTCTGGCTGGCCTTTACCCGCGACCGGGTAATGAGGGCGGATCAGATTGATGCCGGAAGCATGGAACATTTCAAAAATCTGCACCGGGAGCTGCTCAAGCGTGGTATTTACCTCGGGCCAAGTGGATATGAAGTTGGGTTTGTCTCAGCAGCCCATACCGAACAAGACCTTGATGAGGCAGCTTCTGTTATGGAGGAATGCCTGCACTTGGTTTTTAAAACCTCAAAGTGATGGAAAACCGGCGGAATGTAAGGTTGCGTTTATTGTCTTACGTGGTCATTGCCTACATGATGATGGCTTTTGCATGGTGGTCGGTGCTGCTTTACACCAAAAATAGTGATGCCTTCGCCGCCAAGCGGGACAAAATGCGCCTGATTATGGTCGCTGAAGGAGCAGTTCAGTCCGAAGAGGCCTTCCTGCAATCAGCGCCTTACCTAGAGCTCAAACAGCAATACACCCGGCAGGAATACATGATTCTTGGGGAAGCCGGCGTCATTATCCTTACCTTACTGATCGGGATGTACCTCATCAACCGGGCCTACAACAAAGAGATGGAAGCCGCCCGGCAGCAACGGAACTTTCTGTTATCGATTACTCATGAGCTGAAATCGCCAATAGCTTCTATCCGCCTGGTGTTGGAGACCTTTCAGCGCCGTAGCCTGCCACCGGAAAAGACCGAACGGCTCACCCGTAGTGCATTGCTGGAAACCGAGCGTCTCAACGGGCTGGTCAGCGACCTGCTGTTGTCCGCCCGGCTCGAAGCAGCGTACAAGCCTCATGAGGAAGCACTGGACCTGCCGCAGATACTGGAAGATTTAATAGAGACCCTGGATTCCAAATATCCGGACGCCCGCTTTCATTTTGAAAAGCGGTCAGCGATTAGCCCTTTTCGGGGCGACCGCACTGGCATGACCTCGGTGATGCTCAACATGATGGAAAATGCAGTAAAGTATTCCCCAAAGCCAGCGGATATTGAAGTGAGCCTGGAAGAAACACCGGATTCATTGATTCTCCGGTTTGCAGATCAGGGGCATGGGATACCGGATAAAGAAAAGCCACAGGTCTTTGGGAAGTTCTACCGGATCGGGAACGAGGATACGCGCAAAACAAAAGGTACAGGTTTGGGTTTATACATTGTGCAGCAAATTGTCGCCGCTCATGATGGCCGGATATCCGTAGAGGATAATCAACCGAAGGGAACGGTTTTTAAGATCGAACTTCCTTCGGAACGGCTGGACAAGCAGGCAGCACAACGGTCTGTAGAAATGTCAAAAACACAAAGCCAATAAAATAGCATATGCGCATATTACTCGTTGAGGACGAAGAGAACATTCAGGATGTCATTAAGCTCAATCTTGAAATGGAAGACTACGAAGTCGTTGCCGCAGACAATGGTAAAGATGCCCTCAAATACGCCAAAGAGCAACACTTTGATCTTCTGGTCCTTGATGTGATGCTACCGGAAGTAGATGGATTCCAAATCTGTGAGCAGGTTCGCCTGACCAACCGTGAAGTGCCGATCATGTTCCTCACTGCCAAGGACACTGCACAGGACAGAATATCAGGCCTGAAAAAAGGCGCAGATGATTATCTGACCAAGCCGTTCAACCTGGAGGAGTTGCTCCTTCGCGTCAACAACCTGATCAAACGGACGAGCAAAAGTCCGGAAAACACACCGGAAGAGTACGAATTTGGTAACAATTGGGTGAACTTTGCCACCTACGAGGCTAAAGGCAACCCCGGGCATTTTACCCTTACCAAGAAAGAGGCAATGCTGCTAAAGCTACTCGTTGACCGGAGAGGTGAAGTGGTCTCGCGTCAGCAAATTTTGCAGTCGGTATGGGGCTACGATGTGTACCCTTCTACCCGAACGATCGATAATTTTATTCTGTCTTTCCGCAAGTATTTTGAAGCAGACCCTAAAAATCCGGAGTATTTCCTTTCTGTACGTGGAGTGGGGTACAAATTTATTAATGATTAGGGAATAGCCCTTTTTTTTCAGGGGTATACCTGGTATAGTGAGATTTTGTTCGGCGTTTGTTTTAAAATACAAAATAAATCCGTATTTTATAGCATGAGATATACTGACGATTAAGTGGTTTGCCACAGCAAACCTACTCAATGTCAGCATTTA
>CAZNHN010000350.1:0-438 GCA_964572415.1 uncultured Phaeodactylibacter sp.
AGTCGCAATGATAGATACAGGCACTTCGCCAAACCAAAGCAAACTTGGCAGTCAGTTCAACTCCGGTTCTTCCTCCGGACGCAGCCTCCAGCGCCTGGGCACGCATGTTAGTGGCTGGTGGTGGTGGGCATCAAACGACGGCCCCAATGATGCCTGCGGGCACGGAACTCAAATGGCAGGACTAATTGCAGCTCCACGTAGTAATACAGGCACCACACTCGGGGCGGCCTACAACTGCGACCTGAAAGCCTTCCGGGCAACTACGGATGTCATCATCAATTCAGGCAGCGAGAAGAGCGGTGTACGTGATGCCCTGGTCATTTCCGGTAATGATGGTTCAGTTAAAATCATTAGTATGTCAATCGGTGATGTATTTTACAGCAGTACCGTTGCGGACGGCATATTCTACGCGTTCAACCGGGGTAAGCTAATCTTTGC
>CAZNHN010000350.1:472-5685 GCA_964572415.1 uncultured Phaeodactylibacter sp.
GTAGCCGTTACGGGTATTCGGGACAATATGAGCCAACGGTGTCATACCTGCCATGATGGACCTGAGGTAGACTTTGTGGCGGTGATGCAGCGCGCTTCCAACACCAGCCGCACCTCCCTCACGCTAGCTATGAGCGGCAATCAGCCGGCGTACGTAGGTGGTTCTTCCGCAGCTACAGCCACTACAGCTGGCATTGCAGCTCTCGTTTGGGCGACCAACCCAAATCAGAGCAGGAACCAGGTAATGCAACGCCTGATGAACGCTTCTTCCAACTATCCGGCAAGGGACGGTAACTTTGGATGGGGCACCATCAATGCAGCCCAGGCCGTACAGTAACTTATTTAAAACAATCTTCGAAAAGCTCCCGGGCATCTAACGCTCCGGAGCTTTTCCTGTTTTCTGCTGCCAAGCCTTCAGCAGCCACGCCCGATCGGTAAGCAGACCCGTGTCCGCAATCCGCTTTTCCAGCCCCTCCAGCTTTTTACCTTCCCGGCGTACCAACTGATAGAGCAGATCGCAAAAGTTCAGGAAAGTCTCTTTTATCGCATTGGACACCTGTTTGTTCCGTTTAAGGAAAATAGTGAAGGCGGCAATGAGAGAAAGTAGTGCCTCCTCCTCGTCTTGTTCGTAGTATATTTTGGCCAGCATCGTGCGTGCGCCCAGATAGTAGTTGAGGTCAGAATAGGCCACCTGCATGAGGTGCTCCTGTGCCTGCTCGTAAGATTTGGTATAGTAATAAAGCTCGGCATAATTGTAGTGCAGGGCATTTTCCCGAAAAGCTTCTGGTAAAAGTTTTCCTTTTTGGGTAATAAACTGCTCGATCCATTGGTAGCGCCGGAGCCGCAGAGCCAGTTTGACGACATTCGTAAAAGTCCAGGGCGAAAGGTTACCCTGCTCCATAAGAATCCGCCGCTCAATACCTTTAGTATAAAGATGGAGAGCCTGCTCCACGTAGCGTTCCTGCCCCTGCCTGATTTTACGTGCGCAATAGTTGATGGCCATAAAATAAATTTCCCGCAGCCGGTTTACGGGCACTGCTTTTGAAATGCTGTCGAGTTCTTCCAGGAGGACATCAAAATGATATTCCTGTTCTTCCTCTGATAAGGCCTTGAAGATGTCCACATAAAGTTTAAGCAGGGGAAGGCCAAAATAATCCTGAACTTCGATGTAGGCCAGCCACTCCGGCGTAATATTGACCTTGTAGGCACCCTGAAGAATCGCCTGACGGTCGAGCATCGCACAGGCATACTTCATTTTTTCCAGAAAATAGTACCGGTCTAAGGCGTCGGCAGACTCCTGCAAGTCTTCATTAAACCGGCGCAGGCGCTGCCGCTGAAAATGCCGTTCTCTGGTGTCCGCCCATTCCTGCCGGTGCTTGAAATGCGAAGCATCTGGGGCTTCCACACCATCGAGCAGCTGCTGTAGCTTGCGATCCTGTTGCCGGTAATGCTTTTCCAATCCCCGCTCTGACAACAGCTCCATGAGCACGGTAAGGTTACGCTCCTCTTCGGCAGCTTGTTGCTGAACGAGCCAAAATTGCTCCAGTAACTTATTTAGCCAGCTTAAGTGATAACGCAGCTGTTTGTCATTGTAAGGCTCATCCGGGAAAATGGCCTGAAAGACCTGCTCCTTCCCGATGCCTTCACCGGAAAAATCTGGTGCGAAGGTCAACAGATGATCCAGTAAATCCAGCAGGACTTCTCTTTTATTGTAATATGGAGAAGCGACAAAATCCCGAAAAGCTGCTGTTTCTTCCGGCTTAAGCTTATTTAATGCAATAATCACCTTGTTTTTTTGCATTCCGTCCAGTCTTTTTTTGACAAAATACAAAAACAGATAACTTCACTCCACATATCTACTTGAAATAAAAGCAATTTCAAACACTAATGTAGACCAAATCACAGAACCAACGTTGACAAATTCCTATTTTTGTAATTGCCCAAATGGTAAATTGCCCCTAAGTTTGCAGCATAAGGAACAAATAAACAGTTACATGAAATATCAATTCCCTCTGATCGCGCTTTTTTTTACCGCTTGCTTTTCTTCCCTGACTGCCCAGGAAATGTGGCCGGGCGATGCCAATAATAATGGTGTGGTGGACGCCGTAGACGTATTGTATATAGGATTAGCCTATGGGACAGAGGGACCGGAAAGAGATGATGCAACTACTAACTGGGAGGCTCAGCCCTTCGAACTATGGGGGCAAACCTTTGCTGATGGTACTGATTACGGGTACGCTGATGCCGACGGGGATGGTGAGATTGAGGATGATGACATCACCGCTGCTATTATTCCCAATTTTGCTCTTACCCAGGGGACGCCTGCTTCCAATGGATATGCAAATGCAGCGCCCGGTACCGGAGCGCCCAAAGCCACGCTCACACCAAGTGCCACTCTGGTAGAAGCCGGTGCAAGTATCAATATCGAGCTTAGCCTCGGCAACCTCGAACAGCCAATCGACAACTTCTATGGCATTGCCCTCGCCATGAGCTACGACACTGAGCTGGTAGAACCCACCACTGGTTTTGAATATGATGATTTGGAGAATACATGGATCAACGCAGATGGCGCAGAGGTAGAGGACGTTTTTTATAAGGATGAATTAGAGGGCCGCTCAGAACTCGCGCTGACCCGCATAAACCAGACCACCATTAGCGGCAGCGGAAAGGTGGCTGATTTTAGCATTATTATCGAGGATATTATTGTCGGCCTTACAATCGATACGTTCCGTGTGCGTATAGATAGCGTACTGCTCATTGATAACAATTTTGAGCGTATACCTGTGGTGCCGGACACTGCTACGATCATTATTGCGGATGATACCACTAAACTCAGTAGTATTCGTCAATTGTCAACCCTCCCGGCCCGGATCTTCCCCAACCCGGCAAGCGGACAATGCTACCTTAAGCTCCCTCATTCACTTAGTTTCCTGAAGCTGGTGGATGCATATGGGCGTGTCATTTGGCAGGCCCCTCCTACTATTCTGAAGCCCACTACAGCTCCCCGCCCCATTCCTTTGCAGGGGCTTCCTTCCGGCATCTATCAGATTCAGGGAGGGAACAGCATTGGGGGCTTTTCCAGGAAGTTGATTGTGCAGTGATACGCTTTCAATAAGGCAAAATGAGTTTTAGGGAGTACCTGAATAGGGGCTCCCTTTTTTGGGCTTCCCTGTACTGCGCTTTTCCAGGATAACCTGAATGATGCCACTAATCCTGGTAATCCGGTGCCGCCATACGAACATGCCCCGCTCAAAATCTGCGAAATCAGTCTAACCCGTGTTCCCAAACTCCACGTAACGCAATAGCACACTGATGCCGCTGATCTGACTGATCACACTGATCCTGCAACCCAGTGCCGCCACACATGCATGCCACCGCTCGAAATCCGCGAAAATCCGCGAAATCATTCTAATCCGTGTTCCTACCCATCATAAGGTACAATCACGCCCTCACCAAAAATACACTACAGTAATCCTACCACAATCTACAACCCTCTTGTGAATGGAAGACAAATACTGTATTTTCAGCACTCAATTAATCCAAGCCCGAATATGATAACAATAAAGCACCTACTCGCCCTGACATTGAGCTTGTTCAGCATCTGCATTTATGCTCAAAACCAACCCCCACAGCTCACTATACAATCCGTAGACCTCAATCCGGAAATACAGACTTTAACCATTACTTACGACCTGGCAGACGCTGAAGATACCGCACTGGAAGTCTTCCTGCGCGCTGCACCTGCAGGCAGCTCTAACTTCAATATCCATGCGGAGAATGTGTCCGGTGCTATCGGTTTCCCGGTTTCACCGGGCGAGGGCTTACAGATGACCTGGAACTACGCGGGTGAAATTGGCAACAGCGATTCTTACGACTTCAAAATCATTGCCGATGATGGCTACGACATCCCCATCGAAGACTTGGTCGCGCAAGTGGACAGTCAATTTTTGCGGACACGCTTAGAGCATATCGCTGGCATCCGTCACTACATTACTAACCCGGAGAACCTGAACCGCTGCCGGGACACCCTGGAGCAGTCTTTTCTGGATTACGGACTGGAGACCTTCCGTCAAAACTTCCTCAACCTGGGCACTACCGGGCAGAATATCATTGGCGACCATTGGGGGCAAACGCAGAGCAATAATGTGATCATCATCGATGGGCACTATGATACCGTCAGCGACTCTCCCGGGGCTGACGATAATGGGACAGCCACTGTAGGCGTACTCGAAGCTGCCCGTATCCTCTCGCCTTACCACTTCCGTAAAAGCCTTCGGTTTATTGGCTTTGACTTTGAGGAAACCGGATTAGATGGCAGCATTTACTATGTGGAGCACCTGCCGGATGATGAAGCCATCGAAGGCGTGCTCAATATGGAAATGATCGGCTATTTCAGTGACACGCCTGACAGTCAGGACTTCCCGCCTGGTTTTGAGCTGGTCTTTCCGGAAGCGGCCGCTGCATTAGAAGCCGACTCTAACCGCGGCAATTTTCTAACCAATGTAGGCCCTAGTTTTGGAAGCACGCTTTACGATGCTTTTAATACAGCTGCCGCGACTTACGTCCCGGAGCTGCGTATCATCGGGCTGAATGTGGTTAACCCACTGCTTGTCCCCGATCTGCTGCGTAGCGATCACGGTTCTTTTTGGGAAGCCAATATCCCTGCTTTAATGCTTACCGATGGTGCAGATTTCCGCAACCCGCACTACCACGAGCCTTCAGATACGATTGGCACCCTTAACTTCACTTTTATGGCAAATGTAGTAAAAGCCGTCATTGCTACCGCTGCTATGATGGCGGAACCCATGCATAGTGGTGAAGCCATTGCCAGTAATGTTATAATTACGGATGCAGAGCACCTGCATGAACTTCCCTGCAGTTATTTCCTTTCACCCAACCCGGCGCAGGAGGAATTCACGATTCGCTTTGGTGATTGCCAGCCCATGCAGCTTGATCTGCGCTTGTATAACGTGAAAGGGCAACTGATTTGGAGTGGGCAGCATGACTCCACTATGGGCAGCCTCCGTATACCTGTTGGCAATTTTCCCACGGGCGTTTACTGGCTGCAGCTCAGTGACGGGCATCACTTTAGTGCGCAGCGGGTGGTGGTTCGGTAAGGATAATTTAAGTTAGGGTAGGCTTTACCCTGTCCGCTATAGCTAAGCGAAAGCGGGCCAGCATGCCCTAACTTTAAGCGATACAAATTAGGCGGTT
>CAZNHN010000351.1:0-4724 GCA_964572415.1 uncultured Phaeodactylibacter sp.
CTGATCATGATATTAGCTTTGTTGTCGGCGATGGCACTGAGGTTGATGTGATTGCGGTAGTTGGTGCGGAAGTAGGTCTGAGCACCACGTACCGGGTCTTTCTTCTCCAGGTTGGTGAAGCGCCCCTGCTGCACTTCTTCTTTTTCAATGCGCTTTTCCACCTCTGCGCGCTGTTCGTGTATGGCTTTCGCCAAAAGGGGCTGTAGATGGGCCTGTCCGTGGTGAGTATGCCACTTGACGCGGAGGAGATGCTCCAGTACTTCTCTCGACCAGGTTATCTTCGTGTGGTTCTGCCCGGATAGCATTTCCTGCTCAATGCGCAGTGCGATCAGGCGATCCTCGCCTTCGCTCAGATAAACCACGTAGGCGTAGGCATCACTCAGCAGCCTGCCCGTGGTAGTGGCCGGCATGGTCCCTGCCAGTACCTGCTGAATGGCCATCACCACGGATTGCTGTACCTCAGATGCCGTGCCTGCTTTTTGAAAAAACTGCTGGGCGACCTTGGGGCTGTAATTCGCCGGTGCTTTCGCATCAAACAACCAGCCGGTGGGCAAAAACCAGGCAGCCAGCACCGCGGATTCAATGACTGCGGGCGAAGCGCTTTCGGCCTGACCGATTTCCACCACTGCCTCAGAAAGGGCAGCACCCAGGCTATAGTTGTGGAGCAATAGCCGGGCATCCTGCTTTTGGCTGTACAGCCGCAGCACAAACTGCCGGGCCTGGCCAACAATGGAAGACAGTGCCGCCGGGGCTTCCTTTTCCTGCATGCCATGCGATTTTGTTACTGCTCGGAAGATACGTAAATTAGCCCCGCATTTGCAAATGATAGCCCACCCGCGCCCCTATTTAGCAAATTGATTGCCGGGAGACATTCTCATTTGTACCTGAACGCCCCCAACATCTGCACCTTTGATTAACTTTGAGCAACTACTATCTCCTCTGGCTGACAAGACACTCGCAAAATAAATCAGCATCATTTCCTGTTCATAGACAGGCAGAGCGTAATTCTGCTTTGTTCTGTACCAATATATTGTTTGTATGACCCAAAAATCAACCTTTCTCATCCTGCTTGCCGTAGTCTTTTCCTTCACAGGCTGCCAGGACTTTGAAGACCTGTCCGGCATTGATGGCGCCAGCTACGATGCCGAATATGCACTCCCTATTGTCAACTCCCGGCTGTCCATACGAGATGCCCTGGAAAGTACCGGCGACCTTGCGGCGCTTTACATCGACGAAGAGGGTGTCATCCATTTTGAATACCGGGGGGATATCATTGCCCAGAATAGCGATACCCTTTTTGCCCGCATCAACGAATCGCTGGACGGAGAGCTAATCCCACTTATTGCCCAACGTATCGGGCTGCCCCTGGAAACAGCAGAAGGCGCCGAATTTGACCGCCTGAAAATTAAGCAGGGCCAGCTGGTTTGGGGATACCAAAATGCCCATCCAGAGCCGGTAACAGTCACGCTGACTTTCCCTGACTTGTACAAAGACGGGGAGCCCTTACAGCTCACGGGGTCAGCAGCTGGCTACGATGGAGAGGGATCACTTTCGCCCTACTCCAACCTTTTTAATCCCTACGACCTAGCCGGCACCGAAATCATTACCGCTCAGGGCACCGACTCCATCTATGTGGAGTACGAGCTCATCCGGGAAGGCGGGCAGGAAGATACGATTGCCTTTGGGGGCATCACTCTTTCCGACCTGGCCTTTTCTTACATGGAGGGCTACTTTGGAACGGAAGTGCAGGCCGGTGGCCGGGATACCATCATTATCGACTTTTTCGATGACTGGGTGAAGGGCGATATCTACTTTGCCGACCCTACCGTTACTTTCAGGGTGGAAAACTCATTTGGCATCCCCACTCGTTCCAGGGTCAATTTGTTCAACGTTTTCACCGTGCGGGGCGAGACCCTGCCACTGGAGGGCGAACTCATTGACAACGGCATCGATTTCGTTTACCCCGGGCTTGACGAAGTGGGCGAGACTTACGTGGAGCGTTACGTTTTCAACAAAGACAATTCCAATATTGACGAAATCCTGGGCGCAGGCCCACTGGCGATCGACTACGATGTGGACGCCATTACGCACCCCGACAGCAACCGGAACATCCGCGGGTTCCTGACCGATAGCAGTTACTATCAGGTAGATGTGGAGGTAGACCTGCCGCTGTATGGCAGTGCCGTGGACTTCCTATCGCAGGACACCATTGACCTTTCCCTTGGAGAATTGGGGCAGGAAGTGTACAAAGCCGAGTTCAAGATGGTGACGCAAAACGAGCTCCCGCTCAATGTCTCCATTCAGGGTTACTTTCTGGATGAGCAGGGCGTGGTGCTGGATTCGCTTTTCACCGGCGAGCAGCTCATCATGGAGGGGGCCGCTGCCGATGACAACGGCATTTCCACCAATATTGCCGAAAAAGTCACCTTCATCGACTATCCGGAAGACCGGTTTGACCGTATACGCCCGGCGGCTTCCATGCACATCGTGGCGACCTTCACCACTACCGGCGAAGGGGCAAAAAATGTGAAGCTGCTGGCTGATCAGGGCGTGGATGTGAAGATTGGTGCCATATTTGGGCGGCGGAGTGAGTAGAGGTGGTTTCCTAACGTCAATGCTGAGCGTGTTGCCCGGGTATTACAATTCAAATAATTACCCGGGCATCATTCTTCTTCCAGCATTTGCTCTATCTCCAGCTTCATTTCAGGCAGCTTGTTTTCAATCGCATTCCATACAATCCTGGTATTCACCTTATAGTAGTCGTGCACTAAGATATGCCTGAAAGCGATGACCTTTCTCCATTCGATATTACTGTTTAATGCCCTTACCTCTTCGGGAAGACGATAGGCCGCCGCCCCAATGATTTCGAAGTTTTTTATGATGGCGAACTGTGCCATTTCATTTTCCGAAAACGCTTCGTAGGTCAGGGGTTCCCGAAATCGGAAAATCCGGTCAATCGCCTCCAAAATGTGTAGCAACCGGTCGTTACTGGACGGACTGACGTACATAAATTAGCTTTTTTTCTTTGGCGATCACCGGTTGAATTCTGGGGTCCTCCTGCCCCTCCTCTACCAAGTCAATTGTCCGGCCTGTCAAATCTTCGAGGTCTTGCTTGATCCCGATGTAATCGAATAAGTCAATACGATGGCCGTCCTCAAACCGGACCAGTAAGTCTATATCACTGTCGAAGTTGGCTTCATCTCTAGCAAACGAACCGAACAACCACACCTTTTCTATCGGTTGGCTATCCAGATAGGCTCTGATCTTGGTGAGCAGTTGTGCCTTCTTGGTTTCAGGGTCTGGATCAGAGCCAGGTTTTTCCAGCCTCCGAAGTGCTAACTCCAAGGCCTCAGCCCCGTACGCCTCATTCCTGATTTCCTGATAGATCCGCTCACTCCAATACTGTTTTTGAAGTGTTTTGAAGTCCACGCCAAGGCAAAGTCCCAACGCCCGAATGATCCTCGCTGGAGCTTGCATCTTATTTCTTTCAATTTTGCTGAGGAGTGATTGATCTAAGCCGACTTGCCCGGCCACTTCCCGTATAGGCAAGCCAAGCTCTATTCGCTTTTTTCTAATGAATTCGCCAAATGTCACCGGGTTCATCTGGAATATTTTTTCTGGAAAAATTATTCCAATTTAAAGAAATTATTGCCTTCCTGCAAGCTCCGCCTGACTGGGGTGGGACGATCAGTGTGTTTCAGAGTAATGCTCCAAATAATCCCGCAAGCGCTGTAGTTGCCGGCTGTTGCCCAACACAATAAAGCTCGCCCCTTTTTCCAGGATCGTATCCGGAGAAGGGTTGACCTGGTAGTGTCCGTCCGGTGCTTTGTAGCCAATGATATTGCTGCCCGTTTCCTTACGAATACGCAGCTCCCGAAGTGACCTGCCCTGACATTCAGATGGGAGCTTGGCGTAGGTCACTTCCTCAAAACCGATATCAGATTGGTATTCATTGGTGATGTAGGAGAAAAACTCCACAGCACCTGGCTTGCTGAAGAGGGTTGCCATATAAAACCCGCCAATCTGTTCCGGCATGACCACATGGTTTGCTCCTGCCATCAGTAGTTTTTTCTGCGACCGGAAATTTTTAGACCGGCTGATGATGTTCAGGTGTGGGTTTAGCTGTCTTGCTGTGAGGACGGCAAAGACGTTGTCAGAGTCATCAGGCAGGGAAGAAATCAGTGCACTGGCCCGGGCAATACCTGCCTTTACCAATACTTCATCGTGTGTGGCATCATCTTCCAAATAGAGGATCCGGTCTTCACTCTTTTGCAATTCTTCGATCTTGTACGGGTCATTCTCAATGACCACAAAGTCCACCTCGTGCTTTTGGAAGTGCAGGGCAATCTCGCGCCCGTACTTGCCATATCCGCACAGGATAACATGGCCGGACAGCTTGTCAATAGATGCGCTAATGAGGTTTAAGTGCATGTTTTTAAAAATTTCACCCTGGATAACGTAGTAAGAAAACACCGCCAGGACGTAGGCGAAAATACCAATATTTGTAATGATCAGCCCGGAGGTGAAATAACGCCCAATTGGACTGAGCGGCTGCACCTCTGTAAAGCCCACCGTGGAGATGGTGATGACTGTCATGTAGAACGCCTCGGAAAAGGAGTAGGACTCCAGCACCATGAACCCAATCTGACTGATGAGCAGCTCGGCTACGAGCAGGATAACCGCCACCCTCAGGCTCAAAAACGAGGAGGGCACCCGGTAGATAT
>CAZNHN010000351.1:4734-5671 GCA_964572415.1 uncultured Phaeodactylibacter sp.
ATTGAATCGGTTAAAGTTTAGCCTTTTGAGCATATTGACAAAAATCAGCTTTCTCCCTTGCGGATTCTCAACCCGAAGCAGCCTGTAAAGGCTTTAATTTTGAAATATCCAAATTAAATCAAATTATGCCAAACTTAGCCTATTTTACCACAATACCCGACCGAAAACCCGAATCCCTTCAATCTGTGCCGCCCTAGCTGTACCATAAAGCATCTGTATTGGTCCATCAAAACCTTACTGCCATGAAAAAGATGCTCCTGCTTTTAATCGCTGCGCTTACTTTTTTACCCGGCCTGACTGCACAGCCTCTAATGGAACGGCTGCAGGAATTTGCCGATGCGCAGCGCCCCTCGGCAGTTTCCATTGCTATTATTAAGGGTGGGCAGGTGACTTACCACCACTTTGGCCGCCTTTCAAAGACCGACCGTTCCACGCCCGATGAATACACGCTATATGAGATTGGCGCACTAAGCGGTATCTTCACCACCACCCTTATGCTACGCCTGTCTGATGAAGGCTTATTCAATCCTGTACGGGAAATCAACGCCTACCTGCCCGATAGCTTATCTCCACCCAGGTTTCAGCCTCAACGCTGTGCGGAAGTAGTGCTCCCGGGCAACCCGATCCGCCGTATTATGAGTTGTTCCAATGACCACTCCCGGGCATCTGTATGCATCACCGGCTGCGACTTGGCCAGCCACGTTTCGGGCCTGCCGAATTCCGGCCTCGGCTTGTACGACTGGCACCCCATCGGCAAAGCGGCCTTCCTTACCGGGCCTGCTACCGGGCTTAGGAGTGCGGAACTACTACAAAAACTGGGGGAGGCACCTTTTAAATCAGAACCGGGGCATAGCTATCATTTTTCTAATGCCGGGATCGCATTGCTCGGCATGGCCATGGAAAGTGCCACAAACCAGCGGTACGAAGATTTGCTGCA
>CAZNHN010000352.1:0-3093 GCA_964572415.1 uncultured Phaeodactylibacter sp.
TGTACGGCTTGTTGTTGTACGCCGGCAATTCGGGCTTGGGACGAGTATACTAATCGCCGCAGCAGGGCTTACCT
This sequence comes from uncultured Phaeodactylibacter sp., assembly GCA_964572415.1. Lineage (GTDB taxonomy): Bacteria > Bacteroidota > Bacteroidia > Chitinophagales > Saprospiraceae > Phaeodactylibacter. The sequence goes on from CAZNHN010000352.1 coordinate 75, forward strand.
ATGCCGCTTATCAATACATACCGACATTACAAAATAAGGTTAACTACACCCGCTATACCATTCATTTGCTAGTTCACGGTGGGAATGTCAAAGAGCTATCTGACTCTCAGCGCCTGGGCTCTGTAAATGCCGGGCTCTCTATGGCCAGAGCTCATCCGTGGATTGGGGTAGGGCTCGGTGATATCCGGGAGGCAGCAGAGGCTTACTATGAAAAGAACGCCCCTGGGCTTGCCGGACGGCAGTTGCTGCCGCACAATCAATATATTTTCGTACTTGGAGCGACCGGAGTTTTGGGGTTGATTTATTTTTTTCTGGCCACCCTCTACCCCCTGTTGTACCGGCGGGGTTACCGGGACGCATTCTGGACGGCATTTCACCTCATTGTCCTGTCTTCCTTTATGGTAGAGCATACACTTGAGACGCAGTTTGGCCTGACGCTCTACCTGCTGTTCGCTCTTATGGGCATCCGGTATATTGATACGCAAAGCCAGCGCTGATTATTTGTATTCTTAGCCTGACAAAGTATATTGCAGCTTACAAACAAAAAACGAAAAATATGATCCGCCTCGAGCACCTCGGAATTGCGGTTAAAAACCTGGAAGAGAGCAATGAGCTCTTCGAAAAAATCCTGGGCCGCCCACTATACAAAGTAGAAGAAGTCGAATCCGAGCACGTCAAAACTGCTTTTTTCAAAATCGGAGAATCCAAGATAGAGCTTCTGGAAGCCACGGCTCCGGAAAGCGCCATTGCCAAGTACGTAGAAAAGCGGGGCGAAGGGATTCACCACGTTGCCTTTGAAGTGGAAGACATCTACGCCGAAATGGAACGCCTGAAAGCGGAAGGATTCCGCTTGCTGAATGAAGAGCCCAAGCGGGGCGCAGACAACAAGCTCGTCTGCTTTGTCCATCCTAAAAGCGCGAATGGCGTGCTGCTGGAACTTTGCCAGGAAATTAAGGAGTAGCGCCTTTAATCCGGTGCAATAATTTCCATAGCGACGTGGGCAGGGGTAGTCCCTATATTGCCCCCTATATCGTGGGTACGGTTAAGGCGGTGCACCCCTTTAATGTAGCGTATGGAGCCGGTAAGGGAGCGCAGGACAATACTCTCAGTAGTAACGCCGCCACGCCGGTCGAAGTGTACGCCGTCCAGAAAAGAAGACGGGGTAATACCGGTGGCTGCAAAGAAGGTATTATTAGACCGGATGAGGGTATCAAGGGTAAGGACTTCCCTTAATTGAATCCCATCCTGTTTTAGCTGCCGCTTCTCCTCCACCCGCTGTGGTGCCCGCATGCACTGCATCCCACCGCCCAGTGCTTTTACAGCGGCAGCGGCGATCACCCCTTCCGGAGTGCCTCCCACGCCCATGAGTACGTCAACACCGGTGCCAGGTACTGCTGCCATCAGCGCACCGATAACATCGCCTTCTGCGTGAAGCGTAATGCGCGCGCCGGTCTGCCGGATTTCCTCAATGAGGGACATGTGCCGGGGTTTGTCGAGCACGAAAACGGTAAGGTCTTCCACATTACGGCCCAGAGCTTCAGCTATATTGTAAAGGTTTGAAGAGGGCGACTTGGTAATGTCGATGGCGCTTTTGGCTTCTGCCTCCACCACAATTTTGTTCATGTAAAAACTATTACCCGGGTCCCACATGCTGCCTTTATCCGCTACAGCTATGGAGGTAATGGAATTCGGCCGCCCTTCCGCCAGTAAAGTCGTGCCTTCCACCGGATCAACGGCGACATCAACTTCCGGCCCTTCGCCATTCCCCACTTGCTCTCCATTAAACAACATGGGGGCTTGATCTTTTTCGCCTTCACCTATGATGACCGTCCCCCTCATCTCTACGGTTTTCAGGAAAGTGCGCATAGCATCTACGGCCGCCTGATCGCCCGCCTCTTTCTTGCCCATGCCCATGTATCGGGCAGCAGCAATGGCGGCGGCTTCAGTGGCACGAACCAGCTCCATAGCCAGGTTGCGGTCGGCACGCGGTATCATTTGTTCAGACATAGGTTACGCTTTTATTGAGGATAAAGATAGGGAAGTCAGGCGAACGCCACTGTGCGGAATATCACTACAGCGCCAGTAATTCCGGAAATCGGTCTATAAAATAATCCGGGGCCTCCGTTTCAAGCTCTTTTCGGGAACGGTAGCCGTAAGTGACTGCGCAGGTAGGCATATCGGCGGCCTTTGCGGCTTCTATGTCATGGGTGGAGTCGCCAACCATCAGTGCCCGGTCAGCCGGCACCTGTAGTTGCTCCATGATACGGTGGAGACCTGCCGGATGAGGTTTGAGCGGATAGGCATCCGGATTAGCGCCCTGCACGATGTCCATGAGCGGAGCCATATCCAGGGCTTCCGCGATTCGCCCGGTGAAGTGTTGTAGTTTGTTGCTGTAAATAGCAGTCTTTTTGGGTTTCAGTGCCCGAAGGGTCTCCATGACACCGGGGTAGGGCTTGGTTTTAGTCACAAAATGCTCAGCGTAGTACGCGTCGAAGTGCGCTTTTGCGGTGCGCAGGGTGTCGGGATCGTCTGTGCCTGCCGATTCTTTCAGCAAATAGGACAAGCCGCTACCCAATAAAGGCGGCAAGTCTTCATAGGATAGGGTTGGGCGCCCCAATTGCTGCATAGCGTGGTTCACGGCATCCGCCAAATCGAAGCGGGAATCCACGAGGGTGCCATCCAGGTCAAAAACGATGAGGTCGATGGTGTCTAAAAAAGCCATACGGTGGTTGTTTTGAGGCGCTAAAATACAGGAATTATTGGTGTGCCCCGTTGGCTGCTTTTCAATATTCCGGCCCGTCTGTCATCTTTTCGCCATTCAGTTTTTAAATAAATTTATTTGTTTTAAAAAACAAAATCGTTTAATTTTGAGGCACCCTCCAGCATACTATGAAACGCTATGCTGACTACGCTTATCAGCCACCCGGCTGGCAAGTGTGCCCCGGCGTAGCCCGAAAACCAAATATCATGTTTGAACGAGCCATCCTGCACCTGGACCTCGATGCCTTTTTTGTGTCCG
>CAZNHN010000352.1:3103-5620 GCA_964572415.1 uncultured Phaeodactylibacter sp.
GGTAGACTGGCTGACCGGTAGACATAAATAATTGGCGAATTGTTAAATCGGTCAATTGGTCAATCGGCAAATTGGTCAATTAATTAGAAAGGAACCAAAATAGTGAACAACATCAATCGCCTATCCATAATTCATCTGGACCTCGATGCCTTTTTTGTGTCCGTAGAGCAGCTGCACAACAGTGAACTGCAGGGTAAACCCCTGATTATTGGCGGCAGCAGCGGCCGGGGCGTGGTCGCAAGCTGCAGTTATGAAGCGCGGCGCTTCGGTATTCGCTCCGGCATGCCTATACGCCATGCGCTGCTGCGCTGTCCGGACGCCACCGTGCTACGGGGCGATATGGAAAACTACCTGAAGCATTCCAGGCTGGTTACAGAGATACTGGCGGAGGATGCTCCCGTGCTGGAGAAAGCCTCCATTGATGAGTTCTACCTGGATATTAGCGGTATGGACCGCTACTTTGGCTGTTGGAAATGGTCGCAGGAGCTGCGGCAAAAGGTGATTCGCGAAAGCGGCCTGCCTTTGTCCATTGGCCTATCGGTCAACAAGCTGGTTTCGAAGGTCGGTGCAGGGGAAAGCAAGCCCAATGGTGCGCAGTTGGTGGAATCAGGCCGGGAGCAGCAGTTTTTGGCGCCACTGCCCGTGCGCCGCTTGCCGGCGGTGGGGCAGGTGACCTGCCACCGGCTGAGCCAAATGGGCATACGCACGGTGCAGGCGCTTAGTCAGGTACCGCCGTTGTTACTGCAGCGCGAATTTGGCAAGCCCGGCAAGCAATTATGGGAAAAGGCGCACGGTATTGACCACCGGCCCGTGGTGCCCTATACCGAACGGCAGTCCATCTCTACGGAGCGTACCTTTCAGACCGATACCACAAATGTTGAATTCCTCCGCACTACCCTCAATCAGATGGTAGCTCAGCTGGCCTTCGAGCTCCGGCAGTCCGGGCGGCTGACCGCCTGCATCACCGTGAAGCTGCGGTATACCGATTTCAATACCTTCACCCGGCAGCACCGCCTGTCTTATACAGCTTCCGACAGCACGCTGCTGCATCATGCGCAGGCCCTGCTTCATAAACTCTACGAGCGCCGTCAACTGGTTCGCCTGCTGGGCGTGCGCTTCAGCAAGCTCGTGCCCGGCCACCCCCAACTGAGCCTTTTTGACGCCTCAGCGGAGGAGCAGCGCCTGCAGGCCGCAATGGATGGGATACGGCAGCGGTTTGGGAAGGGGGCGGTAGGGAGAGGAAATGGATAGGTTTTTCATAGCAACCCAAGGCTTCTGAATTCCGGCTTGAAGCCCTTCCACCTGCTGAGTTTTCCAGCCCTCCCCGTTAAACCTCGACAAGTGTCAGCATGCAAGAACCAAGCTAAAGTTGAAAAAAATTCACATCTGATAAACCGGAACACCTCAGGGCTTCGTAACTGAAAGTGTACATCAATTAACAACTTTTCAGAACGTGCGAAGAATAGTACTTGCCGGGCAGCCTTGCCTGCAACGCAAGCAGATCTTTCTTTGCCTTAATACTCACAATGATGAATCTTTTCCGTTTTTCCGTCTTTTTGGCGTTCCTGTTTTGGGGCGCAACCACAACAGCTCAGAGCTTGCTGGGCGGCTTTATGAACGGCAAGGGTAAGGGTACTGTCGCCCTTTCCTATACTGCCGAAAGCTATGACAATGTGTTTTTAGTACCTGCCGATGCCGAGGGTGTCCCCGTCTTTAACGAAGTAGATGTTAACAGTGTCTCTCTATTCGGTACATACGGGATCAGCGATCGTCTGGACATAGTGGCCGCGCTGCCCCATATCAGCGCTACGGGCAATGCTTCCCAAGGCGTACTTGACGAGCTGGGGTTTGAAAATAATCGCAGCGGCATTCAGGACTTATCTGTTTTTGTACGCTACAACCCCTTAAGCCTGGATGTAGGCGGCCATAGCCTGAATTTTATGCTGGGTGGTGGCATTACCACTCCGCTGGGAGGTTATGAAGTAGACGAGGGCCTGCAATCCATATTGGCTATTGGCAACCGGGCCACCAGCCTTAATGGATTGGCTATGGCGCAGTTCCGTGCGGCTTCCGGCGTCTTCCTGACCACTCAAGCCGGCTACAGCCTGCGTAGTGGAGAAGTCCCTAACGCAGTCCTGGGAGAGATAAGGGCTGGCTACGCTGGCGCAAAATTCTACGTGGATGCCTGGTATGCTGGTCAGATCTCAACCAGTGGCGTCAACATTCTAGGCGAGGACTTCAATGGTTTTTTCCCGGCTACCGATGTCAGTTTTTCCCGGGCAGGTATCACGCTCTTTGCCCCAATAGTCAGTGGCTTCGGCGTATCCGTCAGTGCAAGCCGCTACCTCAACGGGCGTAATGTTGGCGAAGCAACCGGGTTCTCCGGCGCGGTAACCTACAGTTTCTAATCCACACTTCATCCCACTTCTTTATTACTAACACCACAAGATTATGTTTATCAATAAATTGCTTACTGCTGCATTTGCGGCCTTCCTGCTTATCGGTTTTTCCAGTTGC
>CAZNHN010000353.1:0-5602 GCA_964572415.1 uncultured Phaeodactylibacter sp.
GTTCCGGGCGTTCTTTGATCTGGCAAAAAATACTCATCCATACCCTATACAAAACCTACCTTAATAAACTCTAATGAGAATAGCAAATATCCTGTTGGTCCTTACACTGTTGATTCAAACAAGTTTTGGGCAGACTACAATTACAGACAGCACAACGGTCAGTGGTAACTGGACCGTTGCCAACTCACCTTACCTTATTGAGGGGAGGGCTATTGTGCCACCCGGGCAAATCCTGACACTTGAACCTGGCGTCGAAGTCAGATTAAGGTCAAGCGCGTCACCAACCCCGTCCTGGTTTGATTACAGTACGGGCAATGTTGGCGTGATAAGGGTCGAAGGAACCATAATCGCGAATGGGACTCCCGCCGCCCCCATTGTTTTTACGAGGGATAATACGGGTTTTTGGGGGACGATACTTATTGATGAAAATGCATCTGACGGCTCGTCGTTCTCCAACTGTATTATCGAGTTTGCTAAGGAAAGCAGGAATGTGCCTGGAATTGCCGCACCTGGGTCTTTCAACGGAGGGATCAGCGTTTACCGAAGCGGCGTTTCCATCAGTCAGAATGTTTTCAGGCATAATACGGTTAACGGGCTTTACATAAGGGAATCGACAGGCCCTATCGTTTTTTCGGAGAACGTATTCCACGATAACGGATCCAACGGGAGCGTAATCGAACAGTCAACCGTAAATGCCAACAACAACACCTACCACAGTAACTCCAACAGCGCATCCGGGCAGGTATCGGCCATCCGGTCCTCCAATTCAACGGTCTTTCTGGCAGGGAATTTAATTTATGACAATGACGATTTTGGAATTTTCACAACAGATGGCGGGCATCATTACCTTGTTAACAACACCATCGTTGGGAACAATCAGGGGATAAGGGTGGAGAGTGGAGCGAATACCTACATTCATAACACTATAGTCCAAAACAACACCCTTAATTTTGCGACAGGCAGCGTTGGCGGAGCTACTGTCGAAATGCAGTACAGCTTAACAAATGATGCTGCTTTTCCGGCTAACGTCACCAATGTATCGGGCAATCTCCTGGGTTCAGATGCACAATTTACAAATGCAGGAGGGGGCGATTTTAGCTTGCAGGACAGCTCTTCGGCAATTGATGCGGGCGATCCGGACACCACAGGGTTGAATATACCCTCAACGGATATTTTGGGAAATCCACGGCTGAGCAATGCCGTTATTGATATTGGAGCGATAGAATTTCAACAGCTGCTTCCTGCCTTTGCCATTACAACTGCTTCCAACCCGGTAACTGCAGGTAGCACCTCGGGCGGGGGCACGTTTTTAAGTGGAAGCAATGTAACCGTTGCTGCGGTACCGAATATGGATTACACTTTTTTAAACTGGACGGAAAACGGAACGGTTGTCAGCAGCGCTCCGGACTATAGTTTCACGGTGACGGCAAGCCGAAACTTAGTGGCTAACTTTGAATTATCGGTTAGTACCCGTGAATCGGAAATGAATGCGGGCAACTTGTTGATCTATCCCAACCCTACGGATGGCCTGGTCAACATCAGAAGCAATGGCCATTCATCCGTCGAGGTGTTTGATGCTTGCGGCCAACTTGTACTGACCACCAAGGGGCGTGTACTTGATTTAAGTAATCAACCGGCCGGTATTTATTTTCTTAAAGTAAATGCATCGGGCACCATTGGAACAACAAGGGTAATCGTCAAAGAATAGGCTGTCAGGTAACGATGCTGACAGGAGACAGCACGACAGCTAACAGGGGGCTTTGAAGCGGCTGCTTTTGGTATACCCTCTGTTGCCATCAGGTCTGTATCTGGAGACGCAAAAGAACCAACGATATGAAGCAGACCACTAGCTATCCTTTAGAGCGCATAAGAGGGTTTGCGATTGCTGTGCTATTCCTGACAGCGGCAGTATGGAATGGTGGTGCGCAGGGGCTTCCGGAACAGGCGGATGCGTTTTTGGAATTTGCCGATCAGGTAATAGATGAAGAAATGGAGCGCCACGGTTTTTTGCTGGTGCCAACGGTTGTGTACTTATTAACTGTGCTGATCCTCCCACTCGCCGCCCTGATACGAAAGCTGCGCAAGCGGGAAAAGACGAAGGTGCAGCGCCGGATACTGCAGTTTAGCTGGATATTCAGCCTGTTCGCGCTTGTGGTGATGATGTTGTTCGTACTGGGGGATCCATCGCCTCTGCCGTATTGGAGCCCGGTCACAAGCCCTGCTGCCGTTTACGGGTTCCCTGGCTTCGCGTTTCTGCCCTCGGTGCTCGCCCTCGGTGTTCCTGTGAGTTGGTACTTTGCTATTCGGCGCCATACCTGGCAATGGGGAGGTCATATTGCCCATACCCTGTTCCTATTAGGTACGCTGCTTTTTCTTTGGTTTAGTGTCTACAATGGGCTTTTCTTCTTTGTGGTATAAGCTGCTGTGCGGGCTAAGCCAAACAAAAACAGCAGATTCAACCCTACGGTCATGGGAAAAGGCATGCCTGTTGCCGATATCACTGGATTCACCATCAGGGAAGTAGCGCAAATTATGGCCGCCTGCGAAGTTGAAAAACAGACCTGATGACCAAGAGCAGCCCGAAGTGTAAAACCCAAACAAGCGCTCTTAATTCAGGTTTCTGAATTCACTTGGGCTAAAACCGGTTTTTGACTTGAATAAGTTACTGAAGTGCTGAGGATATTCAAACCCCAGAGTATACCCAATTTCACTGATGGAGTGATTAGAGCTTAAGAGCATATTTTTCGCTTTCTCAATGACAAAAAGGTGTATGTGTTCCTGGGCAGTCTTTCCGGTTTCTTTCTTCAAAAGATCGCTCAGATAGTTGGAAGAGAAGCTTAACGCTTTTGCCAGGTACTGTACACTCGGTATGCCTGAGTCATGTAGTTGATCTGTTTGATAATAAGCTTTTAAAAGCCGCTCAAATTTTGAGACGATGTCGGTGTTGAGGTTGGTTCGGGTATAAAACTGACGGTCGTAGAACCGGGTACAATAATCCAGCAAGAGTTCGATGTTGGATATAATCAGATTCTGACTGTGCTTATCCAAATTTTGGCTGTATTCCTTCACTATTTTATCCAGCAGGCCCTCTATCGTATCTAGTTCTTCCTCTGACAGGTGAAGGGCTTCATTGACATCGTAATTGAAAAATGAATACCCATCTATTTTAGCGGATAGGGGTGATTTCCTGATTAAATCCGGGTGAAAGGCCAATATCCAACCTCTGGGGTCATCTTCTGATTCCGGCATGTCGCCATCGGACACCGTAACCTGGCCGGGCGCAGTGAAAACCAAGGTTCCCTCTTCATAATCGTAGGAGTTTTTGCCGTATAACAAATTGCCACACCCCGGTTGCTTCAGCGTAACCTGATAAAGATTGTTGATGACTTTCAGCCCTTTAAAATCGAATTGGGCGTTAAAATCTTTGGTTAGCACTACCGTAACCAAAGGATGCTTTGGCGAGGGCAGCCCCATAGCCTGATGCGCCTGAGCAATTGAATTTATTTCATAGTAATCCATACGGTCACTTTTTTCCCGGTTCAAACATACGAGCATATTTGTTGTGCGGGATTTACATCCCCATCATCTGTTTTTGCATAGCGAAGAATTCCTCATCAGACATCTTGTCTCTTGCCCCCAGCAATTGCTCGCAATCTGCACCCGCTCTGTAGCGTAGTTGGTCCGAACCATCGGTTGCCGCTTCAAAAATAACTTCAGCAATCTGTTCAGGCTGCGTCATCGTTTCAGGATTCATAGCTTGTGCCATGGCAGCCATAAAAGTATTTACGAATGCATTGTATTCGCTGAGCTCCTGATTGTGCTGCATATCCAGGGACCGGCCTCCAAAATCGGTGGCAACGCCTCCCGGCTCAATTATCTTCACTTTTACGCCAATTTGTGCCATTTCCCATCGCAGGGATTCAGAGAAACCCTCCACAGCCCACTTGGTGGAATGATACAAAGGCATTAACGGATACGTCATTCTTCCGCCAACTGAAGAAATGTTGATAAACATTCCGTTTTTGTTTGCTCTAAAATGCGGCAATGCTTGTTGCGTTACATCGAATAGCCCCTGCACGTTCACACCAAACTGTCGAATGATGCTTTCACGGCTCGCAGATTCGAAGGTGCCCATGAGCCCGTACCCGGCATTATTGAGCACCACATCAATATTACCGAATTGCTCAATACCTTCCTTAATGGCGCTTTTTATGGTGTCTAATTCCAATACATCGAGTTGGGTAACAAGTGTATGGTCGAGTGCCTTAAGTTCAGTTTCTTTTTCGGGCGAACGCATGGTGGCGATCACATTCCACCCCTCTGCCTGAAATAACCTGGCAGTAGCTCTTCCGATTCCAGAGCTTGCTCCGGTAATTAAAATGGTCTTATTCATGTTTGTAGAGTTTAAACGTAGAGTTTATTAACGCAAAAAAACTGTGCTACCGTTGCGCTCTGGGCAGCGATATAAGTTTAAAACAGCTTTAGAACTTCCATTTTTAAAGTATTAAAAGGCTGTTAACGAACCTGCAATTCTTTAAAAAGGGCGGCAACCGTTATCTTCCCCAGTTCATCACAAGCCTTGGGGCTATCTCCAGAAATGAGCTTCCTGTCAACGTGAGTGGCTCCCGTTATTGTATCGTTGATTACTTCAATGCCCTCTTTTTCTAAAGCTTCACACTGAAACCAGGTCAACTGCCCGGGCAGATAGCCCAGTGAAGGTGACTGCTTATCGAACTTATCAGGGAAAGCCACCATTTTATACCCTTTATAAGGATTGGGGGCATTGCTGTGGTCTTTTGCTATCATAGCAGCAGGGCCATGACAAACGGCAACAAGGTACCGGTCAGAGGTTTCTATCCAGCGGAGCAGTTTGCCAACATTTTCATCGTCCGGTAGCCCGACCATAGAGCCGTGCCCACCCGGAAGAAAAAGAGCGATGTAATCCGACTCCCCTTTTAAGGCATTGCCTGCAACGAGCGCTTTTAGGGAGAGAGGGGTGTCAAATTTGGTTTGATATTCTTCCCGGAATGCCAGTACTGCCTTATCCTTTATGGGTACCGACCACTCTTCAAGGATCGCCGGTTTTCCGGTTGAAGTGGCTACATCAAAACTAAACCCTCCATTGACGAGATGCATCAATGGAACCATAGTTTCCTGCACATTATTTCCTGTGGAAAAGAGCTTTCCATTGGCCATTTCAAAGTAACGCTCTTCGGTGCACAGCACTAAAACCTTCTTGTTCCCTTGATACTTCCTGCCCTCAAAATCGGTCGCTTTGTAACCGCTTACTTTGTCTACACCAAACTTTCTTCCCATTGGGGAGGGGATATAGCCGGGGCCATTTTTTTCTTTGGTGGGTGCTATTCCGAGTACTTTCCTGATCATTGCGTTTTGTTTTTACTGTTGTTCCGCAAATATCAGTTGAGCAAAGTGAGGGCATTAAATGATTTCCCGGAAAGGCTAAATGAAATTACGGAAAGTGGTGCAGCCGGTATCTTGCAAGTTGGGTATACTCGGAACGGAGAGGTTTGGGCGTAATGCACAAACCCGACGCACGAGTATGCCGGTACGCACAGGTATGCCGACACGAAGTCATGGTTGG
>CAZNHN010000354.1:0-619 GCA_964572415.1 uncultured Phaeodactylibacter sp.
GTCCGGCTAAAAAAGTCAGCAGGTGCGGAAGTGCCGGACGAATTTACCTGGGATTTCCTTAAATGCCCTGACCTGGCGCAAACCCTTGCCGTATGCTGTGCAGCACTGGGTACAAGTGGTACGTTTTGTGGACTGGAAACTCTCCGCATTAAAGAAACCGACCGCATCCTGGCGCTTCAGCAGGAACTGCAAAAGGTCAACGCCAACCTCATCGAGCTGCCTCCTGCCGGAGAGCGTACTTACTTTCAGACCCAGGGCAAAACGCTTTTTGCCTCCACACCAACCTTCGCTACTTATGAAGACCATCGAATGGCAATGGCTTTTGCGCCTTTGGCCATGCAGCATCCCATAAAAATAGAAGAGCCGGACGTAGTCGTCAAGTCTTACCCGGACTTTTGGAAAGACCTGCAGAAGATAGATTTTGAAGTAGCCAAATAAAAAAGGCCGGTTGAGTTACTCAACCGGCCTTTTTATTATCCATCAGAGGAAATATCCAGGATTTTGATTTCTACCCGTTGATTGCGTTTTCGCCCGTAGGCGGTCTTATTGGAGGCGATCGGCTTGGTCTTGCCATAGCCTTTGTACTCGAGCCGGTCGCGGTTGATGCCTCTGTTGATGA
>CAZNHN010000354.1:629-3434 GCA_964572415.1 uncultured Phaeodactylibacter sp.
CGGCGACTGATTTAGCCCGGGCGGTGGACAGTTTGAAACAGTAGTCATCTGGTGGCAAGTCATTGGTATGCCCACCGATTTCGATCGCTACATCCTTATTCGTTTTAAGGAACTCAAATACCTCATTCAGAACCTTCCGGGAATCGCTGGTGATACTGGAGCTATCTGCCGGAAAATAAAGCTTGTCCAGGGTAATAATTTTCCCCTTTTCCATTTCAGAACGCTTCACGCCGGCAATAGTAGGCTCGGGTTTAGGCGGTGTCACTTCCTGAGGCTTGGGCTTTGGTTCGGGGTCTTCGGCCGGTGGTGGGTCTGAGGATGGAGGGTCAGGGGGTAAGTTGCTGGCGACTGGCTCTGTGGTAAGATCTTCTTCTGAGGGCTGCTCAACCTCAGGCAGATCCTGAGGCAACTCCGGGATTTCCTCCGAACACGGGATCGGGGTAATGGCAGAGGCATTATCCACGAGCACATTTCCATTGTATGGGAAGAGCGTTGGTGTTTCGTAGAATGCCTCAATCAGAATGTGAGAGTAAGCCTGTTTGGGCTCAAACTTAAAGTTATACTGCATCCACTGTGACGCTTTGACCAGGCCCGTTTCGTCGAGGAGGACTGACCGGTCACAATTAGTATTAAATCCTCCGTAAATCCGCACCTTAACCGGCTGGTTGAAATTGGTACGCAGCTCAGTCGTGCGGCTTATACTCACATAATAAGGTGAACGGGCCAGGTGCAGGCTGAATTCATAACAGGTACCAGGCTTCATAGGGCTGCTCAGCTTCTGAGTAACCGCTTCATAGGTCTCATTGTCGCGTACTACCATGCCAAGGTAGGTAGAGCCATCTGTAGCCGGGTAAGTGACGGCAAAATCCCCGCTAGGCTGTGTATCCGGTGGGGATTCGCCTGCAAAGCCACAGTCTTTCCACCCCAGAGGCGGATGACTGTGGCGGGGGAAGTCTTCAAAAGAGGGGTTGTTGAGATAAATTGCCCCCTGGCTCGTTCCTGCAATGAATGAACTGAGTAACAGGGCTAAGGACAGAAAATGTTGTTTCCTCATGTGATGAATTTTGTCTTAAGCTGTCGGGCGGATTCCTAAACGCTGCGTGTTGATCTGTTTATGGAGTAAAAATAAGGGAATCTGTTAATTGTTGCACTGAAATCCGAAATATGGCAACATATGCTCCGCGAATAACGACTAAAAACCTGTTTTTAGCATAAATATGCGGCAAAATCAATTGATGAGCCCGAACAGAAAAGGCAGGAGACCGGCAGCAACCCTTCTTAAAGGCTGCTGCCGGAGTTTTTTTAGCTGAAAGCGTTCAGCCCTGTAACATCATGCCCTGTGATGAGTAGATGGATATCGTGCGTGCCTTCATAAGTAAGGACAGTTTCCAAATTCATCATGTGGCGCATGACCGGATATTCGTTTGTGATGCCCATTCCTCCATGGATTTGCCGGGCTTCCCGTGCTACCTCAAGTGCCATGTGTACGTTGTTGCGCTTGGCCATCGAAATCTGCGCCGGGGTAACTTTGCCTTCATTCGCAAGCGTACCTAAGCGCCAGGCCATGAGTTGGGCTTTGGTGATTTCAGTAATCATCTCGGCCAGTTTCTTTTGCGTAAGCTGGAACCCTCCGATTGGCCGCCCAAACTGTTCGCGTTCCAATGAGTAGCGCAGCGCAGAATCATAACAGTCCATTGCTGCTCCGATAGCGCCCCAGGCAATGCCAAAACGGGCTTTCGACAGGCAGGACAACGGACCACGCAGGCCTTTAATATCCGGGAAAACATTGGCTTTTGGCACCCGTACGTCTTCAAACACCAGCTCACCGGTGATAGAAGCCCGCAGGGACCATTTGCCGTGGATTTCAGGCGCAGAGAAGCCCGGCATGTCTTTTTCTACGACCATGCCGCGGATCTTACCTTCTTCATCCTTAGCCCATACCACAGCGATATCAGCCACAGGCGAGTTGGTGATCCACATTTTGGCGCCATTCAGAATGTAGGCATCGCCATCGTCTTTAATATTGGTCACCATACCGCTTGGGTTAGAGCCGTGATCGGGCTCTGTCAGGCCAAAGCAACCGATAAACTCTCCGCTGCCGAGCTTTGGGAGATACTTGCGCTTTTGTTCTTCTGAACCGTACTTCCAGATCGGGTACATCACAAGCGACCCCTGCACAGAGGCCATAGAGCGAATGCCGGAGTCGCCCCGCTCCAGTTCCTGCATGATCAGGCCGTAAGCGATTTCGTCCATTCCGCCTCCACCGTATTCTGCCGGGATGTTGGGCCCGAATGCACCGATTTCCGCCAGGCCTTTGTAGAGGTGCTGAGGGCATTCCGCCCGTTCTGCATATTCTTCGATTATAGGGCTGACTTCCTGCTTTACCCAGGTACGTACTGCATCGCGGGCCAGCAGGTGGTCGTCGTGCAGCAAATCATCCAGCATGTAATAATCATGGCCCTGAAAGCGGTCTTCACGGGCTTTTTTGGCTATTGTGCCGTTTGTGGCATGTCCGTTGGTATGCATAAAGATTTCTTTTTATTTGGCTAAGTAGGTTCAAAGGTAATCATTTAGGGGTTTCTGCACCACCGTCAGGCAGGGTTACTACGTTTTTTTGACAACTGAGGTTCGCCCAATTGTAATTTGAGGCAGCAGGTGCCTATTTTTGACGAAAATGCATCATCATGGCCATTATTGCACTCGAAGGGGTACGCTTTTTTGCCCGGCACGGATACTATGAAGAAGAACAAGTGCTGGGCAATACTTTTGTGCTCGACGTGATTGTCAATGCAGATACCGAACTGG
>CAZNHN010000354.1:3444-5555 GCA_964572415.1 uncultured Phaeodactylibacter sp.
CGCGACCGACGAGCTTTATGAAGAACTGGAGGAGGAAGAAATAGAAGAGGATGAACCGGCTGCTACTACCGTTAATTACGAATTGCTCTACTTTATTTGCCAGCTGGAGATGAAAACGCCCGCCAAACTCCTGGAGACTGTGGTTGATCGTATTGTCGACCGCATTGTAGCTTTTGAAAACGTAACCGGGTACCTTGTCCGGCTGCGGAAATTAAACCCTCCGCTCGGTGGACGGGTGGACGGAGCCTGGGTGATGGTCAATGGTGGCGATATGGACCTTTCTTACCTGCAACTGATAAAAAAGCTAAAATGATCAAACTTAACGGCGGGGCCATGCCGTTACTTTCTGGACAATCCTTTCGTCACAAGTCAAAAAACGACAATGAACCGGACTACTATTGTGCGACAACTCACCGTAATGCTGCTTGGGGCTTCCCTCCTTATCGGTTGTACTGCCCAGCAAATTCAATCTACCCTGGACACCCTCGCTAATGCCAGTGGTGGAGGACTCACCAACGAGGAAATCGGTAAGGGCCTGAAGCAAGCCCTTGAATTTGGTATTTCCGAGGGGGCACAGCGCCTGTCTCAGGAAAACGGCTACTACAAGAGCCCCTACAAAATACTGCTGCCCGCAGAGGCCCGTGAGGTAACGGACCGGCTTCAGAATATCCCCGGTTTTAATAAGGTAGAAGAGATTATTCTCGAAAAAATTAACCGTGGAGCTGAAGATGCCGCCGCCAAGGCCAAGCCTATCTTTGTGGATGCCATCAGGAGTATGACCTTCCGCGATGCTTTGGATATTCTTACCGGACAGGACAATGCGGCTACTGCTTACCTCAACCGGGTGACGTACTCAAAGTTGTATGACGAATTCAACCCTGTAATCGTAAACTCTCTGGATAAATTTAATGCCCGCCAGTATTGGGGAGACGCTGTGAATGCCTATAACAAGATTCCATTTGTGGACAAAGCGGACCCTGATTTAGATGATTATGTGACGCGTCAGGCGCTGGCGGGGTTATTTGACATGGTGGAGAAAAAAGAGCGGGAGATTCGCAATAACGTAAGCGCCCGGACTACCGATCTGCTAAAGCGGGTCTTCGCACGGCAGGATGGATAGGAATAAAAAAAGCCCGCCAAACCTGGCGGGCTCCACTGGCATAAAAGCCAGCGCTGGATTCGAGATTTGGACAATTTTATGCCCAAAAACTAATGGCAAGCTCACCCGGTTGTACGGGCAAGCTGTACAAACCAAAACTATTCAAATCTGTATATCGCGTTGGCGCTTGCTGTCGGGACAGGCATCTCTTCAGCGTCGAGCCAGTAGACTCGCCCGCCATTGAGATGAGTCTGAACAGCTGCCAAATCAAGCAAATCACGATACTCATCACGCTCACCGAGCGTAATTTCGTTTTTGTCATAATCAAATTGTCCCATTAAATGCTCCCCTTTTTTGATAAAGAGGGTCTCAACCTTTTCGTAGGCTGCCGCTGGTATAATTTGTTGCGGGGCTGCTGATGCCCGGTCATCAGCCATAGCCTGTTGAAATTTTTCCAAGTCATTAGCCTGCTGCGATTCAAAGTGCCGGCTAACGATACTCCAGGCTTTTTCGTGCAGCATGGCCGGGTTAAGTTGTTCCGGGTTGCCGCTAATGTTTTCTGTAAACAGGTTGCCGTACTCATTAACCGACTTATAGATCGGAAATAAATAGTCTACGCAGGCAATGACTATAGGTGGCTTTTCGTCGTAAAGCATCTCCATAAGCCCTTTGTTGACTTCTCGGAAATAAGCTTCGATATCTTTTTTCTTGTCATCCTGCCCAATTCCTTGTCCATGGTAGATGGCATTTTCGCCTCCGTCGCGACCACTGCTATGGTGCTGCAGTGCATCGTGAGAGTCGGAAAGCACAAAAGCATCTTCCATGCCGGCAGTAGGTACCAGGTCTTCAATTTTTACCGGAGTAATACTGTACTGATCCCCCTCGAAAAAACGGACTTCATTCTGGCTGAGCGCGAGCAGAAAGAACCGGCTGCTTCCTCCAAGTACAGGCAGCATCGGGCTGAGGTGAAAAGTGTGACCAGTAAAAACATAGGTGTCAAAAGTAACGGGGA
>CAZNHN010000355.1:0-5534 GCA_964572415.1 uncultured Phaeodactylibacter sp.
GTGGTTTGCCACAGCAAACCTACTCAATGTCAGCATTTACGCTGGGAAGTGGCTTACTCTGATATCGCAAACCACTTCGTATTGCGTATAAGCAGCTGAGATGTCAATTAAAGCGGGGGAATTAATCATCGTAAACTAAAAATCCAACCTTTGGATGCTGACCAGTTACTGGTTGAGATAATAGTGGAAGATTGCCCCGCCTTTCTGCGGGGCAAAACAACGAGGGCAGGAGTATGCCAGGTTCTTAAACTAAGTCATCTTCTGATGTATAGTCATTGGAAGATGCTCTGGAAATACCAGGCTGTCGCCCTTCCAGTGCCTCAATCTTTTCTGCAATCCGGAAGTTGTAGTTGCTGACCTTTGTAGGGATGTGGAACAAATCGAAAAACGCCCAAAGACCAAATCCTCCAATAGTAATCCAATAAAGAATTTGCAGCCCCCATTTACCAAGGTAAGCGTAGTGGCAGCCAATTAGGAACCAACACAGGTATGCGGTTCCGGTAGATTTCATCTGGGACATCAAATAATACTTGCTCATGATGTATGTTTTGGTGTTAAAAATGAATAGTCGCGACCTGCAGACAGGCGCATATGATATCTAATTGGTTTTCTTTAGATCGTCGTGTTCTCATCTGTTGAAATTTTTAAATTCCTATGGCTTTGGAGTTGCTGGTGCTTTACCATTTTCCTATCCCAAAGCGGAATACTAATCCGAGCTCAGCAGCCAGCGAAAGCTGACGGTAAGCTTGTCCAAAACGGCCGGTGGCATTAAAGACCAGCTCAACAGGCCTGAACAACCGGGCAGCGCTGCCAATCGTAGCTACATGATAATGATGCGAACCTGCACTATCGGTTTCAGTGCGGTGTTGTAGGCCCTTGCCATAACTGAGCCGCAGCCATTCCCTGATCAGGAAGCCTCCTTCCACTTCCGTAAATAAGTGAGGCGTTTCTCCGGTAGCGGCCAGCCACTCCTGATGATCAGCAAGGCGGCTGAAGGTGCCATCCTGATAACCGCCCAAACGGACAAATACGCCCAATGCGCTCCCCCGGTCCCGGCTGTTAATATCAAAGCGGTAGTTGATCGCGGCAGTGGCTGCCCACCCTATATGCTGATCGTACGGCCCCAGTTCCATGCGGTTCAATGGCCCCAGGTAATAGTGAGCACCACCGCCCAACCGTATCCCGATCCGGCCGGGGAGGCCCGCATAGTAGGACTTCCGCCTTTCCTTCAGCAGCTGTTCTTTTTGTGCCAGCCTGTAGGCCTCTTCTTCAACCGCCAGGCGTGCTCTGATGCGTTGGTTTTCCAGCCGTTCCAGCTCCACAGCTTTCTGCTTTTCCAGTATCCTTTTCTGGTAGGAGAAGTCGATTTTACGGAGTTCTCTCTGTTGCTCGGCATCGAGCTGATCCAGTTCCATGGCTTCCAGGAGCTGCCGGCGCAGCTTTTCCTTTTCCAACTCAATGCGTTCCCGGTCTTTCTGCTTCTCCAGCTCAATGCGCTCCTGTTCTTTTTGCTTTTCCATGGCAATCCGCTCCAGTTCCAGGTCTTTCTGGGCGGCCAGCTCTTCAGGGGTCAGCTCACGGACACCCAGTAAAAGCTCAGCGTCCAGGATCAACGGCTTGGTGTGGTAAGGCACTCCGGCATCCTCCAGAAAAGCGATCAGCCCTCGGGCGTTGGCTGCAAAATTCAT
The DNA here is from genome assembly GCA_964572415.1 of uncultured Phaeodactylibacter sp. Taxonomy (GTDB): domain Bacteria; phylum Bacteroidota; class Bacteroidia; order Chitinophagales; family Saprospiraceae; genus Phaeodactylibacter. The sequence continues at coordinate 1,689 of CAZNHN010000355.1, forward strand.
ATTCTGGATATCCCGGTCAAACAGGCTTTGCCGTTCAAACCTGGCTGTAACCACACCTACAACCTGCCCGTTTTTATCGAGTAAGGGCCCACCGCTGTTGCCGGGATTCACGGCCACGTCCGTTTGCAGCCAAAAAGGCAGCGGGGTCACGTTGAGCTGCTCATTGGAGATAATGCCCCGGGTAATATTAAATTTCAGGCCTCGGGGATTACCAATGGCAGCCACATCGGCACCCGTATTGGCAAGGCCTTTGTCAAATATTGGAAGGGGCTGTGCCTCCGCCTTAGAAAAAGACCGCAGCTTGAGTAGCGCAAGATCTATATCTTCATCGTAGGCATGTACCGTAAATCGGTAACGGTCTCCATCTGCAAACTCTGCAAAGTCTTTGCCTGACCGCTCTTCCACCACATGGTGGTTGGTAACCACCCAGCCCTCCTCATGGATCAGGAAACCGGAGCCCAGCCCCTCCCCCGATTCAATATACACCACCCCGCTTTTACAGCGCTCCATAATAAGCTCGGAGTTGAAAGACTGTGCAACAGCAATGACATGAACAAGCATAAACAGGGCAAAAAGCGGTAATTCCTGATGTTTTTTCATTTCCAATTATTTGCAGGGTTATCTGACCAGATAAAGAAAACCACTCCGTCTTGGTACGCCCTGTTCATCCGGCATACCATCCCAAAGAGTGTTGTTGTAGAAGCGTGCCCGGTGGACTTTCCATACAAAAACGCCAGCGGGCAAATCCTGCCCATTCAGGGTGCCATCCCAGAATTCGGTGGGCTGCCCTTCCTCATTGAGGGCGGTGCTCGACCATATCAGCTGCCCGGTCCGGGCGTAAACCGCTATTTCATACTCAGACAGCCCAATGCCTTTGGGTAAGAAAACCTGCTTCTCCAGGCTTGTACCGGTAGCAGGCTCCAACACGTTGGGGACAAATAGCCCGGACAGGGTATCGAGATCGATCAGAGCATAAGCGGTATCCGGACAGCCCGCTTCATTGCGGACGATCTGCCGGACCTCCTTGTCAAAGCTCGACAGGTAGCGATGCACTGGATTCTCCTGACTGGAAGTCGCTCCATCTCCAAAAGACCAATCGAAGGTTTCCGCATCCGGGCTGCTGTCGTTGAAGAACTGATAGGTACTTCCGAGCTCATTGTCAAGCTTATCATAGGTAAACCCGGCCTGCGGGCTGCCCTGTACATTCACCACATTGGGCAACATCAGCGTATCCGCACAACCACTTCCATTGCCTACAATGAGCGTGATATCGTACTGTCCGGTATCCCTGAAAACGTGAGTGCCGTCCCAACTGCTATCCTGTGCAACATTCCCAAACTGCCAGAGGGCATAGTCTGCGTACTCAGACTGATTATCCATCCTAAGCCAGAAGGGCTCGCAGCCAGTCGTATCCATCGGGCTGAAATTGGCAAAAGGAATGCCGTACACTGTGTACTCCCGTTCAGCGCTCTGTGTGCACAGAAACTCGTTCTGCGCGGTTAGTGAAATCGTGTAGGTCCCTGTTTCATTAAAGACAGTGCAGGGCGCATTCTCAACCGAAGTACTGCCATTGCCAAAGGACCAGGAAAAGCCGGAAGCATACTCCGTTTGATTGAGGATACAAACCTCTTGAGGAATGCCGCAGGGCTCATCCGGAACCACTTCAAAGTCAATAACCGGCTCCGGGTACACATTGACAAATGAGAAAATGGTATCATTGGAGCACCCAAATATATCGGTGGCTTCGAGCCGGATATCATAGAAACCGGGCTCCTGATAAACATGAGGAGGCGGGTTCTGCCCCACTGCTGAATTCCCATCACCGAAGTACCAGACATAATATTCCGCATCTGTGGTCGTATTCTCAACCCCGACCTGCAGTGGCGGGCAGCCGAAAGTCACATCTGGCATAAACGACGGATTAGGCAAAGGCTGCACTTCAACTTCCGCCTCAAAGGTATTCGGACAACCGGTTATCGCAGCGTAGGCCGTCAGGGAAACCGTGTATGTACCTGTGGAAGGATAAGCGTAGTAGGCATCGTAGGTGGTCGAGGTACTGCCATCTCCAAAGTCCCAAAGCGTCCCGTTGACGTCCACGGAAGTGTTATGGAAAAATGCCGAATCCTGCAGGCAAGCGTAGGGTGCCGTTTCGAAGGCGACTAATGGAGCAGGGAAAACCGTAATTTCCCCAAAGGCGGAATCCCGGGCACAGCCGTTGTCTGCCACTAGCGTGACCGTGTAATTGGTCGTTGTATCACCCGTAGCGACATAAGTATAAGTGGTATCGGTCTGATTGCTGGTATTGCCATCCCCAAAGTACCAGTTGTAGACCAGGGCAGAGTCCGGAGAAGTGGTATTAAGGAAATCTACTTCAAAAGGTTCGCAGCCTTCATTGTCCGGCACGCTAAAGAAAGCACGGATCTGATTGGGCTTGACCAGTACCTGTTGGTCAAGCGTATCCGTGCCACACTCATTGAAGGCATAGAGCCGGATGTTGTAGATCACATTGGTGGAATCCGGAGCGAGAAACACCTGATCGGGCGGTATGGAATCCGTATAGGACACCGCGAAACCATCCGTACTCGTTATTTCCCAGAGGAAAGATTCCGGCAGTCCCTGCGTGTTATTATTGATGGCAATATCTAACGGGGAACAGCCGGCATACTGGCTCGCCTGAAAATTGGTCAGTGGCAGGGGCAGCACCAGCACGGAATCGGTCATTGCCGACTCTCCGCAGTGGTTCTCCGCCTGTAGCGTGATGAAATAGGTAGTGTCCTGCAGCCCTTGTTCGTAGGCAATAGTGCCGGGCTGCTCTTCTGTGGAAGATCCGCCGTTGCCAAAATCCCAGTTGTAGGATACGAATTCAAAACCGATGGTGTTATTGGTAAAGGTGATGGGCAGTACAGCACACCCCATAGTTGTATCCATCTCAAATTGAGTCACCGGTGGGCCGGAAACGTAAACGTCGGTGCTCGCAGAGTCCACACAGCCAAATTCTGAAACCGCATCAAGCCGGAGGAGGTGCCAACCAGTGTCGGCAAAAGTGTGGATTGGTGTTTCCACCTCGTACAACAAGCTGTCATTGATCGACCAGGCAAAGCCCACAGCGTTCTGACTCTGATGCAGCAGAGGCGTAGCTACGTCGACGCATAGACTGTCAATACTGGCTAAATCCGGTACTGGAAGCGGGCGGACACATACCGTGACCTCATCGCCCTGTATACAGTCAGTGCCTGGCAGCTGGAAGAAATACGTCAGGGTGTAGCAGCCTTCTGCTAAACTGCTTGGCGCAAAAAGCCCGGTGGAATCAATCACGCCCGGCCCGGTGTACCACCCTCCTGCCGGGCTTGCTCCGCTGAGCTGAAAAGTATCGAGTGATATACAGGCATCGAGCGGATCCCCTCCATCCACATAGCTCAGGTCTATGACCAGCACTTGCTTGTAGGTGGAAATCTCGCAGGCACCAATAGTGAAAATGTATTCCAGTGTCGTCACTCCTCCGCCTGCAGCTTCCGGGTCGAACACCCCATCTTGGGTCACAATTCCAGGTTGCCCAAGTGAATCCTGCCAGATGCCGCCCGCGGGGCTTGGAGTGGGAAGATTGTACAGCCCGTCCGTGATGCAAATCGTATCTGTGGGCCCGAGGTCAATGACAGGAATAGTGTCAATTACAAATTCGTCAGAGACGACACTACTGCCGCAGCTGTTGTAGGCGGTCAGGGTATAGGTGTAGGTGCCCGCACCAGCGTAGCTTACCCCGGCGGGGAATAAGTCGGTACTGTTCTCAGGTGTCCCTCCCGGGAAATCCCACAGCACACTGTCAATCCGGTATCCCTGATAATCCAC
>CAZNHN010000356.1:0-5496 GCA_964572415.1 uncultured Phaeodactylibacter sp.
GAGACAACGAGCACGCTGGTGATTTTGTACTTTCCCTGGGTGGCTACCACCCGCTGTACAAAGTGCCGGAGCACTATCCTAGTGTACCAAGGCTGGGGGTAGACTGGCGCATCAGTCCCATCCTTTCGGTAAAGGCAGAGATGTACTTCACGCTGACTGCTAATGCACTGATGGCCGGCGGGCACCTGAGGGCTGATTTCCACAGTGGCGACATCAAAGCCTGGTTTGATCTGGGTGCCGACTTTATCATTTCCTGGAAGCCCTATTTCTACGATGCCCACTTCCATATCTCAATCGGAGCGGAAGTTTCAGTGGATGTGCTGGTCGGCACGATCCGGAAGACCTTCCATCTGGGAGCGGATGTACACGTTTGGGGGCCGGAGTTTTCAGGCACTGCTGAGATTGATCTTTCTGTCACCACTTTTACCATCTCCTTTGGCAGCCACAGTACTGTACCCGCCTATATCAGCTGGGATGAGTTCCATAAATCCTTCCTGCCCGAAGCAGAGAAGGTGGTCGCTACTACGGTCACCGGTGGCAAGCTGCGCGAGGTAGAGGGCCACATCGTGGTAAACCCAAAAGAACTGGAGATCACCTTAGAGACCGCTGTGCCCGTTAAGCAATATGGCTTTGGCGAATCACTTGAGCAGGATGCGCTCCTTTCAGAAGTTACAGCCAACGGCCAACAACAAAGCCTGCCCGCTATTGCCATGCGCCCCCTGGAAAAAGGCCATCCGGACCAAGTCCGATCCCATATTGAAATGGCCATCTCCGGTGAGCTGAACACCGAGGACTTCCACTTTGAGCCCATTCTGAAAAAGATGCCGGCTTCGCTTTGGGATGCACCCATCCCGTCAGATAGCGGCAAGCCCGGTAAACCCGATTTGAACGGCGACAATTTTATAGAAGGCGCGCTTTCGGGTTTCGTCATCACGCCAAAACAGCTCCCTAAGCTTGGCCCCACCCGGCAGATTAGCCGGGATGCATTCCGCTTTACCACCCACAAAGTCGATGATGGCTTCCACTTTGAAGCAGAACGGGACTTTGTGCCTAAAGCTGACCTGAATGGCGAGCGGGAGGATGACTATATCAAAGCACACCTTCTGGACAAAGAAGTCAAAACCGCACGTGAGGATATGCTGGAAGCACTGGGCTTTCAGCTTGAGACCTTTGGATTAGATATTGATGAGACCATGGCAGACGGCTTCGTAGCAATGCCCGCTGTCGGAAAATTTGCAGAATAATCATGGAAAAGCAATCCACACACCTACAGTTTGTTGACAGCCACATGCCCGCTATGGATGCCGGCGATTACGAACTTAAAGTCAGGCAGATACTGTCTGATGGCGATGGGAATACTGCCACATACGAAAAACAGCTGAGCTTTTCCGTACTGGGCGACCGGTTTGGTTTGGCACCTACCATGGTTCATTCTGCCTTCCCTCCCCCCAATGGGCTGGGAGAGTACGGAGGGGTCTTGCCCCATATTGTTTTAAACCGCTCTACCTTGCCCTGGGAGCGGGATGCTCAACCAGATAACGAAGTACCCTCCTGGCTGGCCTTACTCGTGCTCTATCCATCCGAATTGGAGACGATGCCCCTTTCTGACAGCCCGGCTCCAAAGCAGGCGCAAATGGAAGCGCAAACGGGCTACGCTTTGGAACTTAGCGATTTGATGCCGGGTGGGTTTGAAAAATCGGACAACTTTAAAGCCGCCCAAAAAGCCTGGCCGGGCATTGAACTGGAAACGGGGCAACAGACCGAAGACCGAACCAACGTTATATTCGTCAGGCGGCAAAAACTGGAACCGCTACTGCCCACACTCACCGATTTGACCCACCTCGTGCATATCCGCCGGGGAACGGATGAACAGGGTAACCTAAAGGACGAAGAGCAGGTCGTCCTGCTTGCGAACCGGCTGCCTAAGTCCGGGGAAGACTGCATCGTCCATCTGGTTTCTATGGAAAACCGGTATGCTGCCGGGGGCTTCCAGTTTCATGAGGCCGACCCGGATGATCCGGTGCCTTTAATCAGCCTTCACAGTTGGCGCTTTGCCTCGGTAAGCCGCAAGCATACCTTCCGGGGCCTCCTCCTGCACCTTAATCAGGTGCCCATATTCCGCGTGCCGGTATCGGAAGAACTGGAGGATGACTTGAACACTAACCGCTGGGGTATACCCTCTGCTATTAGAACTTTATTTCAGGAGACAGGTCATCCGGTAAGTAAGGGCGGAGAAACGGATGACACAGACCGTGCCAAACTGGAAGTCATTCTGAAAGACCACCACCTGATTATTGGCAACAGCGGTAGGGTGTATGATCAGGCTGGTTATTTCCTGTTTCAAATGGAAGGCATCACTAAAGATGCAGATAAGGCACCAAAGGAAGACCTTATCGCTAAAATTAAAAAGGCAGGTTATCCGGTAAACGAACACACAGCGGTCAACGAGTTGGAAGTACAACACTGGTGGCTGGAAGATACAAACACTCAACGGCGCTATTTCATACGCCACGAATGGGGGCACGTTGAAGCCTTACAACTGGAACTCGACCACGCCCCGGTGCTCCGTCTGCCGGAAACCGGGCATGCCGCAGCCGACCGGTTTCTGCATCAGGGCTATGTCCCACTGCCACATTATCCACGCCGGGGAGGCAAGACGGTCTCCTGGTATCGCGGCCCGCTGATCACCGCCGAAAAGCGGAATGTGACTCTGGATAAAAACATCTTTGCGATCAACACCTCCGACGAGCTCGTGCTCTACCATACCGATGTAGGCTTGTTTGATGTGACTTATGCCGCTGCCTGGGAGCTGGGGCGGCTATTAGCACTCCGTAGCAAACGCTTTTCAGTTGGGCTGCACCGCTGGCGAAGGAAACATGCCCGGTCAATAGCAATGGCCGAGTTGCATGAAGCTCACCTGCATCTGCCTATGTCCGGAGAGAAGGCTAAAGAAGACGCTTCCGTTTTGCCGCCCGTACTGCACGAGTGGCTCAACAATCTCTGGAACCTGGAAGGGGTACCCTATAATTACCTGATACCCGATGAGCGCCTGCTACCCAATGAATCACTACGATTTTTCACCCTTGACCCCGATTGGATGGCCTGCCTCATACACGGCGCATTCAGTATTGGCAAAACAGCAGGGACAGATCATTGGAAAGAAGCAAAGGAGGAGCATCCGGTGATGCAACAACTTGACTCCGCCGAGCCCATTTCAGGCTTTCTGCTCAAATCTGAAGTCGTCTCTGCCTATCCTGGCATGCAAATAGAAATACTGGACGAGCAAAATAATAAGCTAAAATTGCTTAAACGCCCCTTGTCCAATGATACCACGCTTTGCCTTTTCACAGGGGAGGCGCATGAGGTGCATTTTTTCCTGGCGCCGGAAGTGGTACACTTTGGCTTTGAAAAAAACGACGAAGGTGGCTTCCACAAGTATCCACACAATGCCAAAGGCGAAGTCATGGACAATTCGATCCCCGTATCCTACGATGAGAGCAGTGGAATGGTGGATATTGAGCAGCTCTTCAAACAGGTGCACCAAGCCTGGGGGGCGCCGGAAAATTTTGGTTCCGCTTCTTTTGCCCTTGCGTTGATAGAAGGTTCGCAAAAGGTGATTTATCGACGAAAATAAATAAGGGAGACCGCTAAAGCCCATTATCGACGTTGTCGTGTTACAAGTACCTTGGTCTGAAAATCCCTACCTTCGCCCCATGTCCAAAGAAAAAGACCAACAAGCCATGCTGGAAAAGCTGGGGATCACCCAGCTTAATCCCATGCAGATGGCCGCCCATAAAGCCCTTGCCGAAGGGCCCGAGCTGATTCTGGTAGCCCCGACCGGTACCGGCAAGACCCTGGCATTCCTCCTGCCCGTTATCGAGCAGTTGGACCCGGAACTTGAGGAAGTACAGGCGCTTATCCTGGTGCCCTCGCGGGAACTGGCGATACAGATCGAGCAGATCGCCCGGGATATGGGGAGCGGGTTTAAGATCAATGCCGTGTACGGAGGACGGGCGGGCTATAAGGACAAGCAGGACCTGAAGCACCCACCGGCCATTCTGGTGGGCACTCCGGGGCGGATTGTCGATCATATTGAGCGGGAAAACCTGGTGACAGCGCACATTAAGACGCTGGTGCTGGATGAATTTGACAAGTCGCTGGAGACCGGCTTTGAAAAGCAGATGCGGGCCATTATTGAAAGCATACCGTCACTGGACCGGAAAATCCTGACTTCGGCTACCCAGAGCGTAAGCATCCCCGATTTTGTTGGGCTAAAAGCGCCGACCCGGCTGCAGTTTGAAGCGGAAGATACCTCGCAGCTGGCACTCAAGGCGGTTGCCGCAGGGGAAGTGGATGAATACGGTACCCTGGCACTGCTGTTGGCTGAAGTTGGGGCCGGCAGAGGCATCGTATTTTGCAGCCTGAAGGATACCCTGCAACAGGTAAGCGTATTTCTGGACCGGAAAAAGATAGCCCACGCCTGCTTCTACGGCGGCATGGATCAACTGGATCGCGAGCAGGCCCTGATTCAATTCCGAAACGGCACGCACCGCATTCTACTGTCTACGGACCTGGCGTCACGCGGTATCGATATCCCGGAGCTGGATTACATCATCCACTTTGAATTTCCCTTTGATGAAGCCTCCTTCATTCACCGCAATGGACGCACGGCACGGATGCACAGCGAGGGCGCAGCCTACCTGATCAAGCCCCAAAACCGGGATTTGCCCCACTACGCCCGCGAAGCCGAAACGATTACGCTCACTGGCGACGGTAAGCTTACGCCCAGCGAATGGTCAACCCTCTACATGCTGGGTGGCCGAAAGGATAAAATCTCCAAGGGGGATATCGCCGGATTGTTCCTCAAAGAGGGCGGATTGAAACCGGACCAACTGGGTGCTATTGAGCTCAAGCGGGACTGCGCTTACATCGCCGTGCACCGTAGTGAGGCAGATAAGATCCTCAAGGTGCTGGACAACAAAAAACTGAAGAAGAAAAAGATCCGGCTGCATTTGCTGGAGCAGAAGAAGTAAGCGCCTGTTTTCCACTGTTCGGCAGCAAAGCTCCTCCTGCCTAAAATAGAATCGGATAGCTCAGGTAAAAGGTTGAGGCATTCAACAAACGCCCTTCCCTAGACACCTGCATTGCTACCATTCAGAACACGAGAGCTACCATTCAGAACATTCCGCCTCTAAAATTTGGAGTGAAAGAGCCTTCACACCTACCTTGAAGGTAAATCAGTATAACTCCATAAGATCAAGCAAATAACACAACGACGACAGTTAAGTAAGGGGGAATAACTTACTTATCTATTTTCGGAGCCAGGCCGCTAGCTGTGACCTGGCTTTTTAACTCCACTCCTAATCCAAGCGAACCCCATGTTTACAACATTCCGCTACCTCATGGTGGCTGTTTTATCCTTTGTATCCGTTTTTGCGATTGCCCAAGCCAACGAAGTCTGCCATGATAACGATTGCTCCCCTTCTTTACAAGCCA
>CAZNHN010000357.1:0-1817 GCA_964572415.1 uncultured Phaeodactylibacter sp.
CCCCGCTGTGCCGTAGTCGAGCAATTCGCATACATCCAGTCCATGCCATTTTCCGCTACGAGCGGCATCAGGCTCTGCGTCAGTTCCTCCACGGTTTCGTTGAAGGCTTCGGACGGGCTATGCCCATGACGGCGCAGGCAATCGTACTGTGCAGCGAACAAGCCCTGAATCGCCCCCATCAAAGAACCCCGCTCACCGGTCAGGTCACTGTAAACCTCCTGCTTGAAAGTCGTTTCAAAAAGGTAACCCGAACCTACGCCAATACCCAGCGCAATCACCCGGTCCTTAGCCCGCCCGGTCGCATCCTGGAAAATAGCGTAGCTGGAATTCAGCCCTTTGCCGGCTACGAATAAGCGGCGAAGGCTTGTACCGGAACCTTTAGGCGCTACCAGAATCACATCCACATCTTCCGGTGGGATAATACCCGTGCGCTCCTTGTAGGTAATGCCAAAGCCATGAGAAAAATACAAGGCTTTACCTTTGGTCAAAAGCGGTTTAATCTTAGGCCATACGGAGATCTGTGCAGCATCGCTCAGCAGGTATTGAATGACCGTACCGCGCTCTACGGCTTCCTCAATCGGAAAAAGTGTAACACCCGGCTCCCAGCCATCATCCACAGCCTTGTCCCAGGTCTTGGAATTCTGACGCTGACCGACAATCACATTAAAACCGTTGTCCTTGAGGTTGAGTGCCTGCCCCGGGCCCTGTACCCCGTAACCAATGACGGCAATGGTTTCGTCTTTCATAATCTCCCGCGCCTTTTCCAGCGGGAATTCCTCACGGGTGACTACGTTTTCCTCTACGCCACCAAAATTTAGCTTTGCCATGTTATTTTGTTGTTTTTTTAAGCTTTCTAAATGTACTGCTACAATCAGGGGAAACGAAATAACGGAATTTCAACACCTGCCGCTGTTATCTTCGCCGCCTTTTAGCGGGCATTTTACAGTAGTAAAGCTTTCATTCCATTGCTGCACAACGTTCAGGCATTGAATCCACCTGCAGCTCTTAACTACCTGACTACCTGACTATTACACTAATAAAAATCCAATTTGAGGCACCTCGCTTTCGCCTATGTTTCCCAAGGCAGTCCAAGGGGCGTATTACGAAATCCAAGCAAAATAAAGCGGCACCGGTAATGCCAAAAGGATCACCAATGCCGCTGATGTTACCATTATGCTCAAAAAGATTAATCAATCGTAGGCGTATCCAGCTCTGCCAAAGCCGCCTGTATTTCCTCTTCGGTTATTTCGTGCTTAACCAGGTTGCCGCTCAGGTAATTTTCGTAGGCGGCCAGGTCAAAGTTGCCGTGCCCGCAGAGGTGGATCAATATGGTCTCGCTCTTGCCTTCCTCCTTACAGCGCCTGGCTTCCTGAATGGCCGTGGCGATAGCGTGGTTGGTCTCAGGCGCAGGAATGATGCCTTCTGTTTTGGCGAAAAGCACGCCTGCTTCGAAGCACTCGAGCTGATCGTGTGCGCGGGCCTCAATAAGCTGATCCCTTAGCAGCTGACTCACCACAACGCCCGCACCATGGTAGCGCAGCCCTCCGGCATGGATTGGTGCCGGGACGAAGTTATGCCCAAGGGTGTACATCGGCAGCAATGGGGTCATTCCGACCATATCGCCGAAGTCATAACGGAACACGCCGCGGGTGAGCTTAGGGCAGGAAGCAGGCTCACTGGCAATACACCGGATATTTTGGCCCTCTTCCAGATTAAGCCGCAGGAAAGGGAAGCTGATGCCGGCAAAGTTGGAACCTCCACCAAAAGGCGCCACCACAATATCCGGCTGATCACCGGCTTTCTCCATCTGCTTGACG
>CAZNHN010000357.1:1834-5495 GCA_964572415.1 uncultured Phaeodactylibacter sp.
ACCGTTTGGTGCATAAGGACGTGATTGAGCACGCTGCCCAGGGCGTATTTCGTATGCTCGTCGGAGGCTGCCCGTTCCACGGCTTCCGAGATAGCAATACCCAGACTGCCTGGTGAGTCAGGGTTTTTGGCCAGCACCTGACGCCCGGCTTCGGTAAGATCAGTGGGCGAAGGGTGGACTTTAGCGCCCCAGGTGTTCATCATCATCTTGCGGTAGGGCTTCTGCTCGTAGCTGATCTTCACCATGTAGACCTCACATTCGATACCGAAGTGCTGACAGGCAAAGCTCAGGGCACTGCCCCACTGACCGGCGCCGGTTTCGGTCGTGATCCGCTTAACGCCTTCCTGCTTGTTGTAGTAAGCTTGCGCAACCGCAGTATTGGGCTTATGAGAACCGGAAGGGCTCACACCTTCGTACTTGTAGTAAATTTTGGCAGGAGTGTCCAGCGCTTTCTCCAACCCTGTGGCCCGAAACATAGGCGTGGGACGCCATATTTTATAGACCTCGCGGACTTCCTCCGGTATTTCCACCCATTTTTCCTGGGTCACTTCCTGTTGGATCAGGCCCATTGGGAAAAGGGGCGCCAAGGCATCCGGGCCGATGGTGGGCTCTTTTGTACCGGGGTGCAGCGGAGGCAGGGGCTTGTTGGGCATATCGTGCACAATATTGTACCAAGCCTCCGGAATCTCATTTTCCGACAGTAAGATTTTTCTTGTGTTCATGCTAATTTGAATTTGGTTGCAGTAATGCCCACCAAATTAGCATATTCACCAACTTTTTCTACTCCAATACCAAACAAAAATCGGCAATTTTACAAAAGCAGGATACAACCTCACACCTTTCTGCCCAAATGTACGAAGTAGTCCCATACGCCACCGTAGGCTGGCTTCACACTATGGGAAAGTGTCGTGAATTCCTGCTCCAAAAGCGGCAGCAAGTGCCCGTCCATGCGGACATGATTGTTACCCATGTGGGTTTTGAACCACCCAAACCGGGAATCAAAAAAGTCCGCCACCGCTATGATACCCCCAGGTTTAAGATCCGCCTTTGCCTGCCGGATCAGCTCTTCCCACTGCGGGTTAATCATGGTTAGGGAATAGGAAAACAGGACGGCGTCGAATTGCTCCAGGTATTGAGTGTCGCCCAGTGCATAGGGGCGCTCCTCCAGTTGGACCCGCTGCGCAAACGGCTTGGTGGCTTTTGTGGCTTTCTCAATCATGTGAGCAGATACATCCAGCCCGGTCAGGTGAGCTTTGGGAAAACGGCGGGCCAGAAGCCGAAGGTTGTAGCCGGTACCGCAGCCTACTTCCAGGATACGGTGCGCTTTTCCGGGGTCGAGTGGCAGTTGGCGAATGACTGCCCGACGCCCAAACAGAAAGGTCCAGCGGGTAAGGTCGTAGATTTTGGATTGCAGTACGTAGTAGCGCTGCATGGTTTCGTTCTGTTCTGAAACGGAGGCCGTGATGTGCTTGGATGCCATATTAGGTTTTTAGATTAGGTAAGTTGCTACTGTACTTCGGCCAGATAGACACTTGCATAGGTTCCCACCCGGTCTAGTTGGTGGGTTTTGGCAGTCAGTTCCTGCTCGAAGGTAACGGCTTCCCGTACAAAATCAGGGAAGAAGTCCACTTCATTAGCCGCTGAGCGCAGCAGGATTTTGGTACCGGGCCGGCTGTTCTCCAGTATCAGTCGCCACTCTTCTTCCAGCGCCGGCCGGTCATTGGCAGCCAGCCAGTCTTGATGGTCAAGGAGTACGTAGTGGGAATAGGCACCAGGATTGTCCTTCAGGAACTGACTGATTGTGGTGGTGTTGGTCTGCACCCGGTCTATTCGGTCACGAAGGGGCTCAAAGTGCTCCGGCAACAGGTAATTGGGAGCGCAGGTCTCTGTGTAGGTGCCGTACATGTATAACCGGTAGAAGTAGTTGTCCTGCAAAGGCAACTCCGTGAAGACTTTGCGCAGGCACTCCTGAATGAAGCCCAAAGCGCCCCGCTCATATTTTTTCACAAAAAGCTCCTGCTGCGACCGGGGCACCCCTACCAGGCACATGGTGAGGTGGCGGTTGACCATCCACTCTACCATATTATTCAGGACACGCTCTTCTACCTGCAGGTAGATTCCCTTTTGCTCTTCCAGCGTAGCAGCGTGGAACATTTGATCGATCTGACGGAAGAGTTTCTTGCGCCCCTTTAGGTAATTGCTGGCCAGCCAGGCGAAGGTGCCCGAGGAGCCAAAATGATAAAAGGACTTCCGCAAGCCTTTAGGTGAAAAGTAATGGAGGTGCTCATCCCAGTATTCCTGCGCATAGCCAGGCAGTACAGAGCGGAGCTGCCGGTGGTAGAGCTCCGGGAAAGCCTCGTGACTGCCCCTGCCAAACACTTGAAACAACGTTTCAGGGCCGCTGTGGCTGAAAAAGGCACGTTTGAGTTCAAGCAAAGCATTTTGCCGGGGGTTCATGTCAATGCAGTGCACCGCTTTGGGCGCATCCAGCAGGTAATCCAGCGCATTGCAACCGGCGCTTGTGATCATTACAATTTCGCTGTCCGCATCAATAGCCATGAGTTCGCGGTCGCAGCGGGGGTCTTCCCAGCAGGTATTGTAAACGAGGTTGCTCTTGTGTACGCGGTGGAATACCCAATCCCGCAGGTGGTTGATCTTCGTCACTTTTTTATGGTAAAAATAGTACGTGTCAACCCGGAGCGCGTTAGCCCTGAATTATCTTTTTGCTAACTTATTGTAAACCGACGGGCTCCCGCTTAGCCAGCCATTGATAGGTGGCGAGCTGAGCCCTTACCGGCGTCCCGCCCTGATAATGGTAGGGGTTGTTCTGTTCTGCATTAATAATACGGGCCTTGGTGTTATCCGCAAGTTGCAGGTTAATGATATGCCGGATTTCAGTACAGATTTTCTCGTCATAAACCGGAAAAACCACCTCCACCCGGCGGTCCAAATTGCGGGTCATCCAGTCAGCTGAAGCCAGGAACAGGCGCTCTTCCCCTCCGTTTCCAAAAATATAAACCCGGGCGTGTTCCAAAAACCGGTCCACGATGCTGATGATCTCCAGGTTTTCACTTACGCCTTCCACACCCGGTACCGCACAGCAGATACCCCGGACAATGAGCTTTACCTTCACGCCCGCCTGGCAAGCTTCGTAGATTTTTTCAATCATTTCGGGGTCTTCCAGGCTGTTCATTTTGAGTATGGCGTAGGCTTTTCGCCCTGCTTTGGCATGCTTGGTCTCCTGCTTCAGCAAAGCCTCAAAACTGCTCCTCGTGGTGAACGGAGAAACCAACAGATGTTTGCACTTGGGCATTAGGATCTTCCGCTCCAGCAAATCGAAGACCTGCCCGACTTCCTTACCCAGGCGGGGATCAGCAGTAAGCAAGGCGTGATCGCAGTACAACCGGGCCGTTTTCTCATTGAAATTGCCCGTACCCAGGTAGGCGTAATGCTGCAGCGCCTCTCCTTCCTTCCGAATAATCAGTAATAGCTTGGTGTGCACTTTGATACCGGGGTAGCTGTAAATCACCGTTGCGCCGGCTTTTTCCAGCTCCGCGCCCCAGTACAGGTTGGCGGCTTCGTCGAACCGGGCTTTAGCTTCGATAAAAGCGGTGACCTGCTTTCCGTTCTTGAGGGCTTCCAGCAATCCGTCCACTACTGC
>CAZNHN010000358.1:0-5421 GCA_964572415.1 uncultured Phaeodactylibacter sp.
GAGGGGTACCGCCCCAGCCTTCGGCTAAGATACTGCCGTTTTCATCCCCGGGGCAGAGCGGGTTCGTAACGATTATGTCGAGAATAAAGTCATCAACAATATCAATATTAATCTCATCAGTCGCGGTACAACCAAGCTGATCCGTTACCGTGACGCTGTAGGAGCCTTCCGGCAGGTTGGCAATAGCCTGGGTGGTAGCGCCATTACTCCATTGATAGGTGTAAGGTGGATTGCCGCCAGAAGCCATAGCTGTGGCAAGGCCCTCGCCCTCGGGGTCACAGATGGTTTCATCACCGCTGATGACAACGACAAGTGCCGGAGATTCTTCAATCACAACGGATGCCAAATCTTCACATCCGTTACTGTCTGTAACCGTTACGGTGTAAGTGCCGGCGCTCAAACCAGTGATCATTTGAGTCATTGCGCCAGTATTCCATAAATAGGTATATGGAGGGGTGCCGCCACTAGCCATTGCCATGGCCATTCCGGTAGCTTCACCAGGGCATAATTCCTGAGTAGCGGAAATATCTGCTACCACAGCAGGCGGGTCCACGAGGGTAAAGTTTTCAATTAACTGGCAGCCATTTTGATCCGTAACGGTAACACCGTAGTTGCCGGCACCAATGTTTTCCAATAATGGCGTGCCCGTTACACCATTACTCCATTGGTAAATATATGGAGGGGTACCGCCCCAGCCTTCGGCTAAGATACTGCCGTTTTCATCCCCGGGGCAAAGTGGGTTCGTTACAATGATATCCAGGATGAAATCATCGACGATATCAAGGTCAACGGATTCTATAGCGGTACAACCCAGTGCATCGGTTACTGTTACAGTGTAAGTGCCTTCCGGCAGGTTGGCAATGGAAGCAGAGGTTGCGCCGTTGCTCCAAAGGTAGGAGAACGGAGGGGTACCGCCAACTGGGGTGGCTGTAAGAAAGCCCTGGCCTTCAGGGTCACAAACCGTCTCGTCTCCACTGATACTTACGCCGAGGTTCGGCGCTGCCTGAATAACAACGGTTGCGACATCCTGACACTGCGCTGCATCAGTTACGGTCACACTATAGGTGCCGGCTCCAAGTCCGGTAATTTGCTGGGTGATTTCTCCCGTGCTCCATAGAAAACTGAATGGAGCTGTGCCTCCTGAAACGGTGGCTGTTGCCGTAGATGTATTTTCACCCAGGCAAACAGTTGACTCAGATGTGATAATTGAAACGATTAAATCAGGTGGGGTGTTTATCATCACGCCGTCGGTGGCTGTACAGCCGTTCGCATCTGTTACCGTCACCATGTAAACTCCTCCGGGGAGGTTGGAAATCGTTTGAGTTGTTGCACCATTGCTCCACTGATAGCTGAATGGGCCTGTTCCATCAGTTACAGACACCGTGGCAGAACCATTTGTGCCATCACAGACGGTAACATCGTTGGCCATGATTGTTATCTCGAGGTCTGCAGCACTCATGATTACGGTAGAGGCCACATCCTGGCACCCTTGTGCATCTGTAACTGTTACAGCGTAGGCACCCGGTGCGAGCCCGGAGATAGTCTGGGTGGTTGCGCCGTTACTCCAATTGTAGGAAATGGGCTGTATACCACCGACAGCGAAAGCAGTAATCGATCCGTCATTCTGGTCAGGACAGCTTTCGTCGTTCTTTTGCAGAGACACATTCAGGTTAGACAAAGGAGAGATGACAACATTATCTGCGGCAATACAGCCGTTGGCGTCTGTTACAGTCACGGAGTATCCTCCCGGTGCAAGGCCGGCAATGGAAGTGGTTGTCGCACCTGTACTCCACTGATAGCTATAGGGAGGTGTACCTCCTGAAGCAACTACGAAGGCGGATCCATCCTCGTCACCCACGCAAACCGGATTTTGCCCGGTAGCATTGGCAAAAAGTGCAGGTGGCTCAATCACAGTGCCTGAGCCGATAGCCTGACAGCCTTCGCTGTCTGTCAGCGTTACGGTGTACGTGCCGGCTGGCAATCCGCTGACAGAAGAGGTTGTGGCTCCTGTGCTCCACAGATACGAGAACGGTGGCGTACCGCCAACTGGCGTTGCAAAAGCCTGGCCGTCATTATCCCCTGGGCAGGAAATATTATTGACGTTAACATTTACATCCAGAGGTGTGAAATCAACCGTTATGCACTCAACAGCTCCGCAGAGATCCTGATCGGTCATGGTGACGCAGTAAGTCCCGGAACCCGGCACCGTAATCGCAGATCCGTTTTGTCCGGTACTCCAGTTATAATTATATGGTGGTTCCCCGCCGCTGCCGGTTGCTGTAATGGTGATGGGCAAGGTGCAATTGTCAGCCGAGAGGTCTACGTTGAGCAGCTCAGGCTGTGTAACCGTGACGTTTTTGATGGCAGTGTTGCTGGAGGCATCCGTTACTGTAACGGTATAGGTGCCAGCAGGCACTTCGGAAAGTACAGGACCTACTGCACCAGTGTTCCAAACATAGCTGTAGGGCGCATTGCCTCCGGAAGCCGTTGCCGTAACGCTTCCGTCGAAATGGCCATAACAGGTAGGTTCAGTAACCTGGAAGTTGACGTTGATCTGTGCCTGTAAAACCTGAAAGGAGAACAGGAAGAGCGGAAGTATCCATAAAGATGGCATCTTCGGGCTCCTCAGCCTGCACAATTTTGAGCGAATTGGAAATGGTAAAATTCTTTGCATCTGGATTATGAATTTGTTAGCTGAAAAAGGTATTTAACAGATAGTGAGCTCAGCAGCAGGCAATCAATGACTAACACCCTTACGGGTAGCTTTAGCCTGAAAATTCGTGCCGAGAATTTAATTTACTGACTTAAATTGAAACCTGGAAAAATACCACTTTGCCCATAGCTAGGCTATGGAACTTACTGTTTGAAGGGAACTCCGGAAATACCAGAGCCAAGGGGGATGGTGGGGCAAGATGATTGCTACTGTTTTATAGACGGTAATGTACGTCTTATGTCACAAAGAAACGAATTTTGTTTTAAACTTCCAATCACTTTTTAAAAGTTACCTGGAGTAATTGTACCAAACTATTATTTTTAAGGCAAACCCGTATCCCCTGCCTTTTAATTTACTATACGGTTACTTCTGCTGAATGTTCCGGCAATACCATATAATTTTTTGAAAAAGCAACGTATTATAAAACATTTTAAGGCGTGATGAGGGCGGAGACTATGCGCAGTAGTTTAATATTCGTATATTTAGCGCAAAAAAAATAAGTCGCACTGAAACTCAGTACGACTTATCATTCATAATCCCATGAACATGTACGAAAACTAGCATAAGCTAGTTGAAAAGTATAATTCTTTATAAAGAGGCTCCAAAAAGGAGTCTGAATTGTCTTTCAAGGTTTGGAAGTAGTTGCCGTATAGCAAGTCAGATTTTCCCAGATCCGACTTGCTATAAGAGGCAAACTAAAATCCCAAATAAAAATCCCAAATTTTGAGAGCCGATTCATTCACCGGCTTCTATCTTCGTTTGACATTACAAACATCTTAATAATTACAAGGGATAACAAAGACAAAAACGGGCTATTGTGAAAATAAAATATAATGAAATAGATGGAAGTAGGCCTTAAAATGTAGTTATTGAGGAATATTTGTGAAAATAAAAGTATTTTTTTGAGCCTGATAGCAAGGATAAAAAGCTTAAAAACATTGATTTTTTATTTGCGGCAAACAAAAAATGCACTGCTGAGCTTTCCTCAGCAGTGCATTTTTAATTCGGCCGCGGGCCGGTTTAGGCATCAATAAGCACGACAAAGCGGTTATCAAGCGGGTCGAGGTGCTCAATCAGGGCTTCAAAAAAGCCTCGTCCGTATTTCAGGTAGTACATGCTGAAGTTGTCGTAGCGTTCCTGAAGCCCGTTATTGGGGAAAAGCTTATCCTTGAGGGTACGCATTTGATTGACAGCGGTGTCGTGGCGTTTCGGCCCGCATGAGCTTGCCTTCGAGCTGATTCAGGCTGTTCATCTGACGGGCTCCTTCGGCAGCGGCTGCCTTTCGCAGTGTAGGGTCCACTTCCTGAGCTTTAGCTTCTACCTGTTTGAAAACCTGCGCTAAAGCTTTTTTCTCCTCTGATAAACTGATCTCATTTTCGGTATTTTCTCTCACGTACTCCTTTATTAGCGCTTCTATGTCGCCGAAGAGGTCTTCCACCTGCAGGTCAAGCTTGTCCAGGCGTTTGCGGGTTCCTTTATCAACAAAAAGTACGGAGTTACGGCGGACGAGCATAGGGAAATTCAGCCCAAAGGCTTCAAATTGTTTCCTGCGCTCGAGCCAGTAGGCAATTTCGCCACCACCGCCAATGTAGGCGAGGTTGGGAAGAATATGCTCCTGATAGATGGGCCGCATGACCACATTGGGGCTGAAACGCTGTGGGTTGGCTTCGATTTCTGCCTTGAGTCCCTCTGCAGTCCAGGAAATATCCTGATTAAGCACCTTGAATGTTCCTTCTTCCTGCACAATACGCTCCCGGAAACCTTCGCCCAGGTAGAAAAAGTTAATTGCTCTGGGATAAGCCTGTTCGGAAAAACCAGCGGCCTCCAGCTCTTTAACGGTACTCTCCACCAATGACTTGGAAGGCTGCTCAAAGATCTCCTTCTGGATAAAGGGCGTAAAGGAAGCCTTTAAATCGGGGTGGCTGGGGTCAAGGATGACGAGCCCGTATTCGCCCAACAGGCGGTGGGTCAGGTCAAAAGCGACTTCGCTGTACTTTGTCTTTCCATCCAGAGCCGCTTTGAACAGGGCTGTCAGCTCCTGAGCAGATGGGGAATCGCCCATAATGTCTGCGAGCGTATCCAAAGCTTCCTGCAATCCGTCAAGCGGCATTTGCCCCACGGAGCCGCTGTGGTCATTTTCCCAGGTGACGGTTTTGCCAAAAATATGCAGGTGGTTCACTTCCTCGAAATCATGATCTTCCCCACCGGTAATGAAAATGGGGACGAAGTTGTAGTCCGGATAGGTTTTTCCGAGCTGCTCTGCCAGGTTGAGGGTGGAAATGATTTTGTAAATGTAGTAAAGCGGGCCTGTGAACAGGCTGGGTTGGTGGGCCGTGGTGACAGTGTAGGTATTGGCTTCCAGCAAAGCGTCTATTCTGTTGCTGGTTAGCTCGCTTAGTTCCCTGCCCTCATATTGGTCTCTAAGTGCCCGGACCAGGGCTTCCCGGCGTTTGGGGTCAAAGGTTTTGTCCCGGATGACTGCCTCGAAGGCTTCCATGGTCACAGGGTACTTATAAAAAGGTTTGAGCCTTGGATCGGCGGTGGTGTAGGCTAGGTCCCGCTCAGACAGCTGCGGTATTTTATCGGGGGAAAGAAGTTCCCGGGTAAGTTCTGGCTTCGGTTTACTCATTTAATGTTTGTAGGTTGATGATTGTATACGCAATACGAAGTGGTCACCGACGATAAATGTCGGGATCTTGGATTTGCGA
>CAZNHN010000359.1:0-5386 GCA_964572415.1 uncultured Phaeodactylibacter sp.
TTTCTCCGCATCACAGGCCATACATTCCACGTAGCCGGTGATGGGCTTCCCGAAGTCACTGACCCTGACCCGCTGCGTGAAGGTGGCGTATTTCTTAAAGTAGGCCACCGTAATGTTGTCAAATAAAGGCTCAAGCGCCTCCTGACGATTGTCAGACTCCTTTAGTTTTCCAACGGTCTCAAAGTGATCGCCCTCATCAAAGTAAATGCCGGTAGGGACCGGGCCGAAAACATCATCGCCGTAAGACTGGAAAGGGGAGTAAGTTTTCCAACCATCAGCTATGTTAGCCTTGAAGACCAGGTCATAGGTGTTCTCACCGGCAGGCTTGGCTTCGAACGACCAGGTAACTGGCGTTTCAACCTGACCCGTCAGCAGGCTTACCAGGAAAAGTATCGGAAGGAGCAGAAGCGTTTTTTTCATGACTTACTTTTAGCTTTGCAAGATTAACAAGGTGTACGGGAGGTCAGTTGAAGCGCAAAGATAATAACCTTTAGCGGCTTAAAATGTGATCTGGAGTACAATGCCGTGCCTCGGTCACCCCCGGAACGAAAACGCAAAAGGTATTTCTGTAGGGGGCAGGCATTGCTCGTCGTCACAGGTCATAAACTCAATATAGCCACTGACGACTTTTGTCTTTTCGGATATGATGGCCCGCTGGGTGAAAATGGCTTCGTTTTTGAATTTTTTGACGTTCATTTGAAAGAGCTCGTCCATGCCCTCAATAACCGGGCCGGCTTCCCCGGTCTCACCAATCAACTGCAAGCCCTCTGCCGGGTCAAATGCGATGGTGGTGGGAATGGGGCCGCCCTCCTCCAGGTCCTGCGCATAAAGGTACCATCCCTTTTGGATTGCAGCCGTGAAGGTCAGGTCAAAGGTAGTATCATTGACCATTTTGACCTCAAAAGCCCAGTTTACCGGTTGGGGCATGTCCTGCTGTGCTGCAAGGTTTGCCGTTCCCCATCCAAGGATCAAATACAAAAGGAGGTATTTCATAGTTTGGCTTTGTATTATGATGAATCGGTAAATTTACATGCTGGCAGGCTAAGTTGCTGAAGCTCAGTAAGGCAATAATAAAAGTTTAACAGTTAAAGGAAGGCCCGGGAAAGCGGAAGGCCTTGATAGCAGCCTTCCGCACGCCGAAGGACGGATGCAGCTGTAGTTTTGCTGGATTAGGCACCCATAAAGGGGCTGAAGCCGTGTACTGCAAACGGCACGGAGGAGCTAAAGGTCCGGAAAAATCATAGGTTGGAACTGCAGCGCCAGAGCAATCACGAGTAGCAGGAGGTGCAGGACTTCAGCCATGCGCCGGGGCATACGCACAAAGTTGAGGGAAAGCAGCAGACCAATCGGTACCGTTGTAACCAGCAGGTGGTCCAGTTGGATATCAGCCTGAAAGATCAGGCTCAGCGTGAAAATGATCAACCCCCAGTACACGATGTTGATTTTGCGCTGCACTTCAATATTTTGCTTCAGCATATAGCTTCGGTGGCTGAACAGTACCACAAGTACCAATGCGCTCATAATGCCAAGGTCACGATATACCCGTGCCGGTTCGGCAGCTACATAGCTTAGCCATTCAAAGCTGTTGCTCAGCATTTGCAGGTATGCCGGGTACCAGCCATTCCAGTACGACCATACTCCGGTGAGGAATACCGGGACAAAAAGCCCCGTAATGGCCATCAGCCGCTCCCGTACCTTAAAGGCACGCAGAATATTGAGCCCTGAAAAGCCGAACAACAACAGGAGCAGGAAAGAAGGATAAAATAAAAAACCTACACCTGACCAGAAGCCTATATTGAAGATCCGGTCTGCGACCATGTTCTTTTTGTAAGTCGCAAAAACTTCCCCCATTACGATCAGGAAAAAAGTATTGCCCATCAAGACTGGCGAGAGGTAGTGAAAGGAAGGTAGCAAGCTGCAGGCGAGCACATAAAAAACGCCGGGGAACAAACTGACTTCACTGGCCAGCCGGTGCTCCATCACCATGTAATTCAGGTAAAAGCCCTGCAGCAGCAGCAGTACCATTGCAACAATGGATGGCAACTGTCCACTGTGCCCGATCCAGTCGTAAACCCAGATAGATAAAGGACCGGCACCGTGAGGGGCCATATCAACGGGCACGAAAAACACAGAACCTCGCACAAGCAGGATATAAAATGCGAGCAGTACACTCGCCATAAGCTGGTTGGATCTGAATATGGCTAACACAGCAATTCGTTCTGTTGATGCTCAAATGTACCGAATTCAACCTAATGCAAAAAACGAAAACTCACACTCCTGCCTGCGAATTAAAATAAATCGAAGGATTAAAGGCGACAGATGATTTCTTTGAGAACTATACAGGGGTTCAAGTTTTTGGTTCTCAATTATTTAGGTCCTTGTGTGGCAAAAAAATAAAAAAAGTGCCTTTTCATTTGTGGAAAATCGGCGTGCCTTCACTCTTATCTACAAAACCACCAAGAAAACATTTAGATCCTTGTATAACCCCAAGGGCTCATTTATCAATCCCTGCAAATTTTGAGAGAGTAACCCCCAAAAAACCAAATCTCTCCAGATTCGTTCTCAATTTGCTAAACCCGGCGCTCCAGCCGGGTTTTTTTGTTTAGCGATACAGGCTTTTCAAAAACTGTAGCGATTGTTCTACCAATTTCTGGCTATGAGGAGGTAAGGCCTCCTTTTCAAAAGGGTGCTGCCCACCAAAGACGTGGTCTGCGCCCTCGATCAGGTGCAGTTGAGCATCTGTTTTACCCTCTTGCAAAGCTTCAGCAGCGGAGGCAGGAACTGCGGGGTCAGCTGTGCCGTGCAGGATCAGCATGGGGATGTCCAATCGCTGAAGTGCCTGCCTTACATCCATGGCTTCCTCCCGGGCTTTGTAATCGCGGTACATTTGAAAATAGATGGGCATTTGCTGCCCGGTCCGCCCATTGACCACCTCATATTGCCCGTCTGCTTCCCACTTCGCAATCATGCCCGGCGTTTTCCAGGCATAATCAAGGCTGGCCACGGAAGCCCAGGTCAGCAGGCTCGAAATCCGCTCGTCCTGGCTGGCATAGATGATTGAAATCGCGCCTCCCCGGCTGTGTCCGATGAGGTGGATGCGACCAAGGTCGGCTTCCTCAGCAGGCAGCCTTTCGTCACCGTGGTGCAGCCAGGTGAGTACGGCCTGCAGGTCGTTCAGCTCTTTGGAATAGTTGTTCTGTCCGAATGCTTCCAGGTCAGCAAAGTCAGTTGGAGCAGCCAGCGTAGTACCGTTGTGTGAAAAGTTGAATTTGATAAAAACAAAACCGGCTTCCGCAAACTGCCGGGCAATCAAATCCCAGTGGCCCCAGTCCTTGAAGCCCTTAAAGCCGTGGGCAAACAGCACAATAGGCTTAGGCTGGCTACTGGGCACGTAGTACACATCAAGCAGGAACGGGCGGGCGGCTGCCCCGGTGAGTTGCAGGTTGCGGAGGATTTGCATAGGACTTTTTTAGAATAACATCAGGCGGGCAGTTGGTGTTTAACATGCCCCAAATACTAAAACTGTCATAGGGGTTACAATTAAGGAGCTTACGGAAGGGTAGCAGATGAGTTGGGAGTATGTAGCTTCCGCTATTATTTAACCAAACTATTTATTGAATGAATCTTAGGCAATTTTACCTATTTTTTGCGCTCTTTTTTGGAGGAGTCCTTACGAACGCTAATGCGCAATGCTCTATCGGAGCATTACTCACCAATGGGACTGTAACCGTTACCTGCGATGAGAACGACTTTTTTGACCTTGAGTTAGATGGCACAAGTACCATTCCTTCGACAGGTGGATTAGGTTGGGAGTTCTCCGATGCTCTTGGTGGCACAGGTGGGCTTGCAGGTGGTTTTACGATTACCAACTCAAGCACACCCAATTCTTTTGATGCCAGCCTTAATGGCATTATGCCCGCCAATAATCTGGCTAACCTTTCCGGGACATGGGTGGTAAAGGGTGTGATATACGAAGATGCCAACGATGCGCTGAATACCATTTGTGCAACGACTACAGACTCGCTGATCATAGATTTTCTGAGTGAGGAGAGCCCGATGATTACCAGCCTGGTTGACAACGGAGATGGCTCTGCTACTGTTGAGGCCAGCGGTGGAACTGAACCTTATGCCTATCTCTGGTCTGACGGGCAGACCACTGCAACCGCTACGGGGCTAACAGATGGGCTATACACCGTTACGGTTACGGGGGCTAATGGTTGTACTACTGAGGGAGAGGTCGCCATTGGAGATGCTGTTACTTGTCAGGTAGGCGTATTAACTACGGCCGGGGAGGTGTCAATATGCACTGTAGATGGCACCTTTGATGTTGCCACAGATGATACAGAAATAATACCGTCGTCTGGCGGATTTGGCTGGGTATTCTACAACACGCTCGGCGGTACAGGAGCACTTGGTGGCGATTTTATCCTGACCGGTTCGCCTACCAGCGCTAACTATGATGCGGATCTTAACGGGGTACTAAGTGGTAATAACTTCCCGGCATTTAGTGGTACCTGGATTGTTAAAGGTGCTGTCTATGATGATGCGGGTGATGCTTTTAACTCGATTTGTTCCCTGACTTCAGACTCTCTGATTGTTAATTTCGGAGGCACTCTGGCTATTCTGGAAGTTGTCGACAATGGTGACGGCTCTGCTACGGTAACAGCGGAGGGAGGTACACCACCATACGCATATATGTGGTCGGATGGGCAGGAGGAACCAACGGCTGTAGGCCTGGAAGATGGTTCATACACGGTCACCGTAACCGATGCAAATGGCTGCAGTGTTTCTGAAAGTATTTCCATAAGCACAGGAGGTAACGAACCTTGCCTGGACTGGACGGCGCCTGAACCCGGTGCAGGCTGGATTGATTTTAATTCCAACTTCGGAGGTGCTCCCTGTGATGATGGCAGTGGTTGCCCTTTCAATGAAATCACGGACTTTGAAGTGTTTGCATCTGAAGCGTATTCTGTAAATAACTTTCAGGAAGGCGGAACGTACACCTTTAGCATGTGTAATGGTCCTGGCGCCGGGAGCTGGGTGCCTGAGTTTACGATTATCGCGCCCAGTGGCGAGGTGGACGCGTTTGGTGCTGGTGACGGCGATGGCTGCTCCATCACCTGGACAGCTTCTGAAAGCGGTACTTACCTGATCGTAATCAACGAAGCTGGCAGTTGCGGCGGCGGTGATAATACTGCCACAAACAATGGCTTCCCTGCACTGACTTGTACCGGCGGCCCTGAAGTGGCTTGCCCTGAAATTTCCTGTGCGGTAGGTGAACTGGCCACTACTGGTGAAACCGTAGTTTGTGGTCCGGAAGGGACTTTCACCATTGAAACTGACGGTACAGATACTATTCCGGAAACCGGTGGTTTTGGCTGGCAAC
>CAZNHN010000360.1:0-2188 GCA_964572415.1 uncultured Phaeodactylibacter sp.
CCGCCATGTCCCTGTCCAATTTTTTCTGCTACGACAGCCCATTCACCTGCCAGGTGCGGAATGACTATCGCATCCGGGCCAACTTCCGCAACTGTATCTTCTTCGGTACCAGCCGGGATGAACTGCAGCTGGCGGATGTAAGCGGGGGCAGTGTGCCACAGCTCTTTCAGGTCCAGTTTGAGAACTGTATTGTCAAAGTCGACCAACTGCTCGAACAGCAGGAGGGGCTTTACGCCGATTTCCTGGAATCAGATGCCTGTATCAACTGCATCAACGGGGAGCGGACAGACAACCTTTTTGCCGATCCCAATGGTGACATCTACCTGCTGGATAGCCTGTCCATTGCGGAAGGAATGGCCCGCCCCCTGCCTGGCATTACCACCGACCTTTTGGGCAACGAGCGGGACCCCGTTGCCCCGGATATCGGCTGCTTTGAGTACCAATATTAAAACCAAAATTCAAGCCCTAACCATGTCACCATTTTGCTACGGGAAAAACCAGCTGACCGCCGGCACGGCACTCCGCATCGCCCGGAAGGAAGCAACAGCCGAACTTGACCAGGATCAGCGCGAAAAAGTAGCCGCTTCTGCCCGCATCGTGCAAAATTTTGCCAAAGGCAGTGATGCTGTCTACGGCATCAACACCGGCTTTGGCCCCCTGTGCAGCACCAAAATATCACCGGACGACACCGCACAACTACAGCACAATCTGCTCATGAGCCATAGCGTAGGCGTAGGCTCTCCCATTCCCCAACAGACCGCCAAACTCATGCTCATCCTCAAAGTGCATGCACTGGCGCAGGGGTTTTCCGGCATTTCCCTGCCTACCCTGGACCGCATCCTCTGGCATATCGATCAGAATGTTATCCCGGTGGTGCCCAGGCAGGGCTCCGTGGGAGCTTCCGGCGACCTGGCACCGCTTTCCCACCTGTTTTTGCCGCTCATCGGGCTGGGGCAGGTGCATTACAAAGGAAAGGTGGTGCCCACACCGGAAATGCTGCAAAAAGAAGGGCTCGAGGCCCTGCAACTGCAGCCAAAGGAAGGTCTTGCCCTGATCAACGGTACACAGTTCATCACCGCTTTTGGTGTGGAAGTGGCCGACCGCCTGCAAGCCTGCCTGAGTCAGGCTGACCTTATCGGTGGAATGATGATTGAGGGGCTGTTGGGCTCTGTTGCGCCCTTCTACCCGGAACTGCACAACATGCGCCCTTACAAAGGCAACCAACATGTGGCTGCACGCATCCGGGCGCTACTGCAAGGCTCAGAAATCCTCAACTCCCATAGTCACTGCAACCGGGTGCAGGACCCTTACTCCCTGCGCTGCATACCACAGGTACACGGGGCTTCCCGCAATGCCTGGCTGCACCTAAAGGAGATGCTGGAAATTGAGCTGAACTCCGTTACAGACAACCCGATCATCGTGAATGAGGAGCTGTCGATCAGCGGGGGCAACTTCCACGGGCAACCGATGGCCCTACCGTTGGACTATGCCTGCCTGGCGGCCTCAGAAGTGGGCAATGTTTCCGACCGCCGCTGTTATCTTTCGCTAACAGGCATAGA
Source organism: uncultured Phaeodactylibacter sp. (assembly GCA_964572415.1). Taxonomy (GTDB): domain Bacteria; phylum Bacteroidota; class Bacteroidia; order Chitinophagales; family Saprospiraceae; genus Phaeodactylibacter. The sequence continues at coordinate 1,560 of CAZNHN010000360.1, forward strand.
TGGTGCCGTCCCCAAATTGCTGATGCAAGAGACCGGGACAAATTCCGGGTTTATGATCCTGCAATATACCGCAGCTGCGCTGGCGAGCGAGAACAAGAGCCTGTGCTTCCCGGCCAGCGCCGATAGTATTTCGACCTCCTTAGGGCAGGAAGACCATGTGAGCATGGGCTCCATTTCCGGCCGCAAAGCCCTGCAGGTCGTAGGCAATCTGGAGCGGATACTGGGCATTGAACTGGTATGCGCAGCTCAGGCATTCGACTTCCGCCGGCCACTAAAGTCGAGCCCGCTGATTGAAAACCTGCATGCCCGGGTACGGGAAGAGATTACATTTGCAGACAAGGACCGGGTGTTCGCTACTGATCTGGATAAAGGGGCGGAGCTGGTTCGGGACCGGGCGCTGATTGAGGTGGTGAATCAGAGCAGCCAGGATATTTGTACTGAGTTTGAAGCTTTGTTTGAGTATTGTTAGCAGGCTTCGGGCAGCAGCCTCCCATCCACAGAGACCAAGTGATCAAGACGGATTTCCAAGCCAGTGCTAAGTAGCAGGTACTCTACCTTGCTGCGGATATAGAGGTCTTTGATAACAGCCTCTGTAGTTTGATCCTGACCGGAAGCATTCCGAAATTCAA
>CAZNHN010000360.1:2198-5380 GCA_964572415.1 uncultured Phaeodactylibacter sp.
TTGATGGGTTGATAATTGTCCATTTTCGTCAAGTTTAGACTACTTCAATAAGCTTTTCAGGAGCTGATTTGTTGCATACCCAAAACGATAAAACTTTGATACAAACGATATCCATATTGGGCTGTGGCTGGCTGGGGCTCCCGCTCGGCCAAACACTGGCGCAGGCGGGCTACACCGTAAAAGGCTCCACCACCACAACCGATAAACTCCCTACGCTGACCGAAGCAGGCATTTCCCCCTTTCTGATCAAAGCCGGCGAACAACTGGAAGGCGACAACCTGCGCGATTTCTTCCAAACCGACCTGCTTTTTGTGAACATCCCCCCCGGTGGCCGGCGCGACCCCAATGTGGAAGAAACCTATCCCCGAAAGGTCAAAGCCGTTGTAGAAATGGCCATGCAGATGGAAGTGCCCGAGCTGGTTTTTGTCAGTTCCACAGGCGTGTATGGCAATTACAATACTACCCTGGACGAAAGCGCAGCCCTGAACCCGTCCACAGCTTCCGGGCGGGCACTGGTAGTGATCGAACGGTATTTACAATTGCTGCGCGCGCCCCGGTCTACCGTCTTACGCATGGGCGGGCTCGTGGGCGGCAGCCGCAAGCCCGGCCGCTTCCTGGCGGGCAAAAAAGACATCCCCAACGGAGAAGCCCCCGTCAACCTGGTGCACCTGGACGACTGCATTGGGCTCATACAGTCACTGATTAAGCAGGAAGCCTTTGGGCATACCCTCAACGTGGTGGCGGACGGGCATCCAACAAGAGCCGCCTTTTATACCGCTCAGGCAGAAAAAGAAGGGCTGGAGCCGCCCACCTTCAAAGGGAATAAGGAATTGGCGTACAAAATCATCAGCAATGAGCGGGCTAAAACATTATTGGCGTATACTTTCCGGCACCCGGACCCGATGAAGTTTTAATAAATAATGACCCGCTCCGTACCCAGTAAATCTCTCTTTGCCCAAACCCGGAGGAAGTAGATGCCGGGCACAAGATCGGATACGTCCATGCGCTGTGCGGCTACGTTGCGGACCACTACCCCACTACTACCTAATAGCTCTAAATGAGTAATATCCGCTTTGCCGCTCACCCGGATTTCATCCGTTGTTGGGTTGGGGGCGATCGTCCATCCGGGTTGGGGCTCAACTTCAGCAGCAGCAGTCAGGCATTCCATATCCGATAACCGGGCCCACAATTGGTTGTCGAAGGAGGAAGCCGCGGCAACTACCGGGCCTGCGTTATTGCCCTGCCGCACGACGACCAGCCCTTCACTGGGAACCACGTAGATTTTCTGGTCGTTTTTGCCCAATGCGGCGTACATGTCGGCTGGTGCTTCGGGTATCATTGGACCATTCAGCACCAGTTGAGTAGCCGGCAGCATAAAGGAAGGCTGCCCGTTAAGCCACCAAAGGTACCCATAGCTTTGGTTGAGGTCCTGAGAAGGGGTGATCATGGCGTTGAAATAGGCCGTATCAGTCATGACCGGTGTGCCACCCCATTGTCCCTCTGCCAACATGAACAAACCAAAGCGCGCCATATCCCGCGCCTTACTGTAGTAGACATTGCCAAACCAGCCCCCCTTCATGCCAATCGCATTGCCCAGACGCAGGCGGGTGTACAGGGTGAGGTTAACGCCAGTGGCGGCTTCCACCAGTTCCTGGGTATAGCGGTAGGGGGAGTTGTGATAAGCCCAGCGGGTGCCTGCGTCCACCAGGTACTGAAAGCAGGCAGGCTCGAAGCAGCTGTTGGTGGCGTCATCCTCCACGGCATCGTCCAGCCCGGTCGTCATCGTGATTTGGTTGCGGATGGTGATGAGGGCTTCCTTGTCCGGCGGGCATTCCGTCCAGCCTGCTCCCATATAGTCCGAAACCGGGTCATTGATATTCAGGTGACCGTCTTCCTGTGCCAGTCCTATGACGGCTGCCATCAGGCTTTTGCCGGCGGAGGCCCAGTACCAGACCGAGTCCTGCTGAAAAGTACCAAAATACCGTTCCAGCACGATTTTTCCGTCCTTGAGGATGATGAAGGCTTTTGTATCCCGGCTTTCCACGAAGGCCAGCAGGCTGTCGACTTTCTCCGGGCACCAGTTGAGGCTGTCGGGTTGGAGGGTTGCCCATTCATCGCCCTCTGTAGGTGGGAAATAGAGCGATTGGGCTGAAGCTGAATTTAGCAAGCTGAGCAGGAAAAAGGTATAAATCAGGCGCATAGGTTTTTTGGAGGGTTAGACTGCCGGGGAAGCTTAAAGTTTAAATGTGAAAATTGCCTAGTGCCTCAAGTTATAATTTCTGGCGTAGTGCGCTGACATTCTGATATTGACGTCAAAATTGCAACGGCAGATAAAAAAAAGCACGGTCAGCTACGACTCTTTTCGTGTGGGATAGACAGTGAAAAAGATCCACTAAAAATCCTTTCTCACATTTTCATCAAGCTCTTTATCGTGGCGGATTGTAAGGATGCGAACGATATCGTGAGAAGTTAGGATGCGGAAGATAATTTTGTACTCCCATGCTTTTGTGTAATAGACTTTGTAATCGTACTCCTCGGTACCTGGCAGAGTGGGCTTGCTTGCAGGGAGCTTTTCCAATTTTTTGGCTTCCGATAAGATACCACGGCGAACATGTCGCCCAACAACTTTAGAATTCGAGTATTCTGTCACGTAGGCTGTAATTTCTCGTAGACGCTGCCTGGCTGTTCCGGAAAACATTACCTGAAATGATTTGCCTACCATGTTTCCGAATCATTTTCCAGCTCTTCCAAGGTCGTGTATTCTCCACGCTCATACTCTGAATTAGCTTCTGCCAGTTCTGCTTTCAGTTCTTCTCTGCTAAGTTTATGCCAGTTTGAAGAAGGCGGGATGGCCATAATCACTTCATCGACAATTTGGCTGTCTTCCAGATATTCACTGGCATACGCTTCTGTCATGGCATGTAATATGCGTAGGAAGCTTTCATCCGCTTGCTCGATGCGAAGGTGTAGGACTTCCCTGATTTGTTCGACTCCCATAAGCAGTTGATTTAGTTTTTGTTTCTTTAATCATAAAGATAACGGATTTATGAATTAATCCGTTCACGCAGCCACTTAGACCATGTTTGGAGCGGGTTCGTTATGAAAATCAAGGAATTGTGGTTCTGGCTAAATCTTTTTTGGCGCGTTTGGCGGGTGTTTACATCCAGACATTTATCGTCAGG
>CAZNHN010000361.1:0-5318 GCA_964572415.1 uncultured Phaeodactylibacter sp.
AGACCGTACTGCTGATAGGTGAAGCGGGATTCGTGAATAATAACGCCAGCAGCGGCCCGGCCTTCATGAACGGCATCCATAATTTGATCAAAGGGGAGGATGAGCAGATCGTCATACCCTGCGTCATAGAGTTGTAGCAGCAGGTTGGCCGTTGTCAGCTGCCCGGGGATGGCAATCTTTTTTCCGCGTAGCTGCTCCATTGAAGTTTTATTCTGGGCAATAACCAACGGCCCGCAGCCTCTGCCGAGCGCCCCTCCGCTGCGTAACAGAGCATACTTTTGACGCAAATGACCGAAGGCGTGGTAGGAGATTTTGGTCAGATCCAGCTCTCCGGCCAGGGCCATCCGGTTAAGGGTTTCGACATCTTCCAGCCGTTCTTTGAAGGTGCGGTAGTGCTGCAGGGCGAGGATCGTTGTGGGAACGAGCACCGCCACCTGCTTGCCACCGACCACCGCCTTAAAGGCCCCCCGGATGGCCACTTCGGTCTTGCCAAAGCCCACGTCCCCGCAAATAAGGCGGTCCATGGGGTAGCTTTTCATCATATCCTCCTTCATGTCATTGGTGGCCTTGAGCTGATCGGGCGTATCTTCGTAGATGAAGGAGGCTTCCAGCTCGTTTTGGAGGTAGCCATCATTTGGGAAAGCGATCCCATCAGAGGCTTTGCGCTTGGCGTAGAGCTTGATCAGCTCGCCGGCCATATCCTTGACCTTCTTCTTGGTGCGGCGCTTAAGGTTCTTCCACGCATCCGAGCCCAGCTTGTCTACCTTCGGGGCTGTGCCTTCCTTGCCTACATATTTGGAGATTTTGTGCAGGGAGTTGATGCTGACATAGAGAATGTCGTTGTTCTTGTAAATCAACCGGACCGACTCCTGCACATGCCCGTTGATGTCGATCTTTTGCAGACCGGAGTATTTGCCCACCCCATGGTCGATGTGGGTGACGTAATCACCCGGCTGCAACTCCCGCAGCATCCGCAGGTTGATCGCCTGATCGCGGGTGAAGCCCCGGCGCAGGCGGTAGCGGTGGAAACGCTGGAATATCTGATGGTCGGTATAGCAGGCGACCTTCAAATCCATATCGATAAAGCCTTCGTTGATGGACTTGGGGATGGGGTGGAAATCCACCTTGGCTTCCAGGTCTTCGAAGATGGAGTAGAAGCGTTCAATCTGCTTGGGGTTCTCGGCGAAGAGATAGTTTTGCAACCCAGTACTGGTATTCTCATCCAGGTTTTCGATGAGCAGCTTGAAGTTTTTGTTGAAGCTCGGCTGGGGGCGGGTGGAAAAGACCACCTGCTCGTCAAATTCGATAGGCTGTGCGGAGGCAGCCATACCCAGGATGTGGTAGTCCTTCACATCCTCCACGATCTCAAACGGGCGGATAAAGGCACGGTCGCGGAAGATCTCCTTAAGCTCCTCCTCTTCCAACAGCGCGATGCCCTTGGCAAACTCTTCTGCCTTGTCGAAGCACTGCGTCAGCCGATCCACCAGCAGCTGAAAGTCCTTTACCCAAACGGCGGTATTGGGCTGCAGAATCCGCAGCATACTCACCTTCTGCTCCTGAGAAAAGCGGGTGTTGATATTAGGGATAATGGTCACCGCCCCGATATTCTGTACCGATAGCTGCGTGGTTGGATTGAAGGTCCGGATACTCTCCACTTCCTCATCAAACAGCTCAATGCGGTAGGGATATTCATTGCCAAAGGAGAAGATATCCACGATGCCGCCCCGAATGGAAAACTGCCCGGGCTCGTACACGAAGTCCTCCCGCGCAAAACCGTACTCCACCAGCACCTCGATGAGGAATTCCACATCCAGCTCTTCCTCCTTTTTGATATCAATCCGGCGCTGATTGAGCACTTCCGGAGCCACCACTTGTTCGAAGAGGGCTTCCGGGTAAGTCACTACGATTTCTCCGCCTGCTGGCGAATTGACAATTTTATTGATGGTCTCGGTGCGCTGCAGGACATTGGTATTGTTGAGCTCCTGAAAGTACATAGGCCGCTTAAAGGAATCGGGGAAAAAGCGGACGCCCTTGCCCTGCAGCAGGTTGTCGAGGCTATTTTGCAGATAAGCAGCCTCTTCCTTGTCATTTGCGATCAGCAGATGGTTACGCGGGTCGTTTTGGTAGACCGCTGTAAGTAGGAAGGCAGTCTGTGCCCCCACCAGCCCGTTAAGCTGAAGCCGGCAGGGCTTTTCGCCACCCAGGGCTTTATTAATACGCTGTGTACGATTGTCGTTTCGGTATAATTCCTGAAGGCGGTCGAGGTTATTCTCCACAGTTGCTGTAACGGTTGAAAGCCGAATGCACTCAAAAGGGCATTCAGCAGCTAGTATTCAATTTCCAAAAAAGAAACAGAGGCTAACCTGGATAGTTTAGGTTACCATTTCCCGAAAGGGCGTCTATACATGACGCAAAGTGGTTTGGGCAGACCTGTTAGGTCATTATATACTGTACTTGAAGAGGTTTGGGCATGCCCCGAACGATAGCATCAGTAGCTCCAAACCTCTTCAACGTCAGTATAAATTGTTACAAACCGGATTAATCCCTTAATTTAGAGCAAAAATTTTCCGTCTATGAATCACAAACCCAAAATTTATTGGCCATTACTATTCACGCTTGCTGTCCTGGCTGTTTCTTGCGTGAGCAAAAAGGAGTACATGGCCCTCCAGTCCGAGCTGGAGATTGCAAATAAGGATGTGGCCCGTTTGGGCGAAAGCCTTAACGACTACATGAAACGCCTCTCCGACTGTGACCGGGAGAAAGCGAACCTCAAAGCGCGTCTGCAGGCCGCTGAGAGCAATATGGTGCTTAGGGAAGAACAGGTCAACGACCTAAAGGACCTGGTAGCGGACCTGCGTCAGCAACGTGATGCCCAGCTGAATCAGGTGGACGATCTGACCACGCTTTCTCAGTCAGCCAGTGACAACATCAAGGAGACCTTGTCGCAGCTGCAAACCAAGGATAAGTACATTCAAATGCTGCAAGCGGCCAAAACGCGTGCCGACTCCATCAACCTGGCTCTGGCGGTCAACCTTAAAGGCGTGCTCAGCGAAGGCATTGAGGACGAGGATGTGGAAGTGAAAGTGGACAAGACCGTGGTCTTTGTGAACCTGTCTGATAAAATGCTCTACAAAAGCGGCAGTGCTCAAATCACCGACCGGGCGAATGAAGTGCTGGGCAAAATTGCTAAGATCATCAAGTCCCGCCCCAACCTGGAGGTGATGGTGGAAGGCTACACCGACAGTCAGCCCATCAACACCGCTTGTATCAAAGACAACTGGGACCTGAGCGTGCTGCGGTCCACCTCTGTGGTGCGTGCGCTGCAGACCAATCACGGCATTGACCCCAACCGCCTGATTGCTGCTGGGCGGGGTGAGTTCAACGCACTGGCAACCAATGATACGGCAGAGGGCCGGGCCATGAACCGCCGTACCCGCATTATCATCCTGCCAAAGCTCGATCAGTTCTACGATCTGCTGAACCCGAATCAGGTGCCGGAGTAAGGCATACCCTGACCCTGATCAAACTAAACGGCCCTGCAGTTGCTTATCAGCTGCAGGGCCGTTGTTGTAAAGTGGGCTGGAAAAGTGCTACGCTTTCGTCCAGCTCGTCCCTTCCTTACTATCCTTGAGCACGATGCCGACTTCTTGTAGCACATCGCGGATTTTATCAGAAGTGCCCCAGTCCTTATTGGCGCGCGCCTCAGCACGGATATCGATGATCAGGTTCATGAGGCCATCCACCGGGCTGTCTCCGTTGCTTTCACCTGCCAGCCCCTCATCTTCGAGGGCAAATATCTCATCCACAAACCCGCGGAAGGTCTCCTGCAGGCGGGTGAGGGTCAGCTCGGTCAGGTCGGTCAGTTGCAGGTGGCCGGCGTTGAGGCTGTTGACCTTGGTCACGATTTCAAATAAGACCGCCAGGGCCTTGGGCGTATTGAAGTCGTCGTTCATCTCATCATGCACCTGATCGATAAGCTTGTTAAGCTCCTCGTCTAGGGGACCAGGCTTGCCGTTGCCGGGATGCTTCATGCCCTGCAGCAGCTTATTCCCTTCCATCAGGCGCTTATAGCCTTTTTCGGCGGCTTGCAGTGCCTCATCCGTTAGGTCAAGGGTACTGCGGTAGTGCGACTGCAGCATAAAGAATTTCACAACCATCGGGCTGTACCCTTTGCTGATGTGTGGGCTGTTGCCAGTGAAGAGCTGCATGGGCGTGATGGTATTACCATCACTCTTGGACATCTTACGGCCGTTCATCAGCAGCATATTAGCGTGCATCCAGTAGCGGGCGCCGCTGCAGTTGCAGGAGCCCATATTCTGAGCGATCTCATTCTCGTGGTGAGGGAATTTGAGGTCATTACCGCCACCGTGGATATCAAAGGTCTCGCCCAGGTACTTCGTACTCATGGCCGAGCACTCCAGGTGCCAGCCCGGGAAGCCCACCGACCATGGGGAACTCCAGCGCATCAGGTGGGAAGGCGCTGCTTTCATCCAAATGGCGAAGTCAGCCGGGTGGCGCTTCTCGCTTTGATTTTTGAGGTTGTCACGGCTCTCCGCCATTAGGTCTTCAATCTTGCGGCCGGACAATTTACCGTAGGCTTTGGTCTCTTCGATAAACTTCAAGGTATCGAAGTAGATGGACCCATTGGATTCATACCCATACCCATTATCGATGATGTCCTGCACCATCTTGATCTGCTCCGGGATATGCCCGGTAGCCCGTGGCTCAATGCTCGGCGGCAGGGTATTGAAGATGCGCATCATCTCGTGGAAGCCGTTGGTGTACTTCTGAGCAATTTCCATGGGCTCCAGTTCTTCCAGGCGCGCTTTTTTGGAGATTTTATCTTCGGTACCGATCTCATCGCTATCGCCTTCAAGGTGGCCTACATCGGTGATATTGCGGACGTAGCGCACCTTATACCCCAGGTACATGAGGTAACGGTAGATGACATCGAAGCTGGTGAACGTGCGGCAGTTCCCCAAATGGACATCGCTGTAGACGGTAGGCCCGCATACATACATGCCGATGCGCCCTTCATTCAGGGGCGTGAACACTTCCTTGTCGCGGGTGAGGCTGTTGTAAATCTTGAGTGTATTTTCCATTCAGGGTATTTTTTGACGGCGCAAAAATAAGAAGCTTAACCGCAGGAATCAAGCAAACAGGAAGGGAGTTGCAGTCCGATCCGCAACTCCCTTCAAATATTTTGGTCTTACCAACGTGATTTCCGGTGGTTAGGCTATATTGGGAATTCGCTTTTGGAGCGAATTCCGTCAAATTTTATTCTGAACAAGGCGCGATGAAGGAGCCTAGCCAAAGCT
>CAZNHN010000362.1:0-3454 GCA_964572415.1 uncultured Phaeodactylibacter sp.
AAGACTTACTGGAAATCCAATTCAACTTGGCATCAGTACTAGTGGAAATGGGAGCACCCGAAGCTATGGAATATGTGGATCATTGTCAATTTGCATTGGATACAACTCTGAAGTCTGATCAAGAAGCATGGCTGTTTCATCAGTACTTTAAAGGTCGCATTTCAGGTGACAGAGAAGAGTATGCTACCGCTATTGAAGAGCTGTTGCTTCTGCTAAGAACACCTTTCTTAAATCTTGCCCAAGGGATGAAAGAAGGTGTTTTAAATACACTGGGGATTTACCTAAGTAAACTTGGAAATAAGCAACTTGCGATTTCTTACGGGAAGCAAGCCCTGAAAAGTAAAAAAATACTTGCGCTAGAACGACCTGCTATTTTAATTAACATCGCCTCTTGGTATCTTGATTTAGGGGAATTGGACTCTTGCCAGCATTATTTATCTAAAGTAGAAAATATTAATCGTTTAGAAGAGGTGGATTGCCGTTCGTATTATTACTGCCAAGCAGGAATAGCCAATGTTAAGGGAGATTACAAGGCAACAATAACAGCTTTGGAAAAGGGACGGCAGTGCATGAAAGAAGGACTCCAGAACCCTAAGTTCATATTTTTATTTAATCTGGCAGAAGGAGAGGCTTGGTATAAGCTAGGTGACTTAGATCGTGCTTCTACTTTTTTGGCTAATTCAAGAGCTACCCTAGAAGCCTACGATCAACTACAGATTATCCAATATCAAACGGGATTAGCAAAACTTGACCTCCAGATACGTTTAATGGAATCGATGCCAGAATCTGTTCCACTATATGAAAAATATGATCGCCTTCGAGTAAAAGAGCTTGATATTGCCTCCGAAAAAAAATTAAAGGAAGCTCTTGTTAAATACCAAACCGAACAAAAAGAACTCCAAAACCAAGCCCTCCAACGTGAAAACGAACTACAGGCCAGCATCAACCGCAATCAGCGTATGGGGCTGGGTGGTCTCGGTCTGGGTCTAGTTACCCTAGCCGGTTTATCCCTCTTCCTCTACCGCCAACGGCAGCGCATCCAAGCCCAAAAATCCGAAATCGAGCTCCTGCACCGAGAGCAGCGCCACCGCATGATGAACAACCTCGTCTTTGCCAACAGCCTGATGAGTCTGCAAGTCAACCGCCTGAAGGAACAGCCCGAAGCACAGCAGGCCGTCAAAGAAGCCGATGCCCGCCTGCGGGCGATGTCTGTCCTGCAGAGCCGCCTCCACCACGATGGAGAAGGGCAGAAAACGGTCGCCATACATGAGTATCTGGAAGAAGTCACCAACGCTCTGCAGCACAGCTTTGGTAGTCCTGATAAGCCGCTGAACATCCACTTGCACGCACCTGATGCCGAACAGGTCGATGGGGAAGCTGCCATGCGCATCGGCCTCATCGTCAACGAGCTGGCGACCAACTCTTGCAAGCACGCCTTTGCCGAGCAGCCCGACCCACAGATTGATGTCCATCTGGAGCCACAGTCCGATAACCGCTACCGCCTCATCTATACCGACAATGGCAGCGGCCTGCCCGCCGACTTTCAGGTGGATACGAAACAGTCGATGGGGCTTTTCCTGCTCCACAACTTGGTCAAACAGCTCAACGGGCGCATCGCCTTTTCCGGTGAGGAAGGTACCCGCGTGGAGTGTGAATTCGATTTAACAGCCGCATAAAACCCTGTACCAATATGCAAGCCGCAAGCATCTTACTTGTCGAAGACGATCACATCATCGCCGCCAATTTGCAGGAGCAGCTAGAAAAGCAGGGCTACCGCATCACCGGCCACGCCACCAACAGCGATGAGGCTATGGCGCTTTTCCAAAAGGAGCGCCCCGACATCGCCCTGCTGGACATCGAGCTTAATGGCAGTAAGCTCGACGGCATTGAACTGTCCATCGCCCTGCACAGCATTTCCCCCCTGCCCATTCTCTTCCTAAGCAGCCACGACAAGCGGGAGTTTGTGGAGCGGGCCAAGCAGGCGCCAATGGTGCAGTACGTCCTCAAATCTGCCCCCATTGAGCAGCTTCTGATTGCGTTGGATACGGCCTTTGCCACTTTCTACAGCCGCCGTCCCGCCGTTGTGACAACTGTACCGGCTTCCTCCGGCAGCGGCTGCGCCCTGTACGCCGCCCAGGATTTCTTCTTCGTGCGGCAGGATTACCGCCACGTGCGCGTGGAAGTGGCCGACATCCGCTGGATAGAAGCTAAAGAGCACGCCGTTAAAATCGTGACCGACGCTAAAGCCATTGCCTTTTCCGTCCGCCTCAAGAGTTTCCTGGAACAGGTGCCTCACCCCGCCCTGATGCGCACCCACCGTTCCTGGGTGGTCAATACCCGTCATGTCGTGGCCTACCACCGCGGCCGCGTGATGGTCCGCTACCGGGAGGGGACGCAGGAAATTCCGCTAAGTGACAAGTGGCGGGAGTCGTTTTTGGGCGGGCTGCCTAATTTGCGGGCGGATTGAAACTTTGCTAAAAAAAAGTATTTTTACAAGACAACAACTCTAATCATGGAATCTTACCGTTTAGACCGGCAGGCATTTAGTGTTCAATCCTTTGAGGAAGCCTCAAAGCAGCGTGATTATTGGATGCAAAAAACAGCCATGGAACGTCTTGCGGCTGCCTGGTACCTGGTTTGTACCGCTTACCAGTTAGATTACCACGGTCAACACCGGTTGGATCGTACAGCCTTCAGTATAAGAACACGTTCTAATGGCTAATATCTTCAACCGGGATTTCCAGGATTTCATCCAGGCGCTCAATCAAAGTCAGGTAGACTACATCCTTGTTGGCGGCTATGCTGTGATCCTTCATGGATATGCCCGAACAACCGGAGATATGGATATTTGGGTGAAAGCGGTTGCCAGTAATTATAAAAAACTATTGAAAGCATTCGAAGTATTTGGTATGTCTGTTTTTGACATGACCGAAACGCGGTTTCTGGATACGAGTGAGAATAAAGTCTTCAGTTTTGGCCGGCCTCCTGTTTCAATTGACATTATCACGGAAATCAAAGGTTTAGAGTTCGATGAAGCGCTGGCATCTGCTGAATGGTTCAACATCGAAGGTGATCTCCGGGTCAGGGCATTAAATCTAAATAGCTTGATAACCGCCAAAAAAGCATCCGGCCGCAACAAAGACTTAGACGATATAGAAAATCTGCAAACATAAGTATTGTCCCCGGTCCGCACCCACCGCTCCTGGGTGGTCAGTACCCGTCATGTAGTAGCCTACCACCGCGGCCGGGTGATGGTCCGCTACCGGGAGGGGACGCAGGAAATCCCGCTGAGTGAGACCTGGCGGGATGACTTTTTGGGCGGGCTGCCTAATTTGCGGGCGGATTAGTGGGGAGAATCTTCCTGTTGGTGAGGATGAGTTGGTGGTTGAAGTTAAAATAGAGAGGTTTGGTGTAAAACTAAATCCTTTCTGATGAAAAAGCTTCAGTTACGTTG
>CAZNHN010000362.1:3464-5303 GCA_964572415.1 uncultured Phaeodactylibacter sp.
ATCTTAATCAGCAATGTCCTACCGTTTATGAACAATTGGTTGGCCTCAATAAATACTGGGCAGACCAAAAGGTAGACTCTGATATTTTGAAGCAGCGCATTTGCTTTGAAAAGCATACCGATCTTATTCAGTTGCACCTGAGTCTGGTAGAGCAGCATCTACGCCAAAAAGACGTTTCTGACTTGTCTATTGAGCAGCAACTGAAGCGTAGGTTAGGGCTCAACATACTCCATACGTACTGGAAAGAGGGGCAGTTCCCCATTAACAATCATCATCCGGGGCAGGTCGTGCCCTACTTTATCGACGACTTCGGTACAGCTTGCGCGGTAGGGCATATTGTACGTGAAACGGGCTATGATGCCTTTGCCAAGAAAGTACAGCAGGAAAACAACTATGCCTACATCGAGGATATGGATTACCCGGAACTGACCGCCTGGGCAACGCAGTACGGGTTTGAGGAAGAGGAGTTGCGGTGGGTGCAGCCGTCGTATTCTGGTGTTGGCTGCGCCTATTCTGGTAACTACTCTCAGGATTTTCAGCAGTACTCCACTCCTGCCCCGCTGTATCAGCCTTGTCAGATCGCTCCTTGCTCGGAGTGTTTTTACCCTTTCGATGGCGATTTCTCTTCCCCAGTTCCCCAAGTGGTACAAAGCTCGACTACAGATAATCAGTTTTTGCACATTGACAATGATGTGGGCTACGATGCTGTGCTGGGTTTGGGAAACCACCAATTTGGTAGTTTTCAATTATCTTTTGAGCTGTGGGCCGGGACCAGCGATAAAGCCTACTATAACCTATTGCATTTGTTTGAGCCTTATGCTTCTAATTATCAGTGGGCTTTTGAAGTTTTTTTTCTAGGAAACGGACAAGGGTATTTAAGAGTTGGAAATGAAAACTATAGTTTTAGTTATTCCTCCAATTTCTGGAATAATGTGGTGCATGATATAGATATCACTAATAATACGATAAGCCTTCGTGTCAATGGAAATACCGTCCATACCTGGCCATTCGATTATCAGGCAGGACAGGTTGGCGGTGGGCTAAGCCAATTAGCGGGTCTTAACTTCTACCGTGTAGATAATACATATGATTTTTACATAGACGATATTCTTCTGGAACAGACGAATACATTCACATGTAATTATACCACTGATGAAGTCCGCTGCCTCGATTGGATACAGAATTACATTCAAAATATCAACTGCCAGGCCTCCTGCCCGGAGTACATTCAAATGTACGATTATCAGGGCAGCCAGGTCGTTCAGATATACACCGGCGGCGGCTGTTTTCCAGACTTAGATCTACCAAGTTATGATGTGTATGCTTGTGACGGGCAATTCTTATTTGAATATTCGGATACCCAGCCTTATGCCGGTTTTTCCAATCCGGTGAATATCTGGGATTGCTCCCAGGCGGCGCCGGACTGTGGGAATAATAGTGGAAACACAGATTGCGCCTGCACTACCTACACTTCCGGCAATATCTGCGATAATTTTGACAGTTATACCACCGGCCAATACTTGGGCAGCCAATCCCCGTGTTGGGAACCCTGGAATGGCATAAATGGCGGAAGCGTTGATGTCATCGTCAATGGCACGGCGGGCGTCAACGGTACCGCCGCAATAGAGATTAATGATGAGGAGGACGTAGCCCTAAAGCTGGGGGGAAGGACGAGTGGCCGGTACAATCTGTCTTTTAAAATGAAACTGAAGCCTAACAGGGCCGGGCATTATAATCTCCTTCATGCCTTTACACCAAATAGCACTAACAATGATGACCTGAATGCTTTTGGAGTCTTCTTCTTACCCAATGGGGAGGGATACTTACGTTATCAAGGTA
>CAZNHN010000363.1:0-5259 GCA_964572415.1 uncultured Phaeodactylibacter sp.
GCCTCCCGGCCCCATCTCCATGGCGTCCATTTCGAGTATTGATGCAGTGCTCAATGCCGAAGACCATGAGTACCTTTACTTCTGCGCCAAAGGTGATGGTTCCGGGCTGCATTCCTTTGCACGAACCCTCTCCGCACACAATCGCAATGCCGCCATATACCGGGAGAACCTACGCAAAAGGGGCCTGCGATAATTCGGTTGCTGCATTTGCAAAAAAGCCCTAGCTTTGGTGAAGCGGGTCAGTGATCCGCTATCTCAACCTCAAATACAATCATGGCTGAACAACAGAAAGTCTTCAAAATCGGAATTGCAATGGCGGGGGCAGTCTCAGCAGGTGCCTACACAGCCGGTGTCATCGACTATTTACTCGAAACCCTGTCCAAATGGGAAGGCGCCAAGGAGCGCAACAAACAATTAGGAAAAGACCACCCGGAGTACGACCGCAGTGTGCCGATGCACGATGTCATTATTGAAGTCATGGGCGGCTCTTCTGCCGGGGGTATGACAGCTGCAATCACTGCGCTTGGCCTTTTCGAAGGGTTGCGCCCCATCAACGACGATAACCCAAACAAAGAACAAAATAAACTGTACGAAGCCTGGGTCAACCTCAACGATAAGGGAGACGGCAAAATGTCTACGCTTCTGCAAATGCTCCAAACTGAGGACATTCAGGAGCATAATGGTGTCATTTCACTGCTTAATTCCAAACCCATAGACCAAATTGCGGACCGGGCTGCAGAGCTGAAAAGAATTACGAAGCTGCCAGATTATATCGCTCCGGACTTGGAGGTTATTCTGACCATTACAAGTCTGAGGGGCATTCCCCTGGCGGTAAACTTCTTCGATGAAGTAAAAAAGGAAAGAGCATTTAGCGAACCGCCTAAGCCAGCCCACCGCATGTACCTGCACAAAGGTATCGCGCATTTTAAAGTCAATACGGCCGGAACGGAGCACTACGACCACACGCTGCCTTTTAACCCGGAAGAGGCCATTGACCGGGAAACGCTCCTGCAATGTGCCAAAGCCACAGGGGCTTTTCCGCTCGGTCTCGCCCCCCGGCACCTGACCAATACCCAAACGCCATATATCAAAGCGATGGTGGACCGCATGTTTTCGCCCAAGCGGCACGAAGAAGGGGAGCTGCCAACACAGGGGCTGCGCATTCAGATTGAGGAAGATACTTTTGATTTTTTTGCCGTAGACGGTGGCACGGTGAACAACGAGCCCTTTGGAGAAGTGATTCGGGCACTGGAAGAAAAGAGCCAGGACGATCCCGGGCAGAACTACGCGGTACTGATGATTGACCCTTTCCCTAATTTTGAAGGGGAAACCCAGCAAGACCGCGAAGAAACGCCTAAATTAATTGAACTGGTCCCAAAAGTCCTGGGCGCAATCCGGGGGCAGGCTATGATGAAAGAGAGCGACCTGGTCGGCGGTTTGTCTTCTGACCATACCCTGCGCATGATATTCCCCTCCCGCCGGGAAGGGGATCAGAAGGACCCCTACCCTATTTCCTGTGGTTCGCTTGATGGTTTCGGCGGATTTTTCAGCCGGGGCTTCCGCGAACATGATTTTGAGCTGGGCCGCCGGAATTGCCAAAGTTTCCTGCGTAATTACTTCTGCATCCCCACTTCCAAGGCAGCTGAGCGTGATAGCGTATTCCGGGACTGGGATGCAAGCGATGAGCGCCACAAGCGGTTCTACAGCGAATCCGTAGATGGATACCCCATTGTACCAGATATGAACTTTGACCGCCAAAAAACGGACAACCCGGAGATTCCACTACCGAAACGTCAGCGCCTCAAGCCCTCTGAGCTACTCAGCATTGAGGGCAACATCCGCCACCGCCTGCGTGAAGTCTTCCTGAATGCCGATAAGTATGAAAAGCCGGCACCTGTACCTGAACAGGAAAAACTAAAGGAAGAGGTGCATCAAATCCTGCAACACCACAACCATAAATCAGTAAAGCCGAGCTTGTTCGGCAGCCTGATTACCTGGGTTTTGAAAGGGGTATGGAAACAATGGGGCGCCGGCATCGCTGCCAACCGGGCCACCGATATGGTCCTAAAGACCATCCTTACTGATTTTCAAAAACGTAACCTTCTGGACCGTGACGGGCAATAAAGCCGGGAGAATTGAGTTTTTCCTTAAAAGTCCTTTTATGCTTAGAATCGGATTGCTTCTGGTCGCCTGCTGCCTGTCCGGTAGCTTACTTGCCCAATCAGAACTGAAAGTCGGTGTGGAGCTGTTCCCCAACATCAGCCACCGCCGGCTCGTAGCTCAGTTCAATGATACGGACCCCAACGAAACACGACGGCTGGAGACCCTGGAAGTATCCCGGTTTTCCTACTCTGCCGGTGTTATGGCGCAGTGGCGCAGCGAACGCATCGCTTTCAAAACCGGAGCCTACTTTGTGGAAAGTGGTTACCAAACCCGGCGTACCGAAGTTGACCTGCGTGATGACGTCCCGGATGGCGCAGAAGATCAACGCATCGATTATGTACATTACTTCATCGAAATTCCTGCCGAAATTCTCTTCTACCAAACACTGAATGATAAGAACGACTTCCTTTTCTCCATGGGCCTGTCTATGGCTGTCAATATTGCCAACCGGGAACGGGTCACGTACTACACGAGTGATGTTTCTGAGCGGGTGACACAAGAACCGGGAGACACCAACTTCTCCGGACTGGGCTACAGTTTCATTTCCGGCCTGGGCTGGGAGCACCACTTTGATGGCTTCACCACCATGATCCAACCTACCTTTCAATTTTGGCTGGGCGGGCTGCTCAACGACCCGCTTGCACGGTACAACCGAAACCTTTATGCCGTTGGAGTGAGAACAGCCGTTAAGTTTTAGGTAGCGCTGCGCTAAACAATCCCTTTCCGGTGCGGGTTGCTTTGAATAACAACCAACCAAATACAATCTATGGAAATGCAATACCGCCGGCTCGGCCGGTCCGGACTACAAGTGAGCGCACTGTCGCTGGGCTCCTGGCTGACTTTTGGCAAGCAAATCAGTGATGATGTAGCAGAATCGCTCATGGCCGCAGCCTATGAAAGGGGCGTCAACTTCTTTGATAATGCGGAGGCTTACGCCAGTGGCAAATCCGAAATTGTGATGGGTAATATCCTCGCTAAGCAAAACTGGGACCGCAGCTCCTACGTGGTCTCCAGCAAAGTGTTCTTCGGAGATGGTGGCAAAAAGCCCAATCAGACCGGGCTTAGCCGAAAGCATATCTTCGAAGCCTGCCATGCTGCCCTGAAGCGATTACAAGTCGACTATCTCGACCTGTTTTTTTGCCACCGTCCGGATAAGAATACGCCCATTGAGGAAACCGTCTGGGCCATGAACCACCTCATACAACAGGGAAAGATCCTGTACTGGGGCACCTCTGAATGGTCTGCGCAGGAAATCATGGAAGCCCACATGGTTGCGCAGCGCCTCAACCTCATCGGCCCTACCATGGAACAGCCGCAGTACAATATGTTTCACCGGGAGAAAGTGGAGGTTGAATTCAGTCAGATTTACAAAACCGTAGGGCTGGGTACCACCATTTGGTCACCACTGGCCTCCGGTGTGCTGACCGGTAAGTACCTGGATAAATTTCCGGAAGGCACCCGTTTGGGCATGGAAGGCCTGGAGTGGCTCAAAGACCTTAGCCTGACTGAGGAACGCCTCGAGAAAGTCCGAAAGCTCAGTAAAATCGCCAGTGACCTGGGCACGACGATGCCGAAACTTGCTATTGCCTGGTGCCTGACCAACCCGAATGTAAGCACTGTAATACTCGGTGGCTCAAAAGTCCACCACCTGGAAGAGAATATTGATGCGCTGGAACTGGTCCCCCAACTCAATGAGGAAATCCTGCACAGCATTGAGGAAGTGCTGGGCAACAAACCTGCTCATCCGCCTTTCTAAACAGATGCAACACAGATAGGATAGCCCGATAATGGCGGATGATCACCACAATTCCGGAGCCTTGCTGGCAATCAGGGTCAGCAAGGCTTCTATGTCTTCACCAGAAGTGTGTGGGTTAGTAAGGGTGACCCGAAGGAAAAGCCCGGTTTTGAGCTGGGTTTGCACAATGTAAAAGCGGCCATCCTCCAGCAGAAACTGCCGGATACGGGCATTCAGTTCATTGAGATCAGCGCCAGGCTTCACGTAACGGAAACAAACAATATTACAAGCCGGCTCAACTGCCAGCTCAAAGTCGGGATGGGCACGGATCAGGTCTGCAAACAGAGCGCCGTTTTGTATGACTTTGCCCAGATAAGCTTCCCACAATTCAAACCCGTAGGTCCGCAGTAGCGCGTACACTTTCATGCCCATCATCAGCTTGGTGCACTCGAAGGTGCGCTTGGCCAGATTGTACCATTCCTGCTCGGTTTGTCCGGACCAGAGGTATTGTGCCCGCTGACTAAATGTCCGGTAGCTGTCCGACCCGTTTTTGAAAATTAAAGCGGTGGCTAAAACAGGCGTGAGCAGCATTTTGTGGAAGTCCATGGCCACGGAATCTGCACGTTCCAGACCATCGACAACAGACTTGTACTGGGGCGAAAGTGACAGTGCCGCACCGTGTGCCCCGTCAACGTGCAGCCAAAGATTTTCCGCCTCGCAGAAGTCAGCCAGCGCATTCAGATCATCGAAGGAACCCGTAGATGTGGAGCAGGCGCTGCCCACAACGGCGATTACCTCCAGCCCCTCCTCCCTGGCCTGCGCCAGGTACTCCGGCAGGCATTCGTGCCGCATGCGGTAGTGGTCGTCCACGGGAACTTTGATGATGCCCGCTTCGCCCCAGCCCATAGTCCGGACCGCCCGGTCTATGCAATAATGAGCTTCTTCTGACACCATAAGGGCAAGGCGCGTCTGATGCCCACCCTCTGTCCAAACCGGCTTTTTGCTTTTCACCGCCCTTGCAGCAAGGAGTGCCGTAAGATTAGCCAGCGTCCCCCCTGAAGTCAGTACGCCACCGGCATTAGAGCCAAAACCCATTTTTTCGGACACAGCGGCTATGACCTGTTGCTCAATAGCGGTGGCAGACATTCCCATCTCGTAAACGGCCATTCCATTGTTGAGCAGCCCGTCCAATAAACTGCTCAGGGCAGCAAGCGGGGCCGGCGGGCAAACCTGATGCCCCATATACCGGGGGTGCTGTACCTGCACACTGCGCGATAAAATTTCCTGAAAAAAATGAATGGGGCTGTTCACTCCGTTGATGAGATCTTCCTGCCAGTAAGTGGCTTGTTTTCCCGGAGGTA
>CAZNHN010000364.1:0-5231 GCA_964572415.1 uncultured Phaeodactylibacter sp.
TAACCAAACGCAACGCGGGGGAGCCATGAAATTAGCTTCAATCACCTGGATTTTTACACCCGTGAGGATGTACAGTTTGAGGGGACGCTGTACCCGGCAGGTATTTTCCCGCCCTTTGAGGAGACGGTGAGCCTGCAGGAGGATGAGTCCCTGGGCTTCATCCATGAGACCGGGGGAGAGGGCTACACCGCTTATGAGGAACGTGGCTTGTACAAAGGAGAGCTGGCGCTGAGCAATTCAGGGCTGCTGGGTAAGGGCAATCTGACTTACCTCGGTGCTTCTATTGACTCTGAGGATATGATCTGGATGCCGAAACAGATGCTGGCCAGTGCCGAAGAATTTAACCTGGAGGAATCAAGGGAAGAAGGGCTGGAAGTGCCGCAAGTGCGGGGTAATGATGTGAAAATCGACTGGCGCCCTTATCAGGACAGCATGTACATCCGGTCAGAAGAAGAGGCTTTTAAGCTTTTTCCAGAGGGGGGGCACACCCTGGACGGCACGCTCATTCTCACTCCCGGCGGACTGAAAGGCGATGGTGTCTTTGACTGGGAGACAGCGACGATGGAGTCTGACTTGTTTGCCTTTGGTGCCTTCAGTTCTACAGCGGATACCACAAAGGTGAAAATTAAGACGCAGGATTTGGATGACATCGCTCTGTCGACCTCAAATGTACAAAGCGATGTAGACTTTGATGACCAACTGGCCACTTTCAAGGCAAATGAGGAGTTTTTGGAGACCAGGATGCCTGCCATTCAGTACAAGACGTCCATTAATGAGTTTACCTGGGATATGGCTGATGAGAGCATCACCTTCAAAACAGTTGAAGGGGTTTCCGGTAAGTTTACGTCCACACACCCGGATAAAGATTCTCTGAATTTTGAGGGCAAGGAAGCATTTTATGACCTAAAAACTGACGAGCTGAGCGTAAGCGGAGTGCCTTTTCTGATTGCGGCGGACGCTTTCGTTTACCCCGACAGCAACTTTGTGAAAATTGGACAAAACGGTGAGATGGCGACACTGGAAAATGCCAGAATTGTAGCTGACACGCTTAATCAGAACCACGTTATCAAGAGAGCTACTGTAGACGTCAGGGGGCGGCGATTTTATCAGGCCTCAGGCTTCTATGAGTATAACGTTGGAGACCGGGAGCAGGAGATCGAGTTTGAAAATATTGTTGGCCAGCCACTGGGCAAAGGGGCATACGACGAACGCCCTGTAGTAACCGTAGGCAGAGGAGAGGTAACAGAAGAGGATGAGTTTTACATTGATCAGCGTACAGAGTTTCAGGGAGAAATCGGACTAAGGGCAGAGACCAAAAACCTGAGCTTTGATGGTTTTGCCCGCCTGGACGCAGAGCGCCTGCCTTACCGGTATTGGTTCACAGTGCAGAGCGAAGCCGATAAGAACGACCTTGCTATCAGTTTTGACGAGCCCAAAAATCTGGAAGGGGAACCGCTCGCAACCGGTTTTTTTCTGAGTAAGGAAACCGCAGAAATATATCCCAGGGTAATGATGCCGCTTTTTTTCCGCAAGGACCGGCCCATTCTTCCGGTAAAGGGGATATTCAAATATAACCCTGAAAAGGATTACTTCATTTTTGGAGATTCTATACGCATTCAAACCCAAAGCATACGGGGCAACCAACTGACTTTCTGGAATGGTTCCGGCAAGCTGGAAGGCAAAGGGCGGTTTAATCTGGGCACGGGGCTAAATTATGTAAGCATTGATGCCTCCGGTGTGATAGAGTCGCGGTACGAAGAAGTGGTGAATCAGGATGAGATGATCATTTCTGATACGATGTCCCTGATTCCTTCCCTCGGGCAACAGGAGGAAGGTGTACAGCGGTACGAGATTGATGCAGAGTTTATGTCAGGGGTTCAACTGATTGTACCGGATAAATTGCTCAGGATCATGATGAATGATATCGAATCTATGAGCTTTGATGCCAAGCCTATTGTGTACCTGACGGAACTGGACTTTTACCGGGAGGCGCTGATGAACCTGCTTCCTCCGGGTACGGAGGCGAAGGAAGCATTAGCAACCCTGGGGAATGGTATTCTCGATATTCCGAAAAAGGTTAATCCTTATACCTTCCTTTTTTCAAAAATCCCTATGAAATGGGATGCGGAGTATCAGTCCTTTGTATCCAAAGAGGATAAAATAGGTGTTGTATCTGTTGCTGGTGAGCCCCTCAACAAGATGCTGGAAGCATATGTGGAGTACAAAATGCCCAGCAACGAAGATGATCGGTTATACCTGTACATCAAGTCGCCCAGTGAGTTGTTCTATTTCTTTGGCTTTAAGCAGGGTATTATGAGTATTACCTCCAATAACCCTGAATTTATGGATGCCCTCGGCGCGATGAAGAGCAAGGAGCTGATTACGAAAATGGACGATGGCAATACCTATGAGATACAGCCGGTGGATGTAGGCTCGGCACGGCTTTTCCTCAACCGGGTAAAGGCTGCACAACAGAAATAACTGCTTTGGGGTAAGCTATATATCCGGCAATGATAAACCGCACCGGAAACAGTTGCGGTCTGTCAGTAGCAAACGTATATTTGATCTGCATATTGAAGGTGTCATCAGGATATCATTCTGCATCCTGTCTTTTTTAGCGTATTCACTAAATCCTACTCAGATGATCCTTCTGGAAATTATTAGGGCAAAGGCCATTTTTCTGTTGCTGTTGTTTATTACAGTGATTGTGCCGGTCTGGGCAGTGCTCACTTACTATCGTCGCAAAAAGAATAATGGCGATAAGGCAGAAACAGAAGATTGATTACGGGAGCAGTAGTTGAAGATTTTTCATGGTCAGGCAGTGACAAACGTCATTACCCGGCTTCGGGAACTGCCGTATTATTGATGTGAAAAAAATGGGGCAGCAGCCTCACTTACTCACAAAAACACAAACCAATGTTCTTATTAGACCTCTTTGCTGCTAAAGTGGCGTTCATCGCTATGGTAGTTTCCCTGATTGTGATTCCAGCGTGGATCTTACTGGTCGCATTCACCAAGAAAAAAGGCAAGGCTGACAGTGTAAATGCACCCTCAGAAGAAGAAACAAAAAAAGATCCGGCAGAAACGGTATAATCTCCATATGGCTGCTCTGAATCCAGGCTTCCATTAATAGCTGAAGCAACCACTTTGGTGCGTTCAGCTATTTGTGTTTGGTAATGCTGGTGTCATTTTTAGTCTGAAATGCAGAACAGCGCCTCAGGATTGACTACCTTTAATTTATGAAAACAGCCATTTTGATGGCTGGATAGATCATCAAACGAATTCTTACTCCTCTACGCTAATTTTTCTCCACAATGAACATTCAAGACATTCGATTCAGCCGCGACAAGGGGCAGCGTGAATTTGCTGTTGCCCTGAGAAAGCGGGTCAATGAGTATTTTCAGCAGAACAATATTTCCAAGTACGCTAATGCTGCTATGGTCACCAAAACGGTAGTGCTTGTAGGCACCTACGCGTTGCTCTATGGTGCAATTGTAGGCGGCTTTTTGACTAACGCATGGCTGGTGCTTCTGGCCTGGACTGTACTCGGTGTCGTTACTGCAGGTATCGGTTTTTCCGTGATGCACGATGCGAACCACGGGGCCTACAGCCGCAACAAATATGTCAACGGCGTGCTGGGATGGGTCATTAATCTAATCGGTGGTTTTGGCCCGAACTGGAAGATTCAGCACAACACCCTGCACCATTCTTTTACCAACGTACATGGTATGGATGAAGACATAGATGCCGGGAAGCTTCTGCGGTTTTCCCCGGAACAGGAACGCCTCTGGTTCCATAAATTTCAGCACATCTATGCCTGGTTCCTGTATAGCCTGATGACGCATATGTGGATTACGACCAAAGATTTCAAGCAATTGGTGCGCTATCACCGCTCCGGCCTGCTGGAGCAGCACGATATGTCCTTCCCAAAGGTATTTGCGGAGTTGATCTTCGTGAAAGTGGTCTACTACATTTATCTGCTGGTAATCCCACTGGTCTTTTCACCCGTCAGCTGGTGGGTGACGGTTATCGGTTTTGCGATTATGCACTTTGCACTGGGCTTTCTTTTGGGGTGTGTATTCCAAACCGCCCATGTGATGGAAGCTGCAGTGTTCCCCACTACGGACGAAGAAGGGAACCTGGGGCACAACTGGGCAGTTCACCAATTGATGACCACCACCAACTACGCTCCGAACAACCGGATGCTTTCCTGGTTTGTAGGTGGGCTAAATTATCAGGTGGAGCACCATTTGTTCCCGAATGTCTGCCATATCCACTATCGCCGTATTTCCAAAATCGTACGGGAAACGGCAGAAGAGTACAACTTCCCGTACCATACGTTACCGTCTTTCCGTTCTGCACTACGCATCCACTGGAATATGCTGCGTAGCCTGGGAACAGGTCAGCCTATGCCCACTATAGCGTAAAAAGAGTTAAGAATTTTTACCATAAAAGGTCTGCTTGTAGCTCGGCATAGCCGGCTCGCGGCCACGCCAGCTGTCAGGAATATGCCTGACAGCTGGTTTCATTTCCTGAACCGCCCTAAGGATATCCACCCGGCTGACCTGCCCAACGAGGCGGCCTTCTTCATCAAGCACCGGCAATCTTTTATACCCACTGTGCACGAATTCATAAGCGGCATCAAGAATGGTTTTCTTGGACTCGATATGTTTGACCATTCCGGACATGTAATGCCCGACTTTAATGTTAGCAGAAGAGGGCTCATGATTGTAAGGCCCTTCAATAAGGATACGCAGGCAATCTGCTTCGGATAACATGCCTACAAGCGCCCCCTGATCATCTAGAACAGGCGCGCCGGAGATTTTCTTTTTTAATAAAACATCTATAGCGTCCCGGATGTCTGTCTCAGGATGGAAAGTGACCAGCTTTGTTGCCATATAGTCGGTAACGGGTGGATATGGTGTCATAATTATTTTGTTATTTTTTGTAACGTTACAATAAAATACGGATTCCAGCAAATTTTTCAAAATGAGTTTTGACAGCCTTTTTAGTTGGGTGGATGCCAACGGGTGGTTTGCTGCCTTTTTAGTGGTAGCCATGATAGTGAGTATTCGGATCAGGGCGATATCCCGGAGTGGGGCAGTAGCGGGTGGCGGGGTCGCATCGGCTATTTTCCTGGGCGGTGGATGGGCAGGCGTTTTGCTGTTGGGGCTTTTTTTTGCAGTCGGCTCTTTGGCTACCAGGTGGCAAAGTGGCAGGAAGGCAAAACT
>CAZNHN010000365.1:0-5206 GCA_964572415.1 uncultured Phaeodactylibacter sp.
AAACCTCCATATTGTTTCTGACCTTTCCTACGAAAGGCCTCATCTGCAATCAACCTTTCACCGCACCGATCGTGATTCCGGCGATGAAGTATTTGCTTGGATATCCAATTGATCGAATATTCTGGAATCAGAGGTTTGAAAATGGGTATTTCTATTCAATGATAATCCTTTTGACCGCCAGCTGCCCGTCAATAATGGCTTCCAGGGTATACACGCCAGCGGGCAGCCCGGAAATATCAACCGGAGAAACTGCATTGGACCAGTCGCGCACTACCTGCCCGGTTATCATGCGCAAAGACAACTGCCCGACGGTAGATCCTCCTTCCCATTCCCAAAACAACTGCCCGGAAGCCGGGGTAGGGAAAGTACGGAAAGCAGTATTGGCACTCCGGTCAGCCGCTGAGCTCAGCACATCCGCACAGTCGCCATTGGTCTCCGGAATGCGGGCCAGCTCGCCCGCTTCCACATACCAGTTTTGCCATTCACCACCCTGCACCGTCTGCCAGTCATTCAGGTCGATGCTCCCGGAACCGTCCATCCGGGCCGGAATAGCATACACCTTAACCGCACTTTGCCCACGGTTCCACGTCAGGGGTGTGCCTGCCTCTATGACCTCCGGCAGGAATTCCTCCTGACAATTTGATTGCAGGAAAAATACAATATCTTCTTCAAACTCCGGGTATTCGCCAAAGGCGCGGGCTATGCCGTTTTCATCAATACAAGCCGCAGTATACTCATTAGCAGCAATGCCAAAAGACCGGCTTTGGGTGGCTTCCGCAATGCGCGCCATGAAGCCCATATGCCGCCCGGGCCGTTCCCGCTGCTCGTAGTGGGTATCGGTAATGGTGTTGTCAAGATAAGGCACTTCCAGGAAGTCATTCTGCCCCAGCACGTCATAGTCCGGGTGGAAAGGGTCGGAGAGGGCTTCTTCCGCGTCCAGCGAAAAGCTGGAAGGCGCATAGTACCAGTTGCTGAGAATGGCCATGCCCGCACTTGTGCCACCTACCGGTACACCTTTCTCGTTGATCAGATAATTGATGGCCTCCTGTACCGGTGTGCCCTGCCAGTAGGAAAGGTAGTCGTACTGATCGCCACCGGCAAAGAACAGGCATTCGGCATTTCGGATTTGTGCCTCCACATACGGATCGTTAGCCGCAGACGCATCATCAAAACGGATGGTTTCCACCGAATTGACGTAAACATCCAGATCCTCAAAAAAGTAAGGATTGTAGCCATCGGAACCACTGGCCCGAAGGACGACCACATCACCACTGTCGGCCCGTTCCAGCATCCACTGCATGGCTTGATCATTATCGCCCCCGCCGCCCGCGAGCACGATGCCGGGTATGGGGTCGGTCTCCACATCTGTGGTGTCGCCAGTGAAAAAACGAGTATACCCCTGTCCGTGTAAGAAAGCAGGCAGGACGGTCAAAATCAAAAAGAGCGTTCTGGTAAGCATGGTAGATCGGATAAAAGTAAGGAAAAATCGGGCCGGGGGTGCCCCGGCCCTTATAGTCAAGAGGTTATCGAACAATAAGTTTCGTAGTGCCCACTTTGTCAGCCGTGCGTACGCTCACCGCGTAAACACCTGCTGGCAAGCTGCTCGTCTCCAACTGTACGTTGTGGCGGCCCGCACCAAGGCGGCCCTGACGCAGTTCCTGCACCTGACGGCCGCTCATATCCTGAATGCTGATCGCTACATCGGCCGCCTGCTCCAGCGTGTACTGAAGCACGGTACCCGCATCCACTGCCGGGTTAGGTGCGAGGTTGAATTCAAAAGCGGCATTATCGACTTCTGCCACGCTGCTAATCTCACCCTCGGTGATAGTGATGTCGTCAATCAGCAGAGCATCGCCACTGGGGGTGACGTTGCGGAAAGCAATATGCACGCTCTGTCCGGCATAGTCCGCCAGGCTCACCTCCCGCATTTGTGGGGTTTCCCACTCTTCGGGGTCGAAGCTGGCCAAAATAGCACCATTTGCTTCGAAGCTCTCAAAAGTCGGCTCTTCCGCATTAATCAGCACCTGATAGCTGTCCGGGAAATCACCGGAGGACGTCGTGGAAATCGCCGTCCAGCTTAGCATAGAGTTCTCTGTCACGCTGATTTTCGGCAGGATCATCCAGTCGTCCGCCGGGCCGGCATCATTCACATACCAGGAAATGCTCAGGGCAGCAAAGCTTTCCAGCAGCCCACTCTCAATCACCATCCATGCTGTATCGGCAAAGCCTGCATCATCTGGCTGATTAGGTACGAGCATGTCCCGGTTGATCAGCGTAAAACTTTCGGGCATAACCCCGTCTTCAAAATCATAAACAATAGTTTCCTGTGCAGTAGCAGACAGGGTAGCCAGCATTACGGCTACGCAGACAAGTTGTACTAGTCTTTTCATCGCAAAAAATTTAAATAAACAAATAGGGAAAATATGAATACCCTGTGAATGGCATCAACAGACCAAAAGGTGCTGTCAATCGCAGTACAGGGAATAAAACTTTAAAGGAAGCTTGGTTTAGCAGTCGAAAATAGGCTGCAAGCCCATCAGGCTGAGCTGCTTGTGGGTAGGTTGAGTGGCCTGTATTATAGGACAAAACGAGGTACTCATAAATTGGGACTGCTTAAAGTCAGAATACAAAAGTAAGAAAAAAATAATTCTGTTCCATATTTCAGATGGTATTCCTGATTTTCAGCGGGTGATTTTGGTGGTTAAGGCAGGGCAGGCGGGGCTTGATTTTGCAGTTCAGGCACAAATCCATATTTTTGCATCCGGATATAAACGCTAACTATGCAAATCCAGCAAGCCATTTTACCGGTCAAAACGACCCGCTTCCTGCAGGAGACGCCCAGTCTCTCCGGCTTGCAGCCCATATTTGATTGCTAGTCATACTACTCGTTTTTCAGCTTTCCATCGGTCATCAGCAGCTACTGCAATGGCCTGTTCCCTTTTTCTATCCGGCTGATGTGATTCGCTCAGCCTTCAAAATATTGTAAACATGTTCAGACCCATCCTTCTGTTGGTCGGCTTGTGCCTGTTAGGAATGTTGCCGCTCGCTGCGCAGCAGACCATAACCGGCACCGTAACGGACGATGCCGATCCGCCTCAGCCGCTCATTGGCGTGAGTGTTTTTGTGAAAGGCAGCCCAAATGTGGGCACCATTACTGATTTTAACGGGGCGTTCACCCTTGATGTAGACGAGGACGCTACCGCCCTGATATTTTCCTACATCGGCTACAACCGCCTCGAAGTCCCCCTCAACGGCCGGACGAAAATTGATATCCGCATGAGCGAGTCTGCCGAAGTCCTCGATGAGGTAGTGGTCACCGCAGTAGGCATTGAGCGCAGTAAAAAAGCCCTGGGCTATTCCGCTGAAGAGGTGGGGGGCGAACAACTGGTCAGCTCCCGTGAGACCAACCTCGTCAATGCCCTAAGCTCAAAGGTAGCGGGTGTTCAGGTCATCAGCAGCTCCGGTAACCCGGGCGCTTCCGCCAATATCGTCATCCGCGGGCGCACTTCTCTCAACGAAAACTCGCCGTTATTCATCATAGACGGCGTGCCCATCGACAACAGCTTCGCAGGCTCGAATTTTACCGATCAGTCCAACCGGGCCATCGACATCAACCCCGATGACATCGAAACCATCAACGTCCTTAAAGGCGGGGCTGCCACGGCTCTCTACGGCGTACGTGCCGCCAACGGTGCCGTTCTCATCACCACCAAGAAGGGGCGCAAAGGCGGGGGCATCAGTTTCTCCCAGTCCGTGACCTTCGATCAGGTGAACAAACTACCGGAACAACAGCAGCTCTTCGCACAGGGGGCGCTCTCCGGTGGCGTGCCGGTCTACGCCGGCCCGGGCGAGTCCAACCGCTCCTGGGGCCCGCGCATCGATACCCTGCGCTACGATGGCGATGAATCCTACCGCTACAGCTCCCTGGGCCGCATCGTAGGCCAAAGCGACCCCTCCGCTACCGACCGCCGGGTCGTGCCTTTCAATAACCTCGACAACTTCTTCAATACCGGAGTGACGTCCAACACTTATCTCAGCGCCAGCGGTGGCGACGGGGAAACCAACTACTTCGTCTCCAGCGGCTACCTTCGCCAAACGGGTATTGTGCCCAACAGTACCTTCGAGCGCTTTACTCTCAAGGTCTCTGGCGATACCCGTATCAACGACCGCCTCAAAGTTTCCGCTTCTGCCAACTACACCAACTCCGGCGGTGACCGCACCAACCGGGGCTCCAACCTGTCCGGCGTAATGCTGGGCCTGACCCGCGCGCCCGTAACCTTCGACCTGGCTAATGGTTTTGATAACGCGGAAGACGAGCCCGCTGCCTATTCCTTCCCGGATGGTACACAGCGCACCTACTGGAGCGCCTACGACAACCCCTACTGGTCCGTGAACCGTAACCTGAGCCGCGACCGTGTCAATCGCATCATCGGCAATGCCGGCTTTGAGTATACCTTCACGGACTGGCTCAGCACTTCCTACCGGGCCGGTACGGATTATTACTTTGAGGAGCGGACTTCCTACTGGGACAACAACAGTAACGAATTCGGTACAGGCGTGATCTTCAGCGACCTGTATTCCTACCGCAGTTTTAACTCCGATTTCCTGCTGACCGCACAGGGCGCCTTGTCACAGGATTTTGATGGCCGCCTGACCCTGGGCCACAACTACTTCAGCGAGCGGGGTTTTTCTAACGTAACGGAAGGGGAGAACTTCATCATCCCGGACTTCTACGACATCTCCAACGTCTCTCAGGTCACCTTTGCAGACGACAACGTGACCCGCCGCCGCATCCTGGGTACCTTTTACGACGGCCAGCTGAGCTTCCGGGATTACCTCTACTTCAGTTTTACCGGCCGCTGGGACTGGTCCTCGACCCTGCCCACCACTGAAGTCCCCTTCTTTTACGACAGCTACAGCCTCGGCTTCGTCTTCACGGAGCCGCTGGGGCTGGCGACCAATCCGACCTTCTCCTTTGGCAAGTTGCGCTTCTCCTACGCCCGCATCGGAAAGGATGCCTTCGCCTATGCACTGGACAACTTCTTCGTGCTCGGCAGCCCGGTCAAGGGGCAAACGGCTTTCGGCCCGGCCACTTCCATTGGCAACCCCAATCTGCGCCCCGAACAAACCCGGACCCTGGAAATCGGCGCAGACCTCCGCTTCTTCCAAAACCGGTTGGGTATCGACTTCACCTGGTATGATCTGG
>CAZNHN010000366.1:0-806 GCA_964572415.1 uncultured Phaeodactylibacter sp.
ATCGATCAGGGGCTTGTCATAGGAAATCGAGGAGACGAATTGATTCTCCTTGTACTTTTTCTCGATGGCATCTGCCTCTGCATTGATTACGAAGGGCAGAATAAGTGTTTTGATGGCTTCGGGGTCCGACAGGTCGGTATCGGCTGCCAGTTCCAGTACCAGTGGTTTGATCTTGGTGCGCAGGAAGTGATCGGGGCAGGAGGTGCCCAGCGGTGCCAGCTTGTCCAGGTCGTGGCTGTTGATGAATTGCAGCACCCGCTCATCATCCGTGAAGTGCCCGATCATGCGCTTATAGCTCGAGCATAAACCCCGGAGGATAGGCGCCATTTTTGCGGCCTGCTTTTTACGGCCGGCATCAGGCAGGCTTTCCATACGGGCACCGCCAAATACCGGGCGGTCTTTGCCCTCGCGCTCGGCGATGTAGCGGGAGGCCTGTTCAATAACTTCCAGGCTGTTCATGTAGCATTCGTAGGAGGTGTCTCCCCAGGTGAACAAGCCGTGGCTACCCAGTACAATACCCCGGATGCCGGGGTTTTCATTCAGGCACTTTTCCAGTTGCAGCCCGAGGTCGAACCCGGGGCGCTGCCAGGGCACCCAGCCCATGGTGTCGCCCCATATTTCTTTGGTAACGGCTTCACTGTCTTCCGCAGCAGCCACAGCGATCAGGGCATCGGGGTGCAGGTGGTCGATATGCTTGAAAGGCAGTAGCCCGTGCAGAGGCGTATCAATAGACGGAGCCCGGCTGTCGAGGTCGTACAGGCAGTGGTAAAACAGCCCGACCATCTCATCCTCATGCTCAATGCCCC
>CAZNHN010000366.1:816-5175 GCA_964572415.1 uncultured Phaeodactylibacter sp.
GCTCGTATACAGACCGGCGATGCCCGAGCGGGTCAGGGTGCCAATATCACCACCGGATCCTTTTACCCACATCACTTCCACTTCCTCACCGGTCAGCGGGTCTTGTTCGATGGTTTTGCAGCTCGTATTGCCCCCTCCGAAGTTGGTGATCCTTAAATCAGCACCAAGAATATTAGAGCGGTAGAGGAATAAGCCTACTTCGTCTCCTTCCAGCGCTGCGGCTTTTTGCTCGTCCCACAAATAATCAACATGGGAGAATTGATCGGTGGCTGTCATGTTCAGGTTTTTTCTGTGTTTGATAAATGGATGATCTGAAAGTACGGTTGTAACGCCGTTGGAGTGTCCTGTGCTTTCCGGTAAGAATGGCATGGAGGGAATCTGTTGTCCCTGCGCCCAATTTGCGAGTTAAGGTACTACAGGCAAAGTGTGGAATAACTTTCGAGCTACACCCCAGCGTGGGGCACCACCTTCAGGTCGCCGGCGTGGCTATCGTTCTGGCAACCCTTACGAATACCTTGGTCAAATATGGCTTCTGCGTGGTGTTCGGGAACAGCCGTTTGCGCCAACAGTCTTCTATCGGTTTTGCCCTGATTTTACTGGTAGCAGGAGGGTATATCTGGTGGCAGATGTAGTTTTAAATTCTAAATTTTTATTTTACTCATTCAGAAATTTCTTAGGTTTTTAAAATTACTAAGATACTGTGATCATTTTGGCCGGTAGCCCGGCGGGGCTTGGGTGCCGTTTCCGGAAATGCAGGGGAGGGCACAACAAATTGCACTTTTGATTAGCCTGGCAGCATTTGCTGTTAGCCTCTTGGATAAGCTGGAGCAGAGCGGGAAGCTCTACCCCAGCAACCTTTGTCATACACACTGGCAGGGGAGGGGTTTGTCCGAATGGTTACTATTTTCGTAGCTTTAGGCGGTTACCCCGGAAGAGGGCGCCAAAATTCCAGGATCATCGAACCGAACAAAACATAAACCATGAACCAGCGGATTTTAATCAAAGGCTCAACTATCGTAAACGAAGGAAAAACAGTTGTTGCGGATGTACTGCTCTCAGAGGGGCGCATTGCTAAAATAGGGAAGATAGAAGCAGAGCCGGACGATAAAGTCATCGACGGCACCGGCAAGCACCTCTTCCCGGGCATTATCGACGGGCAGGTGCACTTCCGGGACCCGGGCGCCACCCACAAAGCTGATCTGCACACCGAAAGCAAAGCAGCGGTGGCCGGCGGCGTCACTTCCTTCATCGATATGCCCAACACCATCCCCAATACCCTGACGATGGAGCGCCTGAATGAGAAGTACGAGATCGCTTCCAAAAAGTCCCTGGCCAATTACTCCTTTTTCCTCGGCGTCAACGGCGACAACCTGGATGAAGTGATCAAAACCGATACCACCAAGCTGATGGGCGTTTCCGACGACGGGCTGTACTTCACCAAAAAGGGCAACCTGCTGGCGGACAACCCGGAGACGATGGAGAAGCTTTTCGCCAATTGCAAATCCATCATCGCTATCCACTCAGAGAAGGAGCAGATCGTGGAGCAAAACGAGGAAAAGTACCGGGAAATGTACGGCGATGACGTACCGGTGAAGTTCCACCCCATCATCCGCAGCACACAAGCCTGCTACGAAGCCACCGAGCGCGCCATCGGCCTGGCGGAGAAGCACGGTGCCCGCCTGCACATCCTGCACCTGACCACCGAGGCAGAAACCCACCTGTTCCGCAACGACATCCCGCTGGAAGAGAAGAAAATCACCACGGAAGTCTCCGTGCACCACCTCTGGTTCTCCGATGAGGACTACGAGCGGCTGGGCGTCCTAATCAAGTGGAACCCGGCCATCAAGACCAAAAAAGATAAGGAAGGCCTGCTGCAGGCCCTGCTCGACGACCGAATCGACCTCATAACCACCGACCACGCGCCCCATACCCTGGAAGAAAAGCAGAAGCCCTATTTCCAGTCTATGTCGGGCGCTCCCATGGTACAGCACACTCTCAATTGCATGCTGGAGTTCCACCATCAGGGCAAGATTTCGCTGGAGAAAATCGCCGAGAAGATGTGCCACAGCCCGGCCCGCCTCTACCGGATGTACAAGCGCGGCTACATCCGCGAAGGCTACTACGCCGACCTGACTTTGGTCGACCTGAACCAATCCTGGACGGTCTCGAAAGAGAACGTACTATACAAATGCGGCTGGTCGCCTCTGGAAGGCACCACTTTCCACAACAAAGTCCTCAAGACTTTCGTCAATGGCAATCTGGTGTACGACGAGGGGGCTTTTGCAGAAGATACGTTTGGGATGGCGATTGAGGTGGGGGAGTAAGGGCAGATTTACCATGCCTATGCTTTTTGCGGCAAGGGTAGGGTGAATTGGGCCACGATAAGGCTTTTGGTCAGGTTTGCACAGCAGTTTATAATGGGCTGCTCTTTAAAACTATGTTGGGCGGAGCATCCTGCGCTATTGGGATTCCCGGCATAATGGCCTTGCAACCAAAAATACGCGAATGGAACCACTGAATTTAGATATTGACCTGCTCCGGCAATTTCAGTCTTTGCTAGTAGTCCTGGGGATTGGTCTGTTACTGGGGCTTGAGCGTGAGCAAGCCTACCATCTAAAAGAAGGAAAGCACCTGTTTGCGGGTATCCGTACCTTTCCCATCGTTGCTGTATTGGGGTACCTTGGCGCTTTCATGGGAACAGCCCTTTCGGTTTGGGCCTTTTTCGGGGTTCTGTTGGGGGTATTCGCTATTGTTGCCATTTCCTTCCTGCGGGCAGAGTCCGCTGTAAGGGGCACAACTACGGAGTTCTCCCTAATATTGGTGTTTGTACTGGGAGGGATGGTACAATTGGGGCATGCGCATTTAAGTGTTGGTATTGCCATCGCGGTAACAGCTCTCCTTACGTTTAAAATCCGGCTCCATAATCTCGCCGGAGCACTTTCAAAGGAAGAGTTCCTGTCTATCTTACAGTTTTTGCTGGTTACCGCTTTGGTGTTGCCCCTGCTGCCGGATCAGAATATCGGGCCTTACGGCTTTTTCAATGCCTACAAGACGGGGCTGATCCTCTCCATTTTTCTCACTTTAAACTTTGCCGGCTATTTCCTGAGCCGGTTTTTTGAGGAACGGTCCACCTTCCTAACGGGAGTCCTGGGCGGGCTGGCATCAAGCACGGCAACCGCCTGGTACTTTTCCCGGCGGGTAGGGGAGGGAAAGGGCAGCGGGAGCCGGGAAGCCGGGGCGGTGGTGTTGGCCTCCTTTGCTGAACTGGGCCTTGTTCCTTGCACTTGCCCCTCCAATTTTGACGCTGGGCCTGATCGGGGTGCTCATAAGTTTATACCTGTTCCGTTCAGCGCCAAAAGAAACCCTTTCTCCTCCCCCCGAACGCGGCAATCCTCTCAATTTTCGGGAAGCACTTGTCTTTACCCTGATCTACACCGCCATTCAGTTGGGCGTGGGTTATGCTTCTGCTCACCTTGGCAATACCGGAGTGTACTGGGCTGCCGTGATTTCCGGTTTTGCCGATGTGGATGCCATTACCGTATCTATGTCGGAGTATGGAAATGAACAGCAGCGCCTGTCCGTAGCAGCCGTAGCGACCGTTCTGGCCGCGTTTTCTAATACACTGGTTAAGTATGGCTTTTGTTTAGCTTTTGGGAATAGTACGATGCGGAAAAAGTCAACTTTGGGTTTTGGTGTAATGCTTTTGGCTGCTCTTGGTTATGCCCTGTGGATGTTATGAAAGAAGTTGTTGGACTGTTAATATTTTACGCGGATAATTTTTCCTGTTTAGATTCAGTTACTTTTGTAGCATAAAGAACATTCCATGATCATCGGAAAACTTAGAAGCGGGGTATTCCTCAGGGGGCTGATCGCTTTCATGGCGGTTGTCTTCCTGAATGGGGTGGTGGATCCACCCGACCTCTATTCCGATGCCGTGGCAGAAGACCTTTCCTATAATGAGATGGAAAGTGTGCTGGAAGTATTCGTGGAGTGTGTGCTGCAGTATGAAGATTTTTTCAAAGAGTACGATGATGATGACGCTGGTAAAACGCTGTTGAAAAAGTATACCAGTCTTGATGTATTTCTGTTTTCCGATAGCCTGACCATGGCGTTTCCTGACCAATGCACCTCTAACCAATGGGCTTTGCTCAGGGTGCAGCCGCCCAAGGACATCTGGCAAACGCCCCCGACCCCTCCTCCGGACTTTCCTGCCTGAACACGCTCAAAGATGTAGCCCAACTGCACTCCGGGCTGCTCTTATTTCATCACCTCGGTTCTGCTTTGCAGCAACTGAAGACTTTTCAATTATACTCGGAACGGAGAGGTTTGGGCGTAAGGCACAAACCCGACGCACGAGTA
>CAZNHN010000367.1:0-5157 GCA_964572415.1 uncultured Phaeodactylibacter sp.
ACCGCATCGGGCAGGACAAGCATGTGATTGCTATCAAATTCATCACCAAGGATACCATCGAGGAAAAAATCCTGCGCCTGCAGGAGAAAAAGTCCAAACTGGCGGAGGATATTATCGGTGATGTGGGGAAGGCCAAACTCTCTAAAGGGGATATTGAGTATTTGTTTGGGTAGGTAGCTTATCTCAGTCCTCTTTTATTCTTTTAACCAGGCTTCATAGATCTCTCGAAGTTCCTTAACACGTTCAGGGTATTGGTTGGACAAATTGGTTTTTTCTCCAATATCCTCTGAAAGATTCACCAGGAATAAGCTATCTTTTGGTGGAAGTGACCGCCACGGCTCCCCTTCATAAAGCAAAGGATCAAGCGGTTTGTATAGCAATTTCCAGTTCCCTTTTCGGACTGCCCACCAGTCCATCCATTTCCAAACAAAACTATCATGGGGAGAGGCATCATCATATTGAATAACCTCTTTAAGACTTTGACCTTCGATCTGTTTAGGTTCCTCATCAAACAAATAATCTGTAATAGTAGCAAACCAATCAATATTTGCAGACAATTGTGTTCTTACCTGCCCTTTCGGAATTGTTCCGGGAAAGGATATTATGGCTGGCACTCGGACTCCTCCCTCAAATAAAGAAAACTTAGCTCCCCGATAAGGCCCTGCATTTCCACCACCTCCAAGAGTACGTAATTCCGTAGAGTGCCCATGGTCAGATTGCAGAATGACCATAGTATTTTCCCTAATTCCCAAGTCATCCAACTGATCCAACAGTGTCCCTATTTTTTCATCAAGCGTCGACAAGAAAGTTGCATACTCCTTTCGTGGAGAAGGCAGGTCTTTATAAACAGCTCTCCATTTCTCAGACCCTTGCAACGGGTAGTGAGGCATATTAAATGCATAGTACATGAAGAAGGAAGTGTCCTGGTTTTCCTGGATAAACTGAGCAGCTTCTTTTTCCATCAAATCCGGAAAAAACTCACCATCATACCAGACTTCTTTATTATTACGATAGAGGTCATGTACGTTAGGACCACTCCAGTAGAAAAAATGGGAATAGTTGTCAATACAGCCTCCCATATGTCCAAATTGATAATCAAACCCCTGGTCATTAGGGGTCATGCCATCCGCGTACCCTAAATGCCACTTTCCTATTAAGCTTGTCACATAACCTTTTTCCTTTAGATACTCGGCAATAGTGGTTTCTTTGGAAGGCAAACCCTCTTTTCCACCTTTTTGGCTTGAAGAGTTGCTCACCATTCCGCATTTGTCCGGGCTTTTCCCCGTTAACAGGGCTGCTCTCGATGGGCTGCAAACCGGGCTCGCTGCGTAAAATTGGGTGAATTTTGTACCTTCTTTGGCCAGTCGGTCCATATTCGGGGTTTGTAAGTCTTTGGCCCCGTAATTATTCATATCCACTGTCCCCTGATCATCGGTGTAGATAATGATAACATTCGGTGGGCCGGATCTTTTTGTTTCTTTTCTGGAGCCAGACTGGCAGGAAAACAATCCCAGCATCAAAACACCAGCAATATAAACGGGCGTACTTCTTAGGAAATACATGGTTCAATTTATTTCTTTTTAAAATAAGGAATGGTTTCCAGGCCTACTTCTATGATGACCTTCTGACCTCCTTCGTACGTTTTGCCGTCAAAACCTTCCCACTCACCCTGAGGCAACATAACACTTCGCAGCTCTGCACCTTTTTCCACTACGGGTGCCATCAAGTAAGCTGACCCCAACATGAACTGATCCTTTACCGTGGCAAAGCCCTGATTGGGAAACTCATACTCCATGTGACGGATAATGGGTTCTCCTGTTTTCGAAGCATTGACAGCAAGATCCAGAATTAATGGAGCAAGTTTTTCTTTAAATTGCACTGCTTTCTGAATGGCCGCCTGATGCTCATCATCAAGGATTCTGAAGGGGTTTACTGAAAACTGCATCATTGGCATCACTGCATGTACCTGGGCGGCTCTCACAACCAACTCCTGATCTATGGTTTTAATGCTCTTGAAATTGATATACTCCCCTCCGCCGATCATATCAGGACAGGAATATGGATATCCCATCAATCCTTCCAAGACCATATGTGGGATAAGCTTTTGAACATCTTTCCAATCGTGATTTTTATCCCAAAGTCTTTGTGCCAATGCCTGTCCGCCCATTTGCCAACAAGCGCGATACTCATTGAGGGCATAATCAAGGCCAATTTCAGCAAACAAGCGGCAATGATCATTTACAGTAACCTGAGGATCGAAATAGGTCGCATTTTTATAAAACTCCGTATCCCCAGCGTCTAGTTTAAATCCGTCGACGCCATAGGTTTCCTGCAAATAATTTAATCTGTCTTTAAACCATGCTGTAGCTTTAGGGTTAGTCAGGTCTAACACTGCACTCACCCCGTTCCACCATCTCACCATTTTTGGTTCCCTCCCATCCGGCTCTTTCACGAATGCCTCAAAGGATCGGCTTTTCAATAATCGATAGGGTTTGGAATCTGGACTAACAAAAGGGCAAACCCATAACATGACTTTGAAACCCATATCATGTAAGCTATCCATCATAGCATGAGGATCGGGAAACCGCCCGGGATGAAAATCCCAAACCCCATAATCTTCCTGCCAGGTATCATCAATCATTAATACCCCGGGCGGCATTCCATTATCCAGCATAGACCGGGCATATTTAAGGACATCTTCCTGGTTTTGATTGTGGGTAAGTTCAATCCAGGTATTATACTGTGGTTTGGAAAACAGTGTCGAATCCGGGATTTTCCCTGAGAATGGGAAATGAACCTGTGAAGCAGCAAGGTAAGCTGATCGCAATGTCCCCCCTGAGGTCGCTACGGTAAAATCCGAACTCCCCTTAAGCTGAATCAAATCTTTTGAAATGGTGTAGGAAAAGGGGGCTTCACAATAGATATACCGCCCCTTATTAGAAACCAACAACGATTGTAATTGATTAGGGGACCATGACTTTTCAAAATCAAACTGGAAATCGGATTGGTGAGGCATCTGCTCTCCGAGATGGATGACCCCTGACCACCAGTGTTCATCCTCCAGTATAGTAACCGTATCTTCAATAGCCTGAGCCAATGTTTCCATTACTAAGAAGGACTGAAAAATAAGCAGTAAAACTATTCTGTAATTTAAAATCCGCATTTAGGTTTTTAATTTTTGATCTGAAGGTTTTGCAATATCCCATAATCCTTTCCTTCATCACTCCTTTTACAGGACTGAATCCAATTGGAAAGTTGATCTGCCATCTCCCGTTTTTTGTCTTCCAATTGCACTGATAAGTCCTCTGTTTCTGACGGGTCTTCTATAAGGTCGTATAATTCAAAGGTCTTCCCCTGATCCAAAGAATACAGTTTGTGCCGCTGGCCGATAAATGCTTGCTGCTTCCCGGACTGAAATCCTATTGGCGTTGGTCTTTCCTGCTGTTCACCTCTAAAAAGCGGCAGCAGGCTTATCCCGTCTAAAGGGTAAGCATCAGGCATGTCATAGTTTAAAATGTCCATAACAGTAGGAAGGTAATCACTGGTAACAACGGGCATACTGCTGATAATGGGCGATTTAATCATATCTGGCCAAACTGCTATCCCCGGCACCCGAATACCTCCCTCGTATAGGCTCCTTTTTCTTCCTTTTAAGATGGCTGCAGTGCCTTGGGTACACCCATCCTTGATCCCACCCTCTGGTCCATTGTCGCTTGTGAAAAATATAAGTGTGTTATTGGAGATACCAAGACCATCCAGCGCTTTGCGAAGGCGCCCAACTTGATCATCCATCGCCGTTATACTACCATAATAGTGCTGCTCCTGTACGCTATTATCCTGATAAAGCTCCCGGTATTTCAGACCAGCTATTACTGGAAGGTGTGGGCTATGGAACCAAATGACCGCCAGAAATGGCTGATTTGATTGGTGTGCATTTTCAATAAATGGTATTGCCCGGTCCATGATTATCCTGGAATCATCCCCTTCCAGATTCGTGCGTACTTTTTCTCCATTTTCATTCCAGTAATAAGTCCCAAAGGGCTCCCCGGGGGGATTTTTCCTGCCTTCGTAACAAATTCCAAAGGGAGGTGTCAACATTGGGTCCCATGTCGGTACTTTTGACTCCGTAGAAAAGCACTTGTCGAACCCATGTTGCCATGGTGGGGCGTAAACAGTTGTGTCGCCGCTGCGATTACCGTCACCTTTCTCGTGGGTTAAAGTGCCCAGGTGCCATTTACCGAAATGTCCCGTTGTGTAATTATGGTCTTTTGCCAATTCAGCTAAACCATATTCCTCATCTTTCAATTTTCCTACATTGGCATGGTAAACCCCATACCGGAATGGATGACGGCCAGTCAGGCAGCTCCCCCTGGTCGGTGAGCAAACCGGAGCAGCAGCATAAAAGCGATTAAATACCACTCCCTCTTCAGCCATAGCATCCAGTGCAGGCGTTTGAATCACTTTGTTGCCCATAAATCCTGCATCTCCCCACCCCATATCATCAGCCATGATTAATATAATATTGGGGAGTGAATGAGATACTTTATTGCTCGCTGCTTCCTGGCAACTCCATAATCCACAGCAGGCTAAAGTGCATACCCCAACCCGGAAATAACGTATTGTGTATTTGATAATCATAATTTGGATATTTTTTTTGCACCGATGAATACCCGTAAGGATTGTACGCTACAACGCTATGATTGCTCCATTTTCAGCAACATACCACCTTGAGCCAACTTTTCCGCCTTGGCCACTTTGATTGAAAAGCGCGGTGATCCCTGAATCAGTGAAGGTTAGACTATCAAATGAGCCGGTTGGATTAAGGTGCATTGCCAGTTGTCCCCCTTAATAACAGCAGGAGCCTGAGCATGGACTAGATTAACAAGAAAGGAAATGACAACAATTGCCAGACATCTATTTTGTAACATAGGCTGATTTTGACAAGTGATTTTTTTTGCGGTTTAATCTTCCAGATTCAAGCTCCCCCCCTGATTATCTCCTCATGAGTAATGAAAAGCGGCGTGGATTCACGATAAAGGACTCCGTGTTACAGTGAACTGGCAACCAGGTACACTTACTCTAAATCGACTAAACCAATTAAGTGTATGTTTGGAGGTGCACTTCGGCTGATAACCAAAGCCTTGTGAACAGTGGCGT
>CAZNHN010000368.1:0-5127 GCA_964572415.1 uncultured Phaeodactylibacter sp.
CTACTTCATCCAGGTTGACCGCATCTGAAGTCATTCCGATATCCAGCTTATTGGCTTTGCCTGCGTAGACGAGCACCCTTTCGATACGCTGTTTGGTATACCCTACGTAAGATGTCTCGACCGCATAAGTGCCGGGGTCAAGGCTGGCAAAGTGATAGTAGCCATCAATGTCCGTTTCCGTACCGGTGGTGAGCACGCCGTTTTTATAAAGTGCTACTGAAGCGAAAATAATCGGCTCACCAGTATCGTCGGTCACCTTTCCGGAAAGGGAAGTTTGAGCGTAAAGGGGCAGGGCCAGCACCCAAAGGGCCAGCAGGGCCAGTGGTTTTGTTTTCATAGCTAATCGTTTTCACCGGGCAGTAACTTTACTGCGTCCGGAATTGGTGCCAAGATAGCCGCATTCCCCGCCGGGCGCGAACCGGATTGCGGGCATATGTCAGGTTGCTAAAATCAGAAAGAACACAAAACCACTGTTTCAAAAGCTAACTGAAGCGCAATACGTCAGCTTCCTAAGCTATTTAAGAACCGCTGCAACTCCTCCTCCCGGAGCTCATCAGCAAGGGTATGCAGATGCCCCCGGTATTCCATCCCCAGGTATGCTCCGGTCTTCGAAAAGGGCAGCCAGAAATCCTCACCCAGATTATTGCCAATGGAAACGGCGATGGCAGCCATAGCTTTGCCCCTGAGCTGCCGCCCCAGGTCTTGCTCAATGGTGAGCAAGTCGGTGAGCCGGTCGAAGAAAACTTTCATCACACCGCTCATGGCGTACCAATACACCGGAGTAGCCAGCAAAAACAGGTCGTACTGCCCGATAAGCGCCCGCATCAACTCCAGGTAGTCGTCCTCCCGGTTGGCATGCTCGTAGTCGTAATGGCTGATGTTGTAATCATTGAGGTCAACCACTGGCCAGCCGGACAATTGAGCCAGCATTTGGACCAATCGGACGGTATCCCCATCCCGGCGGGCACTGCCCACGATGATCACTCCTCTCATTGCACCTGGATTTTTGCCTTACAACTTACCTTGAAATTACAGGAATTCGCAATAAAGCACAGCTGATGTGCCCGCTCGTGCAGCGCCTCCGCTTGTTCCTGTTTTGCGATTTCCACGATGGTCACAAATGGGCGCAGCTCCACCCGTTCGAAATGACCGCCTCCATCGGGCGTTTGCAACATTTGCCCTGACGGCTCGTCTTCATATGCCACAACGGTAATGCCCGCTTCGGCGCAAAGATGAAGGTACCAAAGCTTATGGCAGGCTGAAAGGGAAGCGACGAGCATTTCCTCTGGGTTGTAGCGTTCGGGGTTGCCACGAAAGGCCGGGTCGGCACTGCCGTAGAGGGTAGGCTTGCCGGGGGCGTTGATTTGGTAGTCCCGGCTATAGGCGGTGTAGTTCCGGGTGCCGCTGCCGGTGTTGCCAGTCCATTGGAGGTGGAGTTGGTAATGGTGTTTTTTCATATCCCAAAATTAAGAACATAGACGTGATGGCGACCAGCCAGTCCGGCAAAACTCTGACAGGCCAGTCATAAATTTTGCTGTGCCATTTCGCTTTTGCTTTGTACTTTAGAAACAAACCCGGCAATATGAACCATACACCCCATTCTGAATGCCCGCAGCTGGAAACCGAACGGCTCTATCTTCGGCCACTCTCCACTGACCACGAGGAGCTGATTTTCCAGATTCGGTCCAATGCTTTGATCCGGCGCTACCTCGACCGCCCGCTCATGCAATCCCGCGCAGAAGCGGCTGAATTTATTGATTGGATACTGGAGGGCACTGCTCAGGGCAAATACCTGTACTGGGCTATTCTTTCGAAAACGGACAACTCGGCACTTGGCACCATCTGCCTGTGGCGGTTCAATGCAAAACGTACTGCCGCTGATTTAGGGTATGAGCTACTGATACAGGCACAAGGCCATGGCTACATGCGCGAAGCGATGGCTGCCGTTCTTGATTATGCCAGGTGCCAGCTTCAACTGGAGTGGGTCCATGCCTTTACCCATAGGGATAATGCACCTTCCATAAGCCTGCTGCACTACATGGGTTTTGACCGTCATGATAAAAGCCACCGGTT
Source organism: uncultured Phaeodactylibacter sp. (assembly GCA_964572415.1). GTDB lineage: Bacteria > Bacteroidota > Bacteroidia > Chitinophagales > Saprospiraceae > Phaeodactylibacter. The sequence continues at coordinate 2,074 of CAZNHN010000368.1, forward strand.
GGGAGATAATATAATCTACAGCAAGCCCACAGGAGGGCTCCCTGCTTACCTCGAACGGATTGGCTTGTCGCCAAATGCAAAGCCTGATCTGAACACGGTACAAGCTGCCCACCTCCACAGCATCCCCTTTGAAAACCTGGATATCCACCTCGTCCGGCCGATATCTATTCGGTTGCAGGATGTCTACCGCAAGATTGTGCACCATAAGCGGGGCGGTTTTTGCTACGAGCAAAACCAGCTTTTTGCCTGGGTGCTGCGCGAGCTGGGCTATGAGGCGAAGCTGATTCAGGCACAGGTCTACTCCCAGGAAAAGGAAGCGTACGGCCCTCCATTTGACCATATGGTGGTTTGTACTTGCCGATGTGGGCTTTGGCAATGCGTCGCTTTTCCCCATTGCCATAAAGGACGGAGTAACTGCGGAAAATGACGCCGGGCGCTTCCAAATCCGACAACTTAACGAACACCAGTTTCTTTTAAGCCAATGGCAGGATGATCAATGGGTGCCCAACTACCGCTTTGACAACACTCCGAGGCGCATTGAAGAATATGCAGCCATGGCGCACTACCATCAAACCTCACCGGAGTCGCCCTTTCCCAATAAACGGCTCATCACACAGTCCCACCCCGGTGGCAAGCGGGTTACCCTCACCGACCAGGCACTGAAAATTACGGAAGGTGGGCAAAAGCAGGTCACGCCCTTAAACCGGGAGCAGACCTTTGAAAAGATGCTGCTTCAGCACTTTGGCTTATCCTGGCCGCCTACTCCCGGATGATCCTTCCAAGCTGCGCCAGTGCCGATATACGTTCATCCGTCAGGGGCAGCCCCAGGCTAATCCGCAGGAAGGTGTTGTACCAGTCACCCGGCGAAAAAACCGTGCCGGGGACTATGCCTATGCCCGCTGCCCGGGCCTTATGATATATTTCCATGCCATCCTTCCCGTTACGGAGTGACAGCCAACCGACCAAACCACCCGGCGGCAGATGGGTAGCGACCGCGTCTCCCATGTACTGCTCAAACAACTTGAAATGCTGAGCCGTTCGTGCCCGCATCGCCCGGCGTAACCGCCGCATATGGCTATCGTAACGCCCCTTTTCCAGAAAGTAGGAAAGCGCTGCCTGTGACAAGCCGGAGGTCGACAGGTTATGTACGATTTTTTGTTCGTACACGGCTTCATAAAACCGCCCCGGAATCACCCAGCCAATGCGCAGCCCTGGCGTCAGAGTTTTTGATAATGAATTGCAATAAATCACCCAGCCTTCCTTATCAAAGGTCTTGATGTTGACCGGGCGCTGCCCCTCGTAAAACAGTTCGCCGTAGATATCATCCTCAATAATCGGCACCTGGTACCTGGCGGCCATCCCGGCAATGGCTTCCTTGTCCGCTGTGGAAAGCAACGCTCCGTTGGGGTTATTGAAATTGGGGATGAGCACCACCGCTTTAATGCGCCCTGATGCCATCGCCTCCCGGAGTACATACATCATTGTTCCTGCCGGTCCATCAGAGGGCAACGGCAGCACCTTCAGCCCGAGTACTTCCATGAGGCGCAGGGTGCCAAAGTAAGCCGGATCGCTTATCGCAACGGTATCTCCGGGCCGGGTCAGTGCGCGCAGGCTGAGTGCCATGGCTTCCATACAACCGGCAGTGATTAGTACCTCCGACTCATGAAAAGCCCGCCCCCAGCTTAGCGCCAGTTTGCAAATATTGCGGCGCAGCTCCGGCAACCCACGGCTGTCTGGATAGCGGGTACAGACTTCCGGATGCGCCTGACAAGCCTTCCGTATGCTTTTATGGATCCGGTCTCCCGGCAGCAGATCAGGGCCAGGTACACCCGTGGAAAAGTCGATGAGCCCCGGCTGCCGGGAAGCTTCCACCACTTCTTGAATTAAGGATTTCTTGGCTACCTCCCGGCTTCCATCCCTGTTACCGGGAGCCGCTTTTGGCAGTTGCCCCTGTACAAAGTAGCCTTGTTTGGGCCGGGCCGTAATCAGCCCTTCTGCCTCCAGCTTATAATAGGCATTGAAAATCGTAGTCGGGCTCACGCCCAATTCCCGGCTAAACACCCGGACCGATTTGAGCTTGTCACCGGGGCGGTAATTACCGTGGTGAATATGGGTTTTGATCTGAAGGTAGATGTCTTCGTAGAGGTATCGTTTTTCACTGGCCATAGCTAATAGGTTAAATCATCTTTGCCATTTAACAATGAAGGCCTAAAAATCGTGCAGGCCAGATCCTAAAGCTTTGCCCCTCCAGTATTGCCATAAACACTGTATTTCCGGGCTTTTGAAACTGATATGCTCAAAAAGCGCAGAACTGACTATTTCCCGGGCTTCTGAAGGACTGTAATTTCGTGCCCATCACCATCAGACTCATTGACTATGAAAGACCTTTTCCTGGTTCTCCTCTTATTCCTGTTTAGCAGCACTGCCGTACTCAAGGGGCAGCAGGACACCCTCAGGCTGGCATTAGACCAGGTCAGGCGGGTACTGCTTACCCAACTGCAGGTGAACGGCCAGGATGCTTATTTCCTGGTTGATACTGGTTCTGGTATTTCTCTGATCGACCAGCAGGAAGCAGAGAGGCTTGACTTTGCCTTCCACCCGGAAAACGGGCAGGGAAAAATTTACGGGTTGGGCGGAACAGCCCGGTTCATGGTCACCTCAAATATCCGGGTATCTTATCAGGGCGAACGGCTGCGAGGTTGCCGGTTCTATACCACAGACCTGAGCCTGCTTCAGGATTTCAAGCTTCCCAAACGGTACAAGATATCGGGCATCCTGGGCGCAGATTTTTTTCACCGCAACCGGGCTATCCTGGATTTCGAGCAGTCACAGATACTGCTCACCCGTCGGTAAAGCATACTATTTTGAGTTAAAGGGGGCGCGGTGCAGGCTATGCTCCTGCGCTCCCCGCTCAAAGAAAAAGGCGCATGGTACCCCACACGCCTGAATGCTAATTTTTGTTTTAATTCGTACGAAGGGCACCGGTCCTGCCGGTGCCCGTTTTATACTGACGATTAAGTGGTCTCCGATAAAGATCGGAGCAGCAAACCTACT
>CAZNHN010000369.1:0-413 GCA_964572415.1 uncultured Phaeodactylibacter sp.
GCCCATTACCTCGAGGGCGGCAGTGAGTATTGCAGCAACATCTACTGCAGCACCCGCGGCATTACCGAAGATGATGATGGGAATGTCTACTTTTCCTACTACAGTTCCATCCATGTGCTCGAGCCGGAAACCGATGGGCTACGACCGCTTTTCCCTTTCAACGATTATTTCAATTATCCCTTCGGGCTGACCTACTTTGATGGAGCGCTTTATACCGGAAACGGCAAGCGGATCGACCTGAAAACACTACAGGTGCGTGACATTCTCAAAAAGCCGGATAAAGACCTCGGCCATGTAGTCGTGGGCCCCGACAGCACGCTTTGGATGGGCTACCTGCAGTGGCTTTACCAGTATGAGCCTGCCACAGACCGCCTTATTCCTTTTGAAGATGAGGCGGGGCCGTGGGATAGTTT
>CAZNHN010000369.1:427-790 GCA_964572415.1 uncultured Phaeodactylibacter sp.
AACATCAGCTACCTCCACTTCAATGCTGCCGGCGACCGCCTATGGGTGGGCACACTCGATAACGGGCTCCACGAAATCGTGCCGGGGAAGGGGCGGGTGGCCCATTACCATACCGGAAAAGACAGCCCGATACCTCTTCGGAGCAATCAGGTGAATGCCATCTACGAGGATAAAGCTGGTAAGCTATGGATTGGATCGGGTGAAGGGCTCCATTGCATCCTTCCCGGGCAGGACAGCCTGATCGTTTACACTACAGCAGATGGGCTCTCGAACGACTTCATCAATGGTATTTTGCCGGAAGGCGACTCCTGCCTTTGGCCGTTTGTTGTCGTTTGTCGAGCAGACATATCTGCCGGGATGTAC
>CAZNHN010000369.1:800-2057 GCA_964572415.1 uncultured Phaeodactylibacter sp.
GCCTTCTGCCGGGCAGCATCGTGGTCGCCGACACGCCCGCGGCGATCGCGCAGGTGCTGCTGCCTATCCTGCCCGATCCGCCGACCCGGTCGGTCCTTGTCGACCGGATCAACCGGATGGCCGTGCCCAATGGCTCCTGCACCAACTACTATGTGGAAGACGGACTGACAGCGAATGAGTTCAACCGGATTTCCTTCTACCGCTCCCGGGCAGGACGGCTCTACTTTGGCGGATTGAACGGCATCAATGCCTTCTTCCCCGGCCCGCAGTTTCAGGAACAACAGCTCGAAGAACAGGAAGCACACCTGCTGCTGACTCACTTTAGCAAGTACGATGTCGCAGAGGACACCCTCATTCAGCGCAATTATGGATTAGACCCCGGAGAGCGGGTAGACCTCTCCCCCTGGGACCGCATTTTCTCTTTTGGCTTTGCACTGGCTGACTACCGGCAACCCCTTGAGAATACCTACAGCTATAAACTCGAAGGATACGAGGAGGAGTGGAGCCCACCTGCCACCACCACCCTGGTGCGCTACAACAACATCCCTGCCGGCAGCTACACCTTCCGGGTCCGGGCAAAAGCCGGTGCCAACAACCCTAACTGGAACCAACGGGAACTCACTATACCCGTAGTCGTCCACGAAGCCTTTTACAATACCTGGTGGTTTTGGGTACTTTGCACGCTACTGCTCAGCAGTGCCGTTTTTGGCGTTATGCGCTGGCGGATCATCCTCGCACACCGCCGGGAGCAGGAACTAGAAGCCCTGGTGCAGGAACGCACCAAAGAGTTGGAAAAGGAAAAGCAAAAGTCCGAAGAACTCCTACTCAACATTCTGCCCGAAGAAACCGCCCGGGAGCTCAAAGAGTATGGTTTTGCCAAAGCCAAACGGCATGAATTGGTTACGGTCATGTTCTCTGATTTTAAAGGCTTCAGCCATATCTCAGAGGGCATGGAACCGGAGGACCTGGTCGCCGAGATTGACCACTGCTTCCGCGCCTTTGATGAGATTATGGAAAAATACGGCCTGGAGAAGATCAAAACCGTAGGCGATGCCTACCTTGCCGTAGGCGGCATGCGGGATACAGATGAAGATGAAGCCGTGCGCGTCACCCTGGCTGCTATGGAAATTCAGGAGTTCATGGCTGGGCTGAAAATACAGCGGGAAGCTGAGGGGCGCCCCTTTTTCGAAGCCCGCATCGGTATCCATACCGGCATGGCCATCGTCGAACACAACGACGTCTACGGCGATGTGGTGA
>CAZNHN010000369.1:2067-5071 GCA_964572415.1 uncultured Phaeodactylibacter sp.
CTGGGGCGACACCGTCAACCTTGCCGCCCGCATGGAAACCAGCGGAGAAGCCGGAAAAGTCAATGTTTCCGAAGCTACCCATGCCTTTATCCAGGATTTCTTCAGCTTTACGCGAAATGGGAAATATACCGAAACCAAAGGCCAGGATATTGACATGTATTTCGTAGATGCTTATCTTGGGGATTAATTCCTACCTCCCTTTTCCCTCCTTTTGACGTCCGGGCTACTTTCGAAGTAGCCGCAATCCATTATCTTGTACCCAAGACCCTTAAATCCCATGTTCATGAAATACCAATGGCCACTCGCGCTCCTATGCCTAATCGTACTCAACCTGACATTAGTTGATTTCCCATCTACACCAAAAGAGGTTACTCTCCCTACTCCTACGAACGGGGAAACCATTATTCACTTTGGAGAGGAGGAATCAAAAAACGATGCCAAAGGCCAATGGCTTGAGCTCCTGCATCAGGCGGCTCCCGGCACAGACTGGAAAGCAATTGAACACCAAACCCGACTGCGCCGGCACCGCGCTAAGGCTGACCGGAGAATCGACCTCAGGTCGGGCTGCGAGGGCGGGCTTTTCGCCGATGGGCTCCTCCCCGGTTCATGGCGGGAACGAGGCAGCATTAATCAGGCCGGCAGTGTTTTTGATACCGAATACGACCCGGCTACCGACGAGCTGTGGCTTATTTCCGCAGGCGGCTCCCTTTGGCGGGGGCGGCTCGATGGCAGCCAATGGGAAATCGTGAATCAGGATCTGCGGTTCACTCCCGGGATGCTGGAATTTATTCCCTATCAGAATGGGCGGCGCATGATTGCCTTTACCGGACGGATTCCGCACTACTCCGATGACGATGGCTACACCTGGCAGCAGTCCGTTGGCATTAGCCACGATGACCGCTGGGGCAACATCCACTCCCCTATCCTCGTGCAAGACAGTATTTCGAGGATTTATGTGCTCGCCAAGCCGTCCTTCTGGGCAGATATACAATAGTACCGGTCCACCAGTCAGGGGGAAATATACTCGCCCGTGAGCACTTTCAACACCAATGATTTCAACCGCTTGCGCCTTTCCGCACCCCACCACTATCAACGCATGATGCTGGTGGAGAAAGCCGCCAATAACACCGGTAAAATTTACCACGCTAATCCCGACAACGGACAGCTCGACTGGATTAACCCTTCGACCAACCTGGACTTTGGCGGGGCCCGGGCCAACCTGGCCGGTACCGCAATTGCTGACAGCCTGGTACTTTATGCCTACACCAGCCCCCAGCAGGGCAGCTGGGAAGTCTGGCGCTCTGTGGACAAAGGCATGACCTGGTCAAAACGGGGTTACCTGCCCGCCCGCCCCTGGGATGTCGGGCTATTCGTAAACCCGGACAACCCGGATGTGCTGTACATGGGCGAAGTGGAATGCTTCCGCAGCCTTGACGGAGGGCAATCCTGGGAAAAAATCAATGACTGGTGGGCTTACTACTCCGATATTGCCAATACCCTGCATGCCGATATCATGCATTTTGACGCCTACGAAACCGCCGATGGCATACCTTTTACCCTCATTAGTAACCACGGCGGCTTGTCAGTATCTTATGATCAACTGGAGACAGTGGATAATATCGGCATGGAGGACCTCAATGTCAGTCAGTACTACAGCGTCCGTACCGACCCTACCGACAATCAATTTGTATATGCCGGTTCGCAGGATCAGGGCTTTCAACGCTCCAGACATTTCGACGATCCTGGTATTCAGCGGTTCGATCAGATTATTTCGGGAGACTACGGCCATATCGTTTTTTCCAATGACGGGCAATACCTCTGGACGGTCTACCCCGGGGGCTGGGTATCTTACTACCAAAACCCGCAGAATGGAGCCATTACCGGCGATTACGACCTTGAGTCTGAAGATGAATCCGTATGGCTGCCCCCACTCATGACCAGCCCCTTCCCTGGCGATGTGGGCGCCTTTATGGCTGGTGGGAATATTGATGGTGGGCCGGGATCTTACCTCATCCGGCTTGACCCGTCACCAAATGGTATTGCCGCCACGCAGATTGACTTCGATTTTGCCGCCGCCTCCGGCGATGGTGAACTCTCTGCCATGGAAGCCTCACCTCTGGACTACAACCGCTGGTACGCCGCGACTACCAATGGCCGGTTTTTTACCTCGGATGAGGCTGGCTATACCTGGGAACAAACGGTGAATTTCATTCCGGAAGGGCACTACCTCTACGGCCAAACGATCTACGCTTCCACCCAGGATATTGACAAGGTTTACCTGGGCGGGAGTGGTTATTCCAATCCACCGGTCTATGTCAGCACAGACGGAGGGCAAAACTTTACCGATATGTCGGAAGGCCTGCCCTCAACGCTGGTCTTTGAAATCACCGGCACGCCAGACGAAGCCTACCTGTTTGCGGCAACAGAAGCCGGCCCTTATGTTTTCATCGCGGCAGAGGAGCGCTGGTACTATCTGGGGGGCAACTGCTCGCCCGCGCAGACTTACTGGTCAGTAGAATACCTGCCTGAGATCCACACCGCCCGCTTTGGCACCTATGGCCGGGGCATTTGGGATTTTGAACTCGACCCGGTTGTGGCCAGCAACTCCTCAGCAGCGCCTATCGCTAACCTTGTTATTGCCCCCAATCCGGTGAGAGAACAGTTTACCGCCAATTTGCCGGAAGGCACCTGGGAACTACAGCTCTTCAACAGTGCCGGGCAGCGCATGCAGGTGTGGACTGATGTGCAAGGCACCGTGCAATGCCAGGTTTCCGCTCTGCCTAATGGCACCTACTATCTGCTGGGACGCTCCGCAACCGGGGAAGTCCGCAAACAGCCGGTGGTGCTTCAGCGGTAGACCAAACTGAATCTTTCCAAAATAAGCCCGCCGAAGTTGCGTTCTATTATCAAAACCAATAACTTTGAATTTCAAAGTACTCAAAAATGACAGCTCACCACCAAGAACACCTGGAAGCGCTGACAGAAATCCGCAGCATTATGGAGC
>CAZNHN010000370.1:0-405 GCA_964572415.1 uncultured Phaeodactylibacter sp.
GCTCGATGCCAGCCCGCACGTTGGTCTGCACCTCGGCGTCCCGGGCCTCGGGCAGCTCCAGGAGCTGGCTCAGGTAGACCCCTTTCAGGAGGTCACTTTCCACGGGTGCAGACTGTTAGGGATCGCGTGGGAGGATTGCAAGCCTTTACTGCTGCAGCTTCGGTTTGAAAAATGCCAGCTCGACTACGGCGTTTTTGGCGCCCTGCCGATGGAAGGCACTGCTTTTTTGGGCTGCTCGGTGCGGGAGACAGACTTCACCGGCACAAGGCTCAAGGAAGCCGACTTTAGCCGTTCTGACCTGACAAATGCCCGCTTTGAAGGGGCTCAATTACAAAATGCGGACTTCCGAATGGCAGAAAATTTCACTATCCATCCCGAACACAATGATTTGAAAGACGCCCTTTT
>CAZNHN010000370.1:415-5046 GCA_964572415.1 uncultured Phaeodactylibacter sp.
AGTGCAGACGTACATGTAGTACCCCGGCTCTTTGGGAGCGGTAAAGTACAGCGTCTCAGAGGTCTCCGGCTGCAGAATGCCTGTATGGTACAAAATCAGGTCTGAGTCCGGCACGTAGTTCATCTCCTCTCCTTTCAAACCCAATTTCATGGACAACTCCGCGACTTTGTCCACCGCATCACCGGGCTTGACGATCACGAGGTTGTGCAGCATATCATCGCTGTTGCTGAAAGTCAGCTTGACTTTGGCACCGGCATCCACCATCAGGACGGTTTCATCGTACTTGAGGCCGGGCTTGGTCCCCAGGTTGAGTTCCACATCCGGCCCATCTGCCCAGGAAGTGGGCATGGTATTGGGGCGCTTTGTAGGACCAGCATCGGTAGCCTCATCCTCCGCCGAACCCACAGCTGCAGATTTCAGTTGCCCGCCCGGCACGGTATTGAGGGTGTAATAGCCGGTGTTGTGCACTAGTGTTCGTCCGGCACGGGAGCGCACCCCCTCCGCTGCCACCTGATGTATGAAACCCAGGCGCATGCCTTTTACGTACAAGCGTGCAGAAAGCCCATCCTCGCTCAACTCCACGCTATGCACCTCCCCATCCTGCTGATCAACGATAGGGCTACCGTAAGTTTTGTGGTATTCGTAATTGAAGGAGGTGATACCGTAAGAGTCCGGATCACTGCCTGTGCTTTTGCTCACCGGTTCTGTGAAGGTAAGCAGAAAGCCATCGGGCTTCGCCTGCATGGTTTTGATTTCGAAAGGCGTCTTGCCCGACCATACCAGCCGCTGCAAACCGTACGGCGCTTTCCCGGTAGCCGACCAGCCCCGGCTTGTCATACCGACGAACATGCTGTTATCGCTCCCCCAAATCATCCGCAGAATGCCGGAAGCGAAGCCATCGATAAACCCGAATGCCGCGCCCTGATACACGCCGTCAATTTCTTCCATGTACACCCGCATAATTTTGCTGTGCCCCTGATCGCCAACAAACCACTGCCCTTCGAAGGGCCCAAATTGCCCACCGGTATTATCCACCAGGATATCAGAGGTGGAAATGCCCAAAATGGTATGCGGGAACCACACGGCCGGCGCTTTGACCGCAGGTACTTTTTTGGCGTATTCAAAAAGAGACATGCCCGGATAGTCCGGGATACTTTCCGCAGTGAGCTTCACCGGTGAATTGGGCTCTGAGGCCCAGCGCAGCCCGGCCGGGTTGCCGGCAAAATCGCCTTTTTCCAGGTGCGTCATCCGCCCGGAGCCAACCCAGTCGCCCTGATTTTCGGTATAGAATATATCGCCTTTTTCATTCACCATAAAGCCCGCAGGAGAACGCAAGCCGGTAGCCAAAGGCTCCATATCGCCATCCGGAGTGATCTTCAGCCCCGCCATTTGGACAAGCTCGCGCCGTGCCCAATCCAGGACAGGTTGAGGGTCACCAGCATATCGCCATTGGGCAAAAACTTAGGCCCGTAGGAATAGTCGTGGTAATTCCCCGAAAGGGGCCAGGAATAGACTGTACGGAAAACATCAGCTTTACCATTACCATCGCGGTCTTCCAGACGGGTCAGCTCGCCGCGCTGGGTGGCGTAGAAACCGTTGTCACGGAAAGCCAGCCCCAGAGGCTCATGCAGGCCTTTGGCAAACAAGCTGTAGGCTGGATTTTTGCTGTACGGCCGGTCAATGAGCCAGACCTCGCCCCGGCGGGTGGAGACGCCCAGCTGATCCTGATCATTGAGGGCCAGCCCGCCAACTTCCAGCACAACCTCATCCGGTATGGGGACATCCACGATTTTATAATAGGCAGAAATGGGGTCTTGCTGTGCAAACAGAACGCCCAGCAGGCTGCAAAATACGAAGGTCAAAAAGGCTCTCATGGTCTGTAAATTTACCAAATGATGTCGTATTGAATGGTTTGGGTACCAGGGCTGAGGGCGAGCAGCAGCTCCGTTTGCCCGTTGGATTGCCGAAGTGTAGCTTTCTTTCCCCCGAGGTCGATCAGGTACTGATGGTTATTGACAGCATAAGTGCCATCGGGCAGTTGCTCGATCGTCTTGCCATCGCCCAGTTTCAGCCAGAAGCCATCGCCTTTGTCAATCGTTAGGATGCGGGTTAATCGGCGCTCCCCTGCCGCAGGACGGTGTTGTACGTTCACGGAAGTGCCATCCACCTGATACAGGAAGGTGGGGTGCCCTTCAGCGTCAAGTTCGTAGCCCTTCTGCCGATAGGCTTGACTGGCAGTCAGTGTATCCGGCCAGGCTGTCTTTTCGTCCTTCAAGGCGTACAATTCAGGGTCGCCGTGGAAGGCGATGGCCATGCCCAGGGGCTGCCCCAGTTGTGCTTCTCCCCGCTCGTGCCACATATCGGTGGCATCCAGGAAGCCACCCGACCAGGCTTTAAGCAGGGTGCCCCGCTCTACGTCGTAGGCATAGTGAATGCCCTGCGGCGTGGCAACGGCTACGGTATGTGTCCGTTTTTTGCCTTCGTGCAGCATAAAGCAGCGCTGCAGGGTAGCCTCTGTTTCGGCAGCTATGATAATGGGCTCAGGTTTGGGGCCTTGTTTTGCAGAGGCAGGGGTCGTAAGCGCATGCCGTTCGATACCCGGACCTTCCACTTCCAGCCCAAAGCCCCGCCGCCAGCCACGCCCGGGTTTGTGAAGGACCAGTTGAAACGGGACCGTACCCGCTGAGAGACCGGTAATCGCTTTTGCTTTGGCACCCATGGAATAGCTATTATCCCGATCAAATAAGGTATCCTGACCAACAATAAACCGGACGGCCGTACGGTTGGCATAAGTGGTGAAGAGATAATCGCCGGTTGCCGGCACAGCCAATACGCCATCGTAAATTAGGGCGAATCCGGCCCGGGTGCCTGCCTGATAAAAGGAAATGGAATCTACCGGTGTATTGGACTGTACCTCCAGGGTATCCCAATCGGGTAGCTCCTCCTGCCGGGTTTCGTATTGTGCTACGGTGAGGTTGCGGGTTTCAACCGGCGGATTATCGTACCGTTTGTACCGGATATTGCGGTAAGCGACCGGTCCGTGATCGCCCTGCAGCATGATAGGCCCGGTGGGGGCTTCGGCTGTAAATGGCGAAGCACGAGTCGGCCCGGTCAGCTCCACATCTTCGTGCACCTTGATACCATTGAGCCATACTTCCTTAAAGCGGGCATTCTGTACCTTCTGCCCATTATCATCGAAGCGGGGCGCACGGAACAGGATGCGTACCTGCTGCCACAAGCCGGGGGCTTTCGCTGCATTCATAGCCGGTGGGTGGCCTTCGTACCCACGCTCGTCCTTTGGTGCATCATCGTCCCAGCGCTGATAAATGCCCGCCATATCGGAATGCTGCGGCTTTTCCACCCCCCAACTGTCAAACACCTGTATCTCGTAGCGGCCCTGCAGATAAATCCCGGAATTGGAGTTTTTCGCGGTCATCACCTCCAGCTCCAGCTCAATATCGCCGTGCTCAAAGGCAGTGAACAGGTGCGCTCCGGACCTGGGCGGGGCCGTATTGACCACCACGCCTGTGCCTTCAAGCGGCTCCATCGTTAGTTTTTTGGACCGGTCAGCGTAGGCCCCTCCGGCGATGGCCCAGTTCTCCGGGCCCGACTGGAAGCCGGAGAAATCGGACAAATCTACGGTGGTGAAGGGAAGGGCGGGTTCGGGCTCCGCTTGCGGGGCGGCCGGTAATTCAGGATCAGCAGTACAGGCAGACAGCCATATGAGAGGCAGCAACCAGGCCAGGCGGTAATTTACGTTCATACTTAGGGCTTTTCCGGCTTTGGGGTGGGAAAAGATAGGAGATTTTTTCCACTACCCCACAAGAGTGCCGGAAAAGCCAATCGTAATCTTTTGACTGCTCCATTCTTCTCATGAGCATGCAAAATTATACCTGGAAAGTCAGTCCCCTTCAAGCAACAATTGTAACTGCCTGGTAAGCGGTGAACTACTATTTAACAGATCTGCCCAGTCGACAGAAATGGGTTAACTACATTACGTACCTCACTTACGGCATACTTTGAGCACAGATGAGAATTGAACAAAAGTAGGTAGCTTTGACGCGTAAAACCGGAACCGTGAAACAGACCTGCCCAAATTGCAATACCGTCTTTGACTGCCAGGTGGAAAACGCCGCCGCCTGCTGGTGCCAGAAGCTGCCCACTATTGCCCCCATCGAAGCAGCAGGGAGTTGTCTTTGCCCTGCCTGCCTCAAAGCGCAGGTACAGGAGCAAATTGAGCAGTTTGTGGCGGACTTCAAAGCCGGCAAAAGGCCCAATACTGCACCAGATTACAAAAGGCCCGGCAGGCCTGTGGAGGGCATCGATTACTACCTGGAAAACGGGATGTTCGTGATGACAAGCTGGTCTCACCTCAAGCGGGGATACTGCTGTGGGAGCGGGTGCCGGCATTGCCCTTATCCGAAGGGGTAGCCATAATAATTGAAGGAAAGACCAATTGCTTTTTCAGAGCTAAAGACATTGAAAAGCATAGAAATATTCTGTGTTTATAGTAATACAAAATGAATACGGTTGAGTACCCCCAGATAAGAGGAAAACCAGCGCTACTAGTGGATTGAGCCGTAGATGCTTGACAGTTAACGCCCAGCACCAGTAAGCCCTCAAGCATGAAA
>CAZNHN010000371.1:0-5038 GCA_964572415.1 uncultured Phaeodactylibacter sp.
CCCCATCAAAGTCCAGCGTCTCAGAAAAGGGGAATGATACGTTGGTGCCCGCAGGGCGGAACATATCACTTGGTAGTGGATTGACCGTTACCGTGTGGGTTGGAGCATCCACGGAACAGCCATTATCATAAGTCACAGTTAAATCCACTGTTTCACTTCCTGCGCTAGCGTAGGTTGCACCCTGATTGCGCTTGGTCACACCGTCGTCTGCCGTTTGACCATACTGCATTACAGACGGGCTGCCGGAGAATGTCCAGCTATACGTTTGTACACCGGGTGTGCCTGTGGTGGAAGGTGAGGCCAGGAAACGCGCCTCGGTGCCCACGCAGACTTCATCGAATGGCATCTGCATAAACTTATTGATCGAAACGTCGGGTGCTGGCAGTACCGTTACCTCAAGGGAGTTAGTAGCTGTACAGCCCGTCGCATTATTCGTCACCAGGAAAGACAGCGTATACGTACCTGGTGTGGTCCATTCAATCTGAATGTTGCGGGCGTCGTCGCCGTCAAGGATATTGCCACCACCCGACAGCGTCCAGCTAACTGTATTAATGCCAGCAGTATTCGCTTGAGTACCATACTCAAAGATATCGCCGGGGCAGGCGTCGTGGTCCCCATCAAAGTCCAGCGTCTCAGAAAAGGGGAATGATACGTTGGTGCCCGCAGGTCTAAACGCATCACTTGGGTTAGCAAATTTAGAAATAGTATACGTTGCTGCACTCAGATCACTCACGCAGCCAGTTGCGCAATCCAGAACTTTTGCCCGGAATACATAGTCGCCAACCGGAGCAGATGGTTCTAAGCGGATACTGTTATCATTCGTACCAGACAGGAAGAAAAAGCCGTCCGGGCTGTTGAAGCTGCCAGAGGCGCTGCAAGGAGGATTATACTCCCCAAGTGTGACGCCTGCCGGAGCAGATTCCAGGACCCAAACAACTACCTGATCGCCAGAAATTGGGCTCGGGTTAATCAAGCGTAACAGACGATCACCATTGGGATCTCCTTCACAGAACTCGATGGTCTTAGCAGACTCTGTGGGGGCAGCAGGAAGTGCATTTACCGTAACGTTATGCGTTGGCGCTGTTACTGAACAGCCATTATCATAAGTCACTGTCAAGTCTACCGTTTCAGTGCCACCACTACTCCATGTTGCACCCTGATTGCGCTTGGTTGTACCATCGTCGGCTGTTTGACCGTATTGCATTACAGACGGACTACCTGAGAATGCCCAAGTATAGGTCTGCACTGCGGGCGGGCCAGTAGCAGAGGAAGAAGCTAAGAAGCGGGCTTCATCGCCTACGCATACTTCGTTGAAAGGATTCATGGCGAAGGAGTTGATGGTGATCGGCGGCGCAGGGTTAATAATTAAGCTTACCTTTCCAGGATCGCCTTCACATCCTAAACTACGCTCAGGAGCAATCGTGTAAACAACTGTCAGTGGTGACATTCCTGTATTTTCTGCCGGATCATTGCTGCATACCGTTTCATCCAGACCCGTAGCCAGGACAGGCTCGGCTAAAATCCGGAATGTATAGTCTGTTGGGTCACTGCTGCACCCATTATCACCATTCAGTACAATAGTGTAGTCAACGTTGCGGCCACCTCCGGATAGGTTGTTATAAATATCACCGCTGACTGCAGTGGGGCTTAAACCGGTGCCTGAAGTAGGCGGTCCCGAAGCGGGCGTCAGGTCACCGTCGACATAGACAGAGGGTATATCAATGGTAGAAAAAGGGACACCGTTCGAGGCAGTAAACCCTGTAAAATTGGACCCCAGGACTACATCGGAGCAAATCAATGGAGGGAAGTTTGGTACGGCCAGTTCCGGACGATCATTTACCGTAATTGAAAAGCCACTTAGGGTGCTGGATGTACAGCCGGTTGCACAGTTTTCAATAAACGCATCGAAGGAATAGGTACCCGATATCGGCTCCCCCGATAAGTTGACTGGTGCATTGCTGTTTACCCGGATTACCCTTGAAGAGTTGGCTACTGCCAATTCGCCAAATCCCTTAAATGCATCCCCGCAGTTGTCTATTGTAAACTGATCACCTACGCTGAGGTCACTATTTGAAGGAACGCCTGTCAATTCCCAAACCACCCGGCTGGTGGCAGAATTAACGCTGGAGTTGGTTATGCTTATGCCTGTACCGGACAAGTTAGCGGTAATGGTGGGGTCACCATTACAGAATTCCTTGGTGCTTATACCAGCTGATGGTGCTCCAACAGCGCCGGGCGCACAAGAAAATTGAAAAGCCAGACGGTAACAAGTATGCGAACAGCCCGTACCTCCTGAAACAGCACTTGTTGGTTCCCGCAGCAACAGGGTATAATCACCGGCTGCGAGGCTCCCCATGCCAATATCGTCAATCAGGTTGCCACTGCTGTAGGGCTGCTGATCCAACAGTTGTGTACCAGTATTGTCTGCCCCGGACCAGACTCTGACCTGGGCAATATCGCACCCTGAGGGTGATGAGTTACGGTCGTTAACATTCAGAAAGGCTAATTCTAAACCCATAGGAATGGTGAAGGTAATGGCATCCCGATCACTGCTCAGGCTACCGGTTACCACATAACTTACGCCCTCCTGCGCCAAAGAAAAATCTAGCAGATCCGGTGCGTTGGCAAAGTCTGCTAAGTCTCCATCCGTACTTTCGTCATATATAACCTGGTCTCCGGACCGGTCACATTGAGCATTCAAATGAGCCGTACTGATGCTCAAAACAAATAAAAGCAGGAAAGCTGCGCGGGAGTACCTGATAAGTACACTGCCCGCAGGCTTCCGCCTTCGAAAAAAAGTCTTAGTGTAATTCATAAGAATTGAGGTTTGTGATTGTATAGCGTTTGCCTAAGCCCGCAAGTCATTTGAAGGCATAGATTTATCATTTGGTCTAATGACCATTAAGTTCGATGTCCGCAAAATGGGTTTTAAGATTTACATGCTCCCTAACCAGGTTTTCATCCTTTAATCCCTGACTAAAAGTGAGCTGTAAATGTGCATATGCTTTGAATGGAGCCCGCCCTAAAAGAGGGAGAATCTTCTCCCTCCGGGCATCCTATTCCGGAATAAAACGGATGTTAATGCCCAGGCAACTCCTGCGATTCCCAATACCGTATTGTTGTTGCTGCAACGGCAACTACCTGTGTTGGAAGACAATGGGAGACTCAGGAAACAGTTTTTCTGTTTCTACCACTAAAGATTAAAAGAACAGCAATCATATGCATGGAGACCGTATACATATTGGTAAGGAGGGGGATATCGTATGTATACTTTTTTTTCACTGGTTAGGGGCGAAGCCTTCAGGTATTTCAAGTGAATAACGCTTGAAAGTACCTATAGCTCTTTTTTAATTCATCCAGGTGCAAAAATACCTTCATGCAAAAGCCTGCTATGTTTATTCGACAGTGCAAACCTGAAAAACATATTAAACTAATACATTTAAGAAAAAAAATGCCAGAGAAGCAACAACAAACTGTTACGACTCTAACCTGTGCATACTGTCAGAACCACAAGAGGTGGCTTAAGAGTGCATAATTGCAAGGGCTAAGGTTCCCTTTTTTTACCTATGATGTGTTGGATTAGTACAAATCTAATTATAATAAGTGGCTTTTCAAAGCCTTTTGTGCCAACAATGAAATAAACGTAAAACACTCTGGGGGTTTACAAAATAACTTCTGATTAAAGTCAGAAATACGAAAAGGTTTTTTAACCTCAAACTTTAAACGGATCTGTATTATGATTTTTCGCTTTTTAAGCGTTCTATTTCTTCAGCAACTTTTTCGGCCTCTGCAGATTTCTGAGCGTAGGCTTTAATGTCGCCCCCACGCTGAATCTCCATGGCTTCTTCCATCAATTTTAAGTACTTTTTTTCCAGTTTCTTGATCGGGTCTTTCTTGAATAATCCAAACATAGCTTTCAGTTTAGACAGGAAACAGCGATTCCTAAAAATGGTTGTCAAAAACAAAGCCGGATACCGCAGTTAAGCGGCACCCGGCTCTTATTGCTTGTTTTATTTTTCTCCCTGGAGGAAGAACGCCCTTTTTTAAGCCACGGCCTCCTTTACCAAGTCTGCTGCTTCCTGTAGCAGGATAGCAGATTTAACAGCGAGCCCTGACTCGTCAATCAAAGTCTTAGCGACATCTGCGTTGGTACCTTGCAGGCGTACGATAATAGGCACCTCAATGTTACCCATATTCTTATACGCATCCACAACGCCCTGTGCCACGCGGTCGCAGCGAACAATACCACCAAAAATATTGATAAGGATCGCCTTGACTTCCGGGTCTTTAAGGATAATGCGGAAAGCTTGCTCGACACGCTTGGCATCGGCGGTACCACCAACGTCAAGGAAGTTGGCGGGCTCACCTCCGGAAAGCTTGATGATATCCATTGTCGCCATCGCCAGGCCGGCACCATTTACCATGCAGCCCACATTGCCATCCAACTGAACGTAGTTCAGGCCGAACTCCTTGGCTTCCACTTCGGTTGGGTCTTCCTCGTCGGTATCGCGAAGTTCAGCAAGATCGGGGTGGCGGAACAAAGCGTTGTCGTCAAGCGTCACTTTGCAGTCTACAGCAATGATGCGGTCGTCGCCGGTCTTAAGGCAGGGGTTGATTTCGAACAGTGAAGCATCTGCACCAACAAAAGCTTTGTACAGGGAGCTGATAAACTTCACCATTTCTTTCATTGCCTTTCCGCTCAGGCCCAGGTTAAAGGCAATTTTGCGTGCCTGAAAGCCCTGAAGGCCAAGCGTGGGGTCGATATACTCCTTGTGTACCAGATGTGGCGTCTCTTCTGCTACCGTCTCAATATCCATTCCCCCTTCGGTAGAATAAATAATGACATTGCATTTTTTCTCCCGGTCCATGAGGACAGAAACGTAAAACTCATCGCACTCATCCGGAGAAGGTACATATGCATCTTCAGCAACCAGGATTTTTTTGACCAGCTTACCCGGGCCTTCCATACCACCCGGCGTCTGTGGGGTCTTCAGCATCATGCCCAGAATAGCGTCTGCTTTTTCCTTAAGGTCGCCTT
>CAZNHN010000372.1:0-3294 GCA_964572415.1 uncultured Phaeodactylibacter sp.
TCAGGTAGATGAGCTTATTGCGCTTGTCTTCCTGATCGGGTATACGGACTACGATGTTCGCTGCTTCCAGGCTTTGCAGGGCGCGGGCAATGGTGCCCTTGTCCTTGATGTTGGAAACGGCCAGATCCTGCTGTCGTACACCTTCTTTCACCCAAAGGTCAACCAGAATGCCCATATGCTGTGCTGATAATCCCAACTCGTCCAATGCGGTCCGCTTCCGGATCTCATTGGCCAGCAGCCGCCCGACGCGGTTAGTCAGAAAAACAAGGGAATTAACAGGAAATTCGACAGCTTGGCTCATTCAATTGGTTGCGTTTGCAACGAGAACGCAGGGAAGTATATTAAGTTTAGCGGCGGTGCATTTTTTTGCTGTTCTCAATGCTGCAACACAAAAATCAGAATATTGTCAAAAAAAAGTCCCGCTTTTTGATCCGCCCTCCGGAAAAGCCCCGTACCTCTTTTAAAAGCACTATGGCAAATTCATCAAAAAGAAACCTTCTATTAGGTGGTGCGCTGCTGTTTGGCATTATCGCTTTTGTGGCATTGGCACTCCGTCAGGACCCCGTTCCGAATGCACAGGTCCAACTGAGCCGAATCGACTTCGAAGCGCCTCTGGAAAAGCAGGAAGCTCAAGCAGTGCAGCGCGCTGTCATGAACACGGCGGGCGTAAAG
The DNA here is from genome assembly GCA_964572415.1 of uncultured Phaeodactylibacter sp. Classification (GTDB taxonomy): domain Bacteria; phylum Bacteroidota; class Bacteroidia; order Chitinophagales; family Saprospiraceae; genus Phaeodactylibacter. The sequence goes on from CAZNHN010000372.1 coordinate 673, forward strand.
CACTGCTACCTCAATGCAGAGGATGGCACATTGACTTTCAGCTATGACCTGCGCGAACAGCAAAATAAGGTAGTCCTGGCAGCCGTACAGCAAGCCACCGCTACCAATGCCCGCCTTTATCAGGTCTTGGAATCCGCGGCGGCCTCAGGCTGCCCGGTAACGGGGGCAGGTTCACCGGTGAAAAAAGTGCTTGCCTTCGCGGGGCAGTTTTGGCCGTTTTAGAATGTCAACCCAATTCCATTTCAAAATAATTTAAAACTTAAAACATGAACACTCGATTATTGATCCTGCTGTTAGGCATGGCTTGCCTAACCTTCACGGCCTGTAACAACGATGACGATGAGCCGATGATGACCGAAGACACCCTTTATCAGAAACTGGGTGGCACCACCATGGTTGCTGACCCGGCAGGGGGCATGATTGAACAGGGGCGGCTGGGCTTACGCTCAGTGGTCGACAGCTCCATTTTTGTGATTGCTGCTGATCCGGTATTGAGCCCTTATTTTGCTTCGCTACTGGCAGAAGTTGGAAATGGGAACACCACCAACCTCGCTATTCTGAGCGAAAACCTGACTGATTTCTTTTGTGTCGCTACCGGTGCAGAAAACTATACCTACGACGGTATGGATATGGTGAGCGCGCACGATCCGGCACAAAACCCACGCATGGCGGAGAAATCAACCGATGCGGCCTATGATGCCTTCATCGCAGCAGTAGCCGAGGGTGCCATGCAAAATAATGTGCCTGAAGATTTGATTGGAGAGGTAGGGGCACTTTTGGAGACCCTGCGCGCTGATGTCGTGCAGCAGTAAAACCGCTCCGGAATAACCCTGTCCTAATGAAAAAAGCCGCCTGAGCAATAATTTAGCTCAAAGCGGCTTTTTTCTTTCAACGTAATTCAAAATCAGTTCAAAGAGAACTGCATGACTGCATCCGAGGTATTGTGAAACATCAGCTCGGAAATATTAGGGCTCATGTACTCACTCAGTGGCAACTGGGCGATATTTTCCATCACTTCAAACTCAGAAGTTCCAGTCATGATGGCCCAAAGTTTGGACCGGTCCATAGACAGAGAATACGCTTTGACCCTTCCGTCTGCCAGCATAGTGTTGATGATATAGCGCTGCTTGGGGATGAGCGCCATGAATTCCTCATCAAAAGATTGTGGCAGTTCAAATTCTATCATGAATGTCTTTTTCATCGTTTCGCTTTTTGTTCTGTGCTTAGAGCAGAGGGATAAACTACTACGTCCGGCAAGCACAAATTAATAAGGCTTATAAGGCCTGCGATGAGCAAACCCTGCCTACATAAAATGCATTAAGGAGCGTATATGTTGTATAGCTGCTGTTAAGGAAGCATTAAGAATAGCGTTGACCCTTTACCGTGTGATAACGATATAGTCGCGGATCAGCGTTTTGAGAAAGCCGATGCGGTCGTTTGGTACTTCTTCGATATTCAACAATTTCTGCAGGCGGTCGGTGAGCTCCCGGAGCGCCTGTTCATGAGCGGGATTGCGATGGCTACGGTAGCGGGTGAGCATACTTTTGATGAGCAGCATGTCTTCTTCGGATAATTGCTGTACCTGCGGGTAAGTCAGCTCATAGTTATCCAGCGAGTTGATGCCTAAAATATCCGAAAGCCCAAATTGCAGCTGATGGCGAAGGCGGATGACCGTGGTGTTGGCAGTCATATCGCCCAGGCGCTGATTATTGCTGGAGGAGCTGATGAAAACAGCGGCCAGAATACCCGAAGAAAATACTGAGTCTACAATGTGAAATACCGCCCGCAGCAGGTAATCGCTCAGGCCCGGTTCCTGCCCGTCGACCCGCACTACGCGGATGCCCATGGCCCGCTTCCCCCAGGTCTGCCCGTTGGTCATAATCTCTGAAAACAAGTGGTAGCCCATAAACAGGATCAGCGGAAAGAGCCCGTAGAGCACCCCGGCCAGCATAGTCCCTGCGATGGCATTGCCCAGGAGGCGGCCAAAGATGAGCACCACCACGACAAAGAAGATCATCAGGATGATGAAAAAATCGATGATAAACGCCATGGCACGCTCGCGCAGCAGGGCCAGCTCGTACTCAATGACTACGTTCTGGGCGGTCCGTATTTCGATGGTCTTCACAGTAATTGATCCGTTTACGTTCTAAACTAACGCAAATAATTCACCGTTTGCAACATTTTTCCTAAAATAGAGCTTCCTGTAAAGGAGTTATAACCTCACCGAATGCGCGAGACAAAATTCATTCAGCAAAATAAAGACAAGTGGCGGGCTTTTGACGAGGCCCTCAGCCAGGAAGGGCGTGGCCCGGAAGAGCTGGACGATCTCTTTGTGCAGGTGACAGATGATCTTTCCTACGCCCGTACATTCTACCCTAACCGATCGGTGCGGGTCTACCTCAATGGCCTGGCGCAGCGCGTCTTCACCGCACTCTACCGCAACCGCCGGTCTTCTGCTCACCGCCTGGTCACGTTTTGGACAGACGAACTGCCGCAGCTGGTGTACGAAGCCCGCAGGGAGTTTCGGTTTTCCTTTCTCATTTTTGCCCTGGCTATGCTCATTGGCATGGTCTCGAGTGCCAGCGAGCCAGAGTTCCTGCGGGTCATACTGGGCGACTCCTA
>CAZNHN010000372.1:3304-5033 GCA_964572415.1 uncultured Phaeodactylibacter sp.
TGGATATGACGCTGGAAAATATTGAGGCAGGTGACCCCATGGCTGTGTACAAGGAAAAGGGGGCATTTGAGATGTCCCTTGGCATTACCATCAACAACCTGTGGGTGTCTTTCCTGACTTTTGTGACGGGTGCCTTTTTTACTATCGGGTCCATTGCCGTGCTGGTCCGCAACGGGATCATGCTGGGCGCTTTCCAATACTTTTTCATTGAGCGTGACCTGTTCTGGGAATCCTTCCTGACTGTTTGGATTCACGGTACGCTGGAGATTTCAGCCATCATCATTGCCGGCGCTGCGGGCATCACTATGGGTAAAGGGCTGGTTTTTCCCGGCACCTTCAACCGTATGCAGGCTTTTCAGAAGTCGGCCCGGCGGGGCATAAAAATCATGGTCGGCATAGCGCCCATCATCATCATGGCGGGTTTTATAGAAGGCTACCTGACCCGGCATACCGAAACACCGGATGCCATAAGGGGGCTGTTTATCTTTTTGTGCCTCGCCTTTGTCCTGCTCTACTTCGTATGGTACCCCCGCATTAAAGCCCGGATTGGCTTTAGCCACCCGGTACGGGATACCCGCCTTACGCCGGATGCAAAACTGGACTTGTCCTTTGCGAAGATCCGGTCCGCCGGGGAGCTGTTTACCGATTTGTTTGTGGTCTACAAACGTCACTTTGGGACCTTTTTAACAGGCAGCGTGGCAAGTGCCCTTTTGTTTATCGCATTTGCTTTTCTGCCGGGCAATGCGTTGCCCGAGGACCGCTTCAGTTTTCCGCCGGGCATTTACCTGGGGCTGGAGAATATAGGTCAGTTTTTTAATAATCCCGGCGCTCCCCTGATCCCTTTTGCCCATGTCTTAAGCTTTTCCTTGATTGGGCTGTTGGTGTTCCGGAAGTTGAGCCGGGAAGAACGAGCCGATTATAAAAGGTCTCCGGGTATCGCTTTCATCAACCTGATGCCGCCTATGGGCGCACTGACGGCCCTGCTGTATACCAATGACTGGTACACGGTATTTCTGGTGGTCCTCTTCGCTGTTGTTCCGGCCATTTGGGGCTACTGCAGCTACCGGGAAGGACGCAATTCCCTGGCTGCCTTCAGCAAAAGCCTGTCGTTGTGGAGCCCCAACTTCAGCCGGGTATTCAGCCTTTCCTTTACGCTATTGCTCGTTGGGCTGTTGTTTTACTCCCTGGTCAATACCGTACTGGCGTGGTTTTTTCTGGACCTGGTGACCTGGGTGGTATCGCTCGATCAGGCGGGGATGGACCAACTGAGCGTGGTGCTGCTGGCTTTTCTGAGCGTGTGGTTGCTTTACCTGGTGTCGGCGATGTTGCTTTTGGGCGGCGGGCTGTTGTACTACACCTTATTGGAAATACAGGAAGCGCCCGGCTTGCGGCAGCGCATACAGGAAATCGGGCTCCAAACCCGGATTAGAGGACTGGAAAAAGAGCGGAGATGAGGCAGCAGTGGCATAGCATACTAATCAATGTACTGGCAGTGCTCCTGGCGATGGTGCTATGCAGCCTTTCCCTGAGCGCCCAAACCTACCTGGAGAGGGAGGTGGCCCCGGCTGAAATCGACCGGGAGCGCTGGGAAGCCGCCAAGGAAGGCCTAAGCTATCCAACCCCGGAAAGCCGTCAGCAACGGGAGCCTGACGAGCAGAGTCAAACCCAAAAAGGCGGTGGGGAGCGGGAAGGCCCTCAGCCGGAACTGAGCCCTGCCCCTGAGCCCTGG
>CAZNHN010000373.1:0-5020 GCA_964572415.1 uncultured Phaeodactylibacter sp.
CCGCGGGCTGGGGCGGGAGATGGCGCTGGCGCTCGCCGGGGCGGGCGCGCGGCTCTGCATCACAGGCGCCTCCGCCACGCCGGAGCTTAATCGCACGGCGGAGGAGCTGGCGCAAATGGCGCCTTTCACGGAAACGCATTTTGTCAGCGGCAACCCCGATATGCATAGCAACTGGCCGACCTATCAGCTTAAGTACCTGGAAAATGGCCGCGAGAAGAGCATGGAAGTGGCGATGACTTTCGCCGACTTTGCCCTCACTGAGGCGCGCTTCCGCAAACACTTCCGTAAAGTGCCGCGTGAAGCCTGGAACGACAACATGATCGTACTGACTGATTTCCTCGAAATGAGCGCCGAAGAGCGGGAAGGTAAATTCCCATTCATCTGGACGGTCGACCAAAAGCAGCACCTCACCCGGGTGCTCGTGGCAGAAACCATCGTGGACTCCTGCGAGGAACGCCGGGACTTCTGGATTATGCTGCGTGCCATCGCCGGTGTGAAGGAAGAAGTGGAAGCCGCTCCGGAAGACCTGGAAGGTAAGATCCGCAACGAGGTGGTCAGCAATATCGCTAAGGGCCTGATGAAAATGGCAGCCGGGGGTAATTTTGATGAGCTGGGCGTAGATACCTCTGCCCTCAGCTTTGATGCAGCACCTGCTACCAATGGCGCTGCCCCGGAGGCAGAAACCGCTGTAGCGACCGCCACAGGACAAGCGCCTTGGATAGAATCCGAGGAGTGCACCGCTTGTGACGAGTGCATTAAGATCAATTCGAAGATGTTCGCTTACAACAGCAACAATCAAGCTGAGATTAAAGATCCCAATGCCGGTTCCTACGAGGACCTGGTGAAAGCAGCCGAGAAATGCACCGCGCAGGTCATCCACCCCGGTCTGCCCACCGACCCGGAAGGACAGGAGAAATGGATCAAGCGAGGCGAAAAGTACAACTAATGGGGCTGTTTAATTTTAGAAATAACACCTTTCGCCACGGTATCCACCCGCCGGAGCACAAAAGCGAGACCAATGGCCTGCCCATCCGGCAGTTTGCCTTTGCGCCGCTGCTTGTACTGCCCCTTGCGCAGCACATCGGAGCACCTTCCAAAATCATAGTTCGGGAAGGGCAGGAAGTGATGCGCGGGCAGCTCCTGGCGGAAGCCGGTGGCTACGTTTCAGTACCGCTGCACGCGCCGGTCTCCGGCCGGGTACGCAAGATTGCGAACGTGCCCACCGCAAAAGGGGAAATGTCTCAGGGGATTTACCTGGAAGCCTTCCCTGCCTCCGGGCAGGAAGTGCTGGAAAGCGAGGGTGTCGACTGGCAGACTGCCACGCCGGAGGACATCTTGCAAGGCATTCAGAATGCCGGTATTGTGGGCCTCGGCGGGGCGGCCTTCCCTACTCATGTCAAGCTGAAAGTGCCGGAAGGTAAGTCGTGCGAAGTGCTGCTGATCAACGGTATTGAGTGCGAGCCTTACCTTACCACCGACCATCGTGTCATGCTGGAACAGGCCGATGATATCTTCATGGGCATCCGCTACCTGTTGAAAGCGACTGGTGCACAGCGCGCTATTATTGGCATAGAAGCCAACAAAAGAGACGCCGCCGAGCACTTGTCCCGAAATATCCCGGTAGACTTGCCGGTAAAGGTGGAAGTCGTGCCGGTCAAGTATCCACAGGGCTCCGAGAAAATGCTCATTACTTCGGTCATGGGCAGGGAAGTGCCCTCGGGCGGGCTGCCGATTGATGTCGGTGCGGTGGTCGTGAATGTAGCGACTACAGCGGAAATCGGCCGGCTGTTGCCACATGGGCGCGGTATACAGGAACGGGTAGTGACCATCACTGGCCCGGGTGTAAAAAAGAAAGGCAATTACCTCATTCCTGTTGGGACGCCCCTGCGCTTTGTATTGGAGGAAGTTGGCGTAGCGGACAATCTCAGCGAAGTCTACCTGGGCGGCCCGATGATGGGCATGGCGGTGTCCAACCTGGATATTTCCATCACTAAGGGGACTTCCGGTATCCTTGCCTTTACAGACAAGGAGGTACAACGGGCAGACAAGGTCTACCCCTGTATCAAGTGTGGAGCCTGCGTAGATGCCTGCCCGATTTCTCTCAACCCTGCACAAATGGGTATATTGGCAAAGTTTGAAGCCTACGATGAGATGGCAGCCAATCATAATTTGATGGACTGCTTTGAGTGTGGTTCCTGCTCTTACGTCTGTCCGTCCAATATCCCGCTGGTACAGTATTTCCGAATGTCGAAGGGTGTAGTCCGAAAACGGGCGGCGGCCAAAAAGGAAGGATCGAATGTTTAAGCAGACCTTACATATCAGCACTTCTCCTCATCTTAAGTTGGGCGTCAGCACGGATGATATCATGCGCAATGTGGTGTGGGCGATGCTGCCTACCTCGGCATTTGCGGTGTATGCCTTTGGGCTAAGTGTGTTCCTGTTGCTCGTTACCTCCACGACGGTTGCCGTTCTGACCGAGCACCTGCTATGTCGCTGGTCGGGTAAGGAAAGTACGGTCAATGACTGGTCGGCAGCGATCACAGGGCTGCTTCTGGGGCTGACCCTGCCACCGGCTTTTCCATTGTGGATGACTGCTGTGGGTAGTGTGATTGCGATTGCTCTTGGCAAATTTGCTTTCGGCGGTCTGGGGTACAATACTTTTAATCCGGCGCTTGTTGGCCGGGCGGTATTACAGGCCGCTTTTCCGGCAGCGATTACCACCTGGCATCCTGCTTTTTTGAATGGGCGTTTTACAGAGATTGCAAGCTCGACCCTTGCATTGCCATTCATGGAGCCGACTTACGATGCGGTTTCCGGTGCAACATCGCTTTCGGCATTCAAATTTGACGGCGTTGCTGCGGACCCCACAGACCTCGCCCTTGGGCTGGTCAGCGGTTCAGCCGGGGAGACCTGCGCCTTGCTTATTGTGCTGGGCGGTATCTACCTCATCGCCCGCAATATGATGAACTGGCGTATCCCGGTCTCTATCCTGCTTACGGTCGGTGTATTCAGCGGCATCATGCACTGGGTGGATGCATCGGCTTACCCTTCGGCCTCCTTTATGCTTTTTTCGGGTGGGTTGATGCTGGGTGCGGTCTTTATGGCCAGTGATATGGTCGCCTCACCACTGACATCGAAAGGCGTGTGGGTATATGGTGTTCTGATTGGGTTGCTCGTAGTTATCATACGGTTATGGGGCGGACTGCCCGAAGGCGTGATGTATGCCATCCTGCTGGCCAACGCCCTGTCTCCCCACATTGACAGTGCGCTGCAAAACCGCGTTTACGGAACTGCCAAAAAAGCCAAAGCCACATGAGTGAGACAATAGCCATAGCACCCGAAAAGCAAGCTGCTACCGGTGACAGCAACAAAATGTTGTTCGCCATGGTAAGCATTGGGCTGATGTGTGCCCTGCTCATTGTGTTGACCTACGAAGGCACCAAGCCCATCATTCAAAAGAACAAAGCTGCCGCATTAGAGCAGGCCATTTTCAAAGTCCTGCCCGGTACGGTGACTACTTCTGGCTATTACTGGGACGGTAGCGCCTTTACACCCCTGAATGGAGCAGCAGCGAGTGGACAGCTGGTCTACGCCGGATTTAGCGAAAGCGGGCAACTGACCGGTTTTGCTTTGCCTGCCGTTGGGCTGGGATATGCCGGGGAAATCCGCGTGCTGTACGGCTACGATCCTGCGCAGGAAGCTATAGTCGGCTTCTACGTACTGGAGAGCAAAGAGACGCCCGGGCTGGGCGACAAGATAGAGAAAGACCCCGCCTTTAAAGCTAATTTTGAGGCCCTGTCGGTGGCGGTCGGAACGGATGGCAATAGCCTGAAGAATAAGATCACCTACGCTAAAAGCGGCGAAAAGGAGAACGCCTGGGAAGTGGATGGCATCACTGGTGCTACGATTTCCTCCAAGGCAGTGACCGAAGCGCTGAGCACGAGCACCGCCGAATGGGTGCCTAAGCTCTACGAAGCAAAAGAAGCATTCAAGCCACAAACGCAAAGCCATGAATAAGCCTACGGATAGGACCGGATTTTTCGCGGCATTGGAGGACAGCCCTTCGGCAGATACTTTCCTGCGCGGCTTGTGGAAAGACAATCCGGTTTTTGTGCAGGTGCTGGGCATGTGCCCCGTACTAGCCGTGACCAATACCGCTGAGAATGCCCTGGCGATGGGGCTGGCTACGGCCTTTGTATTGCTGATGTCGAATGTGCTGGTGTCTTCCCTCCGGAATTTTATCCCGAAGCAGGTACGCATTGCCTCCTATATTCTCATCATCGCCACCTTTGTGACGATTACGGATTATGCTATACAGGCCATCAGTGTGGAGCTGCACAAAAGCCTGGGCGCTTTTATCTCGCTCATCGTTGTGAACTGCCTCATCCTGAGCCGGGCGGAAGCCTTTGCTTCAAAGAATACGGTGGGGCAATCGATGCTTGATGCGCTGGGCATGGGCGTAGGCTTCACTTTCGCCCTGCTTTGTTTAGGCGTGGTGCGGGAGGTGCTGGGCAACGGCAGCGGCTTTGGCTTCGGCCTTTTCCCGGATACTTTCCAGGAATGGATTGTGATGATACTGCCGGCAGGTGGTTTCTTCACCTTAGCGATCTGGCTGCTGCTCTTTAACATTCTGAAGCAAAAACGAGCGACGACATGAAAGAGGAATCCCTTTGGTACATCTTCATCAACGCCAGCCTGATCAACAACTTTGTACTGGCGTATTTCCTGGGTATCTGCCCCTTCCTGGGCGTGTCGGGCAAGCTCGAGACGGCTACGAAAATGGGTGGTGCAGTGACCTTTGTGATGTTGATCAGCTCCGTGTGCGCGTATGGCATTAATGCATTTTTGATTGCCGTGGGTGCGCCGTTTCTGCAGCTCATCAGCTTCATTGTAGTGATCGCCTCCACGGTGCAATTGGTAGAGATGTTTGTGCGCAAGATGAGCCCGGCGCTGTTCCGTGCCCTGGGCATCTTCCTGCCGCTCATCACCACCAACTGCGCCATTCTGGGGCTGGCCCTTT
>CAZNHN010000374.1:0-3840 GCA_964572415.1 uncultured Phaeodactylibacter sp.
ACGCTCGCTGGGGGCAGCCTGGTACCTGCCGCAGGAGCATGTCATTTACAATACCGATCAGTTTATGGATCGAATCTGTACCGCACTTGGTGGACGGGCAGCGGAAGAAATCATCTTCGGCAAGGTCTCATCCGGTGCGTTGGATGATCTGGAAAAAGTGACCAAACAGGCTTATACCATGGTAGCTTACTACGGTCTAAACGAGAAGCTGGGCAACATTAGCTACTATGACAGTACCGGTCAGAGTGAGCAATCCTTACAAAAACCTTACAGCGAAGCCACCGCACAAGTCATTGATGAGGAAGTGCACAAGCTGGTGGAGACAGCATACGAGCGAACCCTGAATTTGCTACGCGACCACCGCAGCCAACTTGAGGAGCTGGCGCAGCTGCTACTCACCAAGGAGGTTGCCTTTAAAGATGACCTGGTAGCGATTTTCGGGGAGCGGACACAGGAAGTTGAAGCCTAAATGCCTACCTTTGAAGCCTGACAAAAGCAAGGGACTTGGAGCAGCATACGCTTTACGAACTCAATGAATACATTCGAAGGATCATCGCGCTCAACCTGCCTGCACCGGTATGGGTGAGCTGTGAAATCTACCAGTTGAATGTGTCCCGGGGGCACCGCTACCTGAGCCTGGTACAAAAAGCAGAAGGCAAGGAGGATATTGTTGCCCAAAGCGATGCTGTACTCTGGCAGCGTCAGTACCGGAAACTGGAACGAAAGCTTGGCTCCACAATCCGGGAACTGCTCAGGGAAGGTACGGCCGTGCTCCTTCAGGTCAGTGTGGACTACAGCGAGCGGTATGGGCTCAAACTCATCGTTGAGGACATTGATCTTTCCTACACGATGGGGAAACTGGAACAACAACGACGCGCCACTTACGAACGCCTGAAAGCCGAGGCGCTCCTTGACAAAAATAAAAAGACCGCCTTACCCCTGGTACCACAACGACTGGCAGTAATCAGTTCGCCCACTGCTGCCGGGCTAGAAGACTTAATGCGGCAACTGGAGCAGAACGAGCCGGGTTATAAATTCCAGGTAAAGGTCTTCCCTGCCGCTATGCAGGGGCCAAATGCCCCCCTGGAAGTAGCCCGGCAAATCCGTGAAATCCAAACATTAACCAGGTCCTATGATGCCATCATTGTAACGAGAGGAGGCGGCGCCCGGCTTGACCTTGCTGCCTTTGATGATTATCAACTGTGTGTGGCAGTAGCTGATTGTTCCATTCCTGTGCTTACAGGCATCGGGCATGAAATTGACGAAGTGCTGCTCGACCTTGTAGCCCACACGGCGCTTAAAACGCCAACAGCTGTGGCGGAGTGGCTTATTGACCGGGCAGTCCGCTTCGAGAGCATGTTGATCGAAACCAGCTATTTGCTATCCCGGCTCACCCGGCAGCGGTTCAGTCAGGAGCAATTACAACTGGAAAGATGGGAAGAAGCTCTGAAACACCTTTCCTTACGAAAAGTACAGCAGTCACACCAAAAGATAGATCAGCTTCAAAGCATGATTCCGCCGGTCACCCGCCAACATCTAAAAATGCAACAACAGCAGCTCAGGCAATTCGAAGCCATTCTTAACCTCCTGAGCCCGGAAGCTACACTAAAACGTGGCTATACCCTGACGACTATTGATGGACAGCCGGTTGTTTCTGCAAAAGCAGCCCAAAAAGGTGATATCCTTACTACCCGGTTTAAGGACGGAACCATAAAAAGCAAAGTGCAATGAAAATAACTTACGAAGAAGCGATTCAGGAGCTCCAGGAAACAGTAGCTCAACTACAGGAAGATGCAGTCAATATCGATGAGCTTTCTGCCAAAGTAAAACGGGCATCAGAGCTGATCGCCTATTGCCGGGAGAAATTAAGGGCCACCGAAGAGGAAATCGGCGGGCTGTTCGAAGGGTGACAAAACGACAACAGCCACCCTGGCAGTGACCAGAATGGCTATTGCAAAACAAAGAATAGTAACCTCTTATTGACGCTTAAAGATATAGCGTGTAATAAAAATCCCCTCTGTATCATCTCCGCCGGCACTACTCTCCACACCGGAAGTTACAAAAGCTAATTCCCAGCCTTCTGCCACCAACTGATTGATGCGTGAGCTTACCAGTGCATCGTTGGAAGCGATATTTTGGAAGTTGATACCCACAAGGCTGTAAAAGTTCAGTAGTTTGGTTTCAGAGAATTCATCCACTTTGGCATCGCGCCGCCGCACGCTGCGCTGATCACTGGATTTGCCATCGGTACGTTCGGTAGTGAATTCGTCAGCATCAACCTCTGTTTTATTTTCAATGATCCGGGAACGCCCCAGCCCACCGGGCACGATAGACTCCACCGTGGTGATAACTTTGTATTCCTGAGCTTGTGCAAAAACGAGGCAACCAGTTAGCGCGATTAATGTGAACAATGCTTTTTTCATGTTAAGTCGGGTTTTGTTTGTACTAAATAAAGTTGCAAAATAGGACTGTCCGGAACAAAGCGCCAGTGTCATTGCACAAATTAGGAAAACCTTAATACCCTAAATACGATAGCTTAAAATCCTTAACAGATAGCAGGCATTTTTTTCTAGTTTTGCAGGCAAAACCAAGCGATCCAACAATGGCATATCAAGACTCTATCCTTCATCCGGACTTCAAAGTGGGCGTCCTGGGCGGCGGACAGCTCGGTAAAATGCTGGCTCAGGCCGCTAACAACTGGCACCTGCCACTCTTTCTGCTCGATACCGATAATTCATTCCCGGCAGGACGGGTCTCTCCCTTTTTCACTGCCGGTAACTTTAAAGATTACGACGACGTATACCAGTTCGGAAAAGATAAGCAGGTGCTCACCATTGAAATCGAGCACGTCAATACCGAGGCGCTGCATCAGTTGGAAAAGGAAGGCGTGAAAGTGCACCCTGCCCCCGCCAAACTGGACATCATCAAGGACAAGGGGTTGCAAAAGCAGTTTTATGCGGACCACAACATTCCAACCGCTCCCTTCAGGCTTTACAAGGATGAATCAGAAGTCAAACAGGCCGTAGCCCGCGGAGAACGCCCGCTGCCATTCGTGCAAAAATCCCGCACTGCCGGCTACGACGGGCGTGGCGTAAGCATCATCCGCTCAGAGGCGGACGTGGAAGCAAAGTTGCTGCCCGGCCCCTGCATGATTGAAGATCTCGTGGAAATGGACAAAGAAATCGCAGTCATTGTAGCCCGCAATGAAAGTGGTCAGACCCAAGCTTTTCCTGCTGTGGAGATGGCCTTCAATCCGGAAGCCAACCTGGTGGAGTTCCTGTTCTGCCCGGCTAATATCAGTAAGGAAGTGGAAGCCAAAGCCGAAGCCCTGGCCGCTCAGGTCATCAATGCCTACGGCATCTGCGGCTTATTGGCAGTAGAGCTGTTTCTGGACAAGGAGGGCAACTTATTAGTCAATGAAATTGCTCCCCGGCCTCACAACAGCGGGCACCACACGATTGACAGCTGCTACACCTCCCAATTCGAGCAGCACCTGCGCGCCATTCTCAACCTGCCCCTTGGCAGTACGAAAATGAAATCACCTTCCGTCATGGTCAACCTGCTTGGCGCCCCCGGCCACACTGGTCCGGCCTATTACAAGCATCTGGAAGAGTGCCTCAAAATTGAAGGTGCCCATTTCCACCTCTATGGCAAAAGCACGACCAAGCCGTTCCGTAAAATGGGCCACGCTACTATTGTAGATGAGTCGCTGGAGCGTGCTGTTGGGAAAGCCCGTTGGATACAGGAAAAGCTGGAGATTGTGAGCGGGGCATCAAGTTAACCCCGTATTATGTCGCCCCCTCCGTGAAAACCGCTTTGGATTTTGCTTTCCGGAGAGGG
>CAZNHN010000374.1:3865-5020 GCA_964572415.1 uncultured Phaeodactylibacter sp.
AGTTTTATTATTTTCCGAATCACCCGATGGGTTCCGGAATTAATCTCCAGGTAGTAAATTCCCCCGGCAAGCCCCTGCATACTTAGTGTACCCGACTCAAGGGAATGGGCATCCATGGACCGGATGACCTGCCCATGAGTATTCATTAACCGGACTTTAGCAAGTTCAGCAGCACGACCTGCCCATTGCCAGTGCAAGGTATGCTCAACTGGATTGGGAAAGACCCTGCAGTGCTCTGAGGAAGGTGCTTCAGCCGTTGACACTATGATATCTGGCAAGCCACATGGCGAATTAAGCGTGGTGTCTGGCTCAGGGCCTATTGCGATATAATCCAGGTAAAGTTCATTGCCTGGGAAGTTCTCATTTTCTCTATCCAGGAACAACCAAAGATCCAGGAAGTCATCTGCCACGAAGCTGTTCAGGTCATCTCCCTCGAAGGTGTAAGTCAATACCGTAAAAGCATCAAGTTGCCCCTCTACGACTTGCGTTTGCAAAGCCGTCCGAAAATCAGCCGAACCATCACCCGAACGCAACTGTACGCCAAGCGGCAGAGGCGCTGCACTTCTCGCACGGACAACGACCTGAACATTACCTGTGATATTGGTAACTTCCACGCCGTTTTCATCCGCCGGATTGATCACGACCGGCCGGAAAGCCTGATGAGCCGCATTGACCGGGTCTGTTACTTCAATAAACACCTCTTCACATTCCGTCACGGAAACGTTCAGTTTTTCAGTTTCTGATCCGCCTAAAGTCACTGTTTCACCTTCCTGCCAATGTGCAGCCCAGGTTTGAGGCTCAACGGTTGTACTACAGCCGGTTTGCCGGGTTGTATCCGGTAATGTTCCAATAGCGATGTGGTCTATATAGAGTTCGTTGCCGGAGAAGTTTTCAGAGCCCCGATCCAGGTAAAACCACATATCACGTATGTCCGACGGGTCAAGACCTGCGTATTCACTTTCTTCAAAAGTAATGGTGAACGTTGTCCAATCCACCAGGCCTGCGGGTACTGCAAAGGCTTTTCGGTCACTACGCTCGCTGGAAGTACCCTCTCCGGATCGGAAAAGTACATCAATGGCAACAGCTTTTTTTACCAGTTGATAATCTTCCTGCGCCCGAGGTGAAAAATTGGTACTTACATCCATTTGGAAGGTC
>CAZNHN010000375.1:0-3801 GCA_964572415.1 uncultured Phaeodactylibacter sp.
TAGCCTCAAAAGTCGCCGCAAGCAACCCCTAGTTTTAGCCTTGACAGACCACTAGAATACCAGTTATCGTTAACCCATATTCATTTGCGACTTTTCTTCCTTTCCTCTCATCTATCAGTAAATAATCCGCATCTAACTCTATAGCCAATGCTATCGACTCTGATTCGCCTTTATCTAATAATTTCAGCAAGTTACTTATGAGTGTTTCGTCTCTGGCATTATGCTTTTTTATCCAGTTTATGTTTTCGATTTTCTCTTTTTGAGCTGGAATTCTTGTCAATTCCTCATAAACTCCTACAGGGATGATTACCTCGCCAAAGATTTGTTGCAATAAGTCGATTTTACCGATTTTAAGTAAGTTTGTTATTGGAGAAGTATCGCTTACTACTATCATCATTCCAGTTTATCGAGGTTCTTTACATCTTCGTAGTAATCTTCCACATCATAATGAATATGGACATTTCTTTGGGAAAGTGCTTGTTGAAAGGAAATCAAGTCTAATCCAGCCAAATCCTTGGCTTGCCCAATAGAAATCTTCTCTTTGCCATACAGATAAACAGCCATTTCCACAAGAAATTCCGATGGTGTCATTTCTGCTCTTTCCAAAATACTACCCGGTATAACTAAATCTGTCATAGCTTTTCTTATAAATTTACTCTAATTACACCTGAATGTCAATTATTGTTTTTTTACCCCCTCAGGCTGCAACACCAGTAGCCACCATAACACCCATCGTTCGGCAAAGCAAACAGGCGGGACGAAAAACCTGAACAAGAATAATGTGTAAAGAAAGAAAGGTTAAAATACCAAGCTGCCACCAAACCACCAGAAAGTCATAATACCACAAACTAAACTACTGTACATTTCTGAGATGAGATTGATTTTTCCTGCTTCCGCGCGCCCCCTAGCTCCTTCGCATCAGCTTCGGCGCTCAAGGAAAGGAGGGAACGCAAGCCCGCAAAATCAATCTTTTTGATCCATTAAAACCATTTTGTCTAGTAGTCTGACCACAAACCCGAAACACCAACCTCCAGCCATAGCCAGGACAACACCATAACACCAGAAAACCACAACACCACAACACCAAAAAACCAGCCATAACCAGGACAACACCAATCCTCCCCCTAATACCCCACAAACTCCCGCGCATGCGCCTCCATCACCTTCAGCGTATCCGCATCAGTGATCTCGCCGTCGCCATTCTTTAGTTTGAAAATACTGGATATAGGCAGTTTATTCGGCATCACCGTCATGCCCAGGTAATTGAGCACGCCGGTGAGATGATCCATCCCACGCAGGTTGCCCGCCCGCCCGGAAGCGATACCCACCAATGCACCTTTCTTATTCTGGAAATTACGGCTGTACTCCCGTACCGTGCAAGCGTCAATGAAGAGCTTCACCGACCCCGGGTAGCTGCCGTTGTACTCCGGCATTACAAACACCATTTTATCCGCCGGCAGCACGTACTCATCCTGCAGGGCCCCCACCGAGGGCGACTGTTCGGAATACATCGCCGCATGAAACCAGTCGTGCGGGATTTGCTCCAGCGCCAGCAGCTTTACTTCTTCTTCCGTATGCTTTCGCAGCAGCTCAGCGTACAATTTGGCAAAATTCAGGCATTCACTGCCCTTTCGGTTGGTACCGGAAATAACGGTTATCATAATTTCGTTTAACGGCTCGTTTGAAATACAGACATAGTTTACGCAATATGAAGTGGTCTGCAACATTCAAGCAAGCCACTTCTCAGCGTAAATGCTGACCTGTCTGCCGAAGTACCGACACGCAGGCAGGCATTGAGTAGGTTTGCTGTGGCAAACCACTTAATCGTCAGTATACACAGTTGGCACCCTAAAATTGTTTAACCCTTTCTGATTCTAACCAATTTTCCTATATTCAAGCACAGATAAAATCAAATCATCACCAAAAGCAAAAAATAGTGAAACTAACGTACTACGGCCACTCCGCCTTCGGGCTGGAAACCATGGGCAAGCACATCCTCTTCGACCCCTTTATTTCACCCAATGAACTCGCAGCTGAGGTGAAGGTGGATGAGATAAAAGCCGACTACATCCTCGTTTCCCACGGGCATCAGGACCATGTGGTGGATGTGGAATCCATTGCCAAACGCACCGGCGCCAAAATTATCTCCAACTTTGAGATCGTCAGCTGGTACGGAGAAAAGGGGCTCGAAGGGCACCCTATGAACCACGGCGGCAAAGTCAAATTCGACTTCGGCATCGTCAAATACGTCAACGCGGTCCACTCCAGCGTACTGCCTGATGGCACCTACGGCGGCAACCCCGGTGGCTTCGTCATCTGGAACGAAGAAGGCTGCCTGTACTTTGCCGGCGACACCGCCCTGACCATGGATATGAAGCTCATCCCCATGACCTGCCCGGCCCTCGATGTGGCTATTTTGCCTGTAGGCGACAACTTCACCATGGGGTACGAAGATGCCCTGATGGCCTGCGATTTCATCAACTGCGACCGGGTAGTCGGCTGCCACTACGACACCTTCGGGTACATTAAAATAGACCATAAGGCCGCGCAAAAAGCTTTTGATGCTAAAGGAAAAGCGTTAATTTTGCCAGCAATCGGCGAAAGCCTTGAACTATGATGCAGGATTAATCCTATTCATACACAGCAGGGTGAAGTACGTTTTTGTCCTTCCGGCCAGGTAACCAAATTTCCGCAGCACGTCTGTAGCGATACTGCGGGATTACCAAGGTGCTATAAACACCAAACAGCCGAAGCACACTACTTCACCCTTCATTTTTTAGCCGCCCGGACAGTATTGCCGGGCCATCAACACGGATTCAGATTATGGGAAAAGTCGTAGCTATAGCCAACCAAAAAGGTGGCGTGGGCAAAACCACCACCGCCATCAACCTGGCCGCCAGCCTGGCCATTCTGGACAAAAAAATCCTGCTCATTGACGCAGACCCGCAGGGCAACGCCACCTCCGGCGTAGGGGTGATGCCGGAAGATATTGAAACGACCATCTACGACTGCCTCGTCGGCGGACTGGAAACGGAAGAGGCTATCTACGAAACGGATACCCCCAACCTGCACATCATCCCTTCCACCATCGACCTGGTCGGGGCCGAAATCGAACTCGTCAGCCAGATGAAGCGCGAGTTCCTGATGCAGGACGTGGTGAATCAGGTGCGGGACGACTACGACTACATCTTCATCGACTGCCTGCCTTCCCTGGGCCTCATCACCGTGAATGCCCTGACCGCCGCCGACTCCATTCTCATACCCGTACAGTGCGAGTTTTTCGCGCTGGAAGGCCTGTCCAAGCTCCGGGAGACCATCGACCTGGTGCAGAAAAAAATCAACCCCAATCTGGAAATCGAAGGCATCCTGTTGTCCATGTACGACACCCGCCTGCGCCTCGCCAATATCGTAGTGGAAGAAGTGCAGAAGATGTTTGAAGACGAGGTATTTGAAACCATCATCCACCGCAACTCCAAGATCGGCGAAGCGCCCAACCTGCACATGCCGGT
Source organism: uncultured Phaeodactylibacter sp. (assembly GCA_964572415.1). Classification (GTDB taxonomy): domain Bacteria; phylum Bacteroidota; class Bacteroidia; order Chitinophagales; family Saprospiraceae; genus Phaeodactylibacter. Next base: position 3,510 of record CAZNHN010000375.1, read on the forward strand.
GGTCATGCTCAACGCCGGCAGCCGGGGCAGCATCAACTTCCTCAATCTGGCGCGGGAATTCCTGACCAACAACAACGATCAGATGGAAGGCGTGCCCAGCCTGCAGGTCGATTAGCCGGCAAGACCAGCCCGAGCTTTAGCGACGATTCCCCACTGAACCCCCGGAACAATACTCAACCCAAAACCAACAGTCTATGGCCAAGCGCATCAGCAAGAAGAAAAAGCCCAGTGCAGACGATTTGCGGAGCTCTCTGCGTACCGTTGCCGGTAAAGGCTCGGGCAGCGGCGGGCG
>CAZNHN010000375.1:3900-4309 GCA_964572415.1 uncultured Phaeodactylibacter sp.
AGTACAAATCGCCCCCAGCCCCGACCAGCCGCGCAAGGAATTCGAGCCCGAAGCCCTGCAGGAACTGGCCGATTCGCTAAAGACCTACGGGCTCATTCAGCCCATCACCGTGCGCCGCTTCAACGACCACGAGTACCAGATCATCTCCGGGGAACGCCGCTGGCGCGCCGCCCAGCTCGCCAAACTGGAGGACATCCCCGCCTATATCCGCATCGCCAGCGACCAGGAAATGACCGAGATGGCCCTGGTAGAAAACATTCAGCGCGAAAACCTCAACCCCATGGAGGTCGCCTTCTCCTACCACCGCCTGATCGAGGAATTCAACCTCTCCCACGAGATGCTGGCCGAGCGCGTCGGCAAAAAGCGGGCCACCATCACCAACTACCTCCGCCTCCTCGACGTCCACCTG
>CAZNHN010000375.1:4368-5012 GCA_964572415.1 uncultured Phaeodactylibacter sp.
AAGCGACTACAGCAAGCAGAGCAAAAAGAAGAAAGCCCTGCCCGACAACTATCAGCGCATCCTCAATGAGCTCCGCGCCAAACTGGGCTCCAAACGCATCGACCTCAAGCTGAAGGACGAGGCGGCCGGCAAGGGGCAGATTGTGGTGCCCTTTGGCTCTGTGGAGGAATTGAATGCTTTGCTGGAGGAGTTGGAGGTGGGGATATAAGGAGGCTTTCCAAGAATGTTACAATAATGCGCTTCGCACGGAACTTATTCCTTTAAAAACTCGTATATTGAGTTAATTCCGGCAGAGAAATGGCTTCGCTGTTCGGTTCCCACTTATTACAGATAACAGGTGGCTTGCTTGAAAAAACCTCTGTTAAAAAGTGTTAAAACTTTAAGTTCTTTGACATTAACCGGCTGATTTTCATTCAATTACAAAGGTTGCTGTCAGAGCGCATATCCAGTCCAGAGTAGGATTAAGACTATTTAAGGTTAATTAAATATGACCTACCCCATCCGTCAGAGCGCATATCCAGTCCAGAGTAGGATTAAGACCTACATTTCACGTAGTATGCACCCTCCAACGTTTGGGTCAGAGCGCATATCCAGTCCAGAGTAGGATTAAGACCGTCAGTTACTGCCTGACGGGCCTGGTCGAT
>CAZNHN010000376.1:0-2406 GCA_964572415.1 uncultured Phaeodactylibacter sp.
GAGGAGGCGGCTTGCTCGCGGCGTGTGCCAAGCATAGGGGGATTTGACTGCGGCGCGCGACCGGGGGACGGCAGGGCTACAGTTTGAAGCGAATCCCAGTTCGGCCACCGTGCCGTGGGGGTGATCGCGTAAGTGCGTGTTGTTTCCTGGTAGTGTGAACCGCCTTTCCGGTCGCCGGCAGTCTCTCCTCGTGGGTGGTGCACCTGCCGTCGGTGATCGCTCCGACCCCGACCCCGAAACCGCCCCGAGTTGGGTTTCCGCGGCTGAATCCACCGGGGGGAGGGATTCACCGATGCTTGGCCGCGGATCAGAGACTTAAGTCGTGGCGCGGGCGTCAAAGTTTCTCGCGCTTGGTTCGGGCCGGGGACGAGACGTGACGTCCCTCCCGGCTTCCCTCTTCCATCCAGCGCAAGAAATCCTGACACTTGGCTCAGGCAGCCGCTCACGTTCGCTGTGGGTCGGTTCCGAATCTGGGTGGCGCGCCTCCATCGGTTCCGCACTGCGGGATGGATAGTCAGTCGCGCGGGTGGCGAGTCCAGGAAGTTCGCGACGAAATAATCTTGGAAACAATCTGGAACGACGCCAAACACAACGGGCACAGTGGCACAGTGGCACAGTGGTAGGGTGGATGAGCGCAGCGAAATCCACCGACGCGGCTGGTCGACTGCGCTTCGCTTGTCCACCCTACATTCGTCGCGTTTCAGTCCTTTCCGAACCGTTCCTAAACTAACCGCTAGCCGCCAGCGGTTAAGCGCTAACCACCGCCCCGAATGCTGCCCGATTCCGAGATCGCCCTCATCGAGCGTTTCGCCGACAGCCTGTGGATGGAGCGGGGCCTGAGCGCCAACACCCTTGCGGCCTACCAGTCTGATCTGCGCGCGTTTGCCGCCTGGCTGATACCGCGAGGCGGTGCCGGCCTCCAAGCGGCGCGCCGCAGCGATCTACTCGCCTATCTCGCCCTGCTCTCCCAGCAGGGGCGCAAACAACAAAAGTAAAACTCCACCCAAAAGGGCAAAATACTGCAGGCTGCGCTTCCAGCCCAAAACAGGGATCAGGAACATTAAGAACAACAGCGGCAACAACTTGGCAGCAATAGCCAGTGCCATCGCCACTGCGCTTGCCCACCACTTTTGCTGGTGCAGCCACCAGATACTCAGTACCAGAAAGCCAATCATGACGCCTTCGAAATGTAAGTTCCCAATGGTTTCTATCAGAATCAGGGGATTGAGTAAATACCAAAGCGACCGTTTGGGCGAAAGCCCCACTGCCCCCAGCAGCCGTGGCAGGAGCACGATCGTCCCAATGTCCGACAGCAACAAAAATGCTTTCATCAATAGCGTACTCCCATAAATACTATCCGGGGCCAGCCAGCAGGAGATACCAAATACGGCTTGCGCCACCGGCGGATAAATGGTGAAGTATTCCGGGGAATTGAGCTGTCTGAACAGGTCTTCTGTAAGGCCTTCAGGCGGATTGGGCAATGCCTGATAGTAGGTGGGCAAATGCCCGAAGGGATTAATGCCGTTGAGCAACAGCCGGCCATCCCAAATAAAGCGGTAGACATCATCGGATAGCTGCGGCATAGCGGGCAGGATGATCAGACGGGCAGCCACCGCCAGACCAAGGTACCAGTCAAGTGGTATACCTTCAGAACGATAACACAGCCACAGGTAGCCCAGAAATGCAGGCAGGTAGAAAAGCAGGATTTTAGCAAAATCAGCTTGTCCGGGAACGTAAGCCAACCCGGCAACCGACAGCAGCAAAAGCCCGCTACCCAGCCCAAACCGCACCCGCTCAGACATAAGCTTACTTTATGCTCAGGTGGCGCAGGGTGTAGTAAAAGATAGCTCCATAGCCCAGCGCCAGCATAAAGTGGAAGACCAGGAAAGTGGTATTCTGAATGTAAAGCCCGCCCACTACTGCTCCGGCAAAGTACAGCGCCAGCAAACCTTCCATCACCGTGGTCCAGGTGATCTTCCTGCTGAGGTACTTATGCCGGCGGAAGCTGTCGCGCATGGTTTTAATATTGAACTTGGGCGTACGCACAAAAGGCGATTTTTTACCGCGGAATCCCTGCAGGACGGCCACGGTGTTATGCAGCGAAAGCCCCATCGACAAAGCCAGGAATAGTGGGAACAGAAAGATGAATTTAAGCAGGGCTTTCCCAAACGAGTCCTTGTGCACGGGGGCCTGCACATTAGCTACATAATAAATGCCAATAACGGAAAGCAGCCCCACCAGGAAATAAGCAAAAAAGTCCTTGCTAAAGCCCAATTCAATCAGGTCACCCAGGAGGAACAAGAGCGGCACACTTGATACACCGGTGATAAACACAAACAGGAAGATGGAACTCGCCAGCAGGTGACTCGTCGCATGTATTTTCTGATTCAGGGTAAGGGTGGTGGA
>CAZNHN010000376.1:2426-2877 GCA_964572415.1 uncultured Phaeodactylibacter sp.
TTCCGCACCGCCCTTCATCCAGCGGAACTGCTGGGACTTCAGGCTGTTCATTTCCACCGGCAGCTCCGCGGGCGAACCAATGTGCTCCAGGAAGTGGATACGCCAACCGTTCATTTGCGCCCGAATACTGAGATCAAGGTCTTCCGTCAGGGTGTCAGCTTCCCATCCACCAGCGTCCTCGATCGTCTCCCGGCGCCATACACCAGCCGTACCGTTGAACTGCAGCAGATAATCTCCTGACATGCGCCCCACCTGCTCTACGGTAAAGTGGACATTCAACTGCAGCGCCTGCAAGCGGGTAATCAACGAATAGTCCTGATTGATGTGTTCCCAGCGGGTTTGCACCACACCTACCTCCGGATCCTGAAAATGGGGAATGGTTTTTTGCAGGAAATCCGGCCGGGGTAGAAAGTCTGCATCGAAAATGGCCACAAATTCGCCCCGAGCATAC
>CAZNHN010000376.1:2895-5003 GCA_964572415.1 uncultured Phaeodactylibacter sp.
AAGGCCCCCGCCTTAAAGCCCTGCCGCTTTTCCCGGCGGATTTGCTCGATATTGAAACCCTTCGCCCGAACGGCCTCCACTTTCTTACGCACCACCTCGATGGTCTCATCGGTGGAGTCATCCAGGATATGGATTTCAAAGCGGTCTTTAGGATAATCAAAAGCCGCCACGCTGTCGATAAGGCGCTCAATGACATATAGTTCGTTGTAGATTGGCAGCTGAACGGTCACGAATGGCCACTCTTCAGCAGCAGCATCAGCCAGCACCAGGGTTTCCCCTTTGTCTTCACCGTACTGACTGGCCCGGGCGCGTTTTAATTCGCCATGCTGATTAACAGTAAGAGGCTCCTGTGTGGCAGTTTGTTGTACTGCAACTCCTTTTTGGTACTTCTTGTAGTGATAAAGGAGGTTGAATTGCATCACACAGTAAACCGTGATGTAAAACAGCGCAATCGTATAAATGGCTAAAACCGAATAGGCGAGTATGGATATCATGCCCGAAACTTTAAGTTCACAGTTGGTTAAATCAATTTGAAAATGGTCCAAAGGATTTTATGGCCCGCAAGGATACTCCCTTTGACGGTACCGGAAACCTTTGAGACACCAATACGGCGCCGGTATTGTACGGGTACTTCTGTGGACTTGAACTGTAGTTTTGCAGCTTTGACCTGCATCTCCACTGTCCAGCCAAAATTAGGGTCCCGCATATCCAGCTCCAGCAGTCTGGCATATTTGATGGCTCGGAAAGGGCCTAAATCGGTAAATTGATAGTTGTAAATCAATCGGATGAGTGTGGTAGCCAGCCAGTTACCGAAAATCTGCTGGGGCTGCATGGACCCAGGCTCTAAGTCTCCAAGTGCCCGTGAGCCAATCACCAGATCGTAGTTTGATTCGATTATAGGCTGAACCACCTGTGGTAGTTCTTCCGGGTGATCAGAATAATCAGCATCGAGGAACACAACAATATCGGGCCGCTCTTGTTGAGGGCGGCGGGCAATATGTTCCATTCCTTTCAGACAGGCATTGCCGTAGCCTTTTTTAGGCTGTAACAAAACCGTAGCCCCACCGGCAGCAGCAACAGCCGCTGTGTCGTCTGTACTGCCATTATTACATACAATCACCTCCCGGACCCAGTCGTTCGGAATGTCTCGCAGTACTTTCCCTATAGAATCTTCCTCATTGAAAGCAGGAATGATGACGTCTATTACCGGTTTGCTCAATATTCACCCTGATTTGCGGCAAAGGTACAGCAAATATCATCAACTTAACTGTCCTCACCGTAACATTTAATGGGTTGACAAAGCCTTGGATTTCGGAATACCTGCACAAGCGCAAAAAAGCAGCAACATTTCTCTATTTTTGGGCCACTGTACAGAAATCATGGATTGCCCCGTTATAGAGGGGCAATCTTTAATGAATAATTTTGACCCATGAAGAACGTGCCCTACATCGTGCTCGTGCTATGCCTGAGCCTGGCTTTTTTCTCCTGTGACAACGAGGCGGATTTCCTGACTGGTGGCGAATTTGAGCTGGAATTCTCTTCGGATACCCTGCGCTTTGATACCGTTTTTACGGAACTGGGCTCGGCCACGCGTTTCTTTAAGGTCTATAACCGCAGCAGCAATCCCGTGCTGATTGACGCAGTGGCTTTGACCGGCAACGAAGACGGTAAATTCCGTATGAATGTCAACGGTACCGCAGGAGACCGGGTGGAGCAGGTGGAAATCTGGGCCAATGACAGTATTTATGTCTTTGTGGAAGTGACCATCGACCCCGACGCTCCACTCTCCGTCAGCCCTTTTGTTATTGAGGACCAGGTAGTGTTTGAAACCGGTGAAAAACGCAGCAGCGTCCTCCTGGAAGCCTGGGGGCAGAACGCCAACTACTTCCCCAGCCGCTTCAACCGGGGCGTGCCAACGTTGCTTACCTGCGACAACCAAACTGTTGTTTGGGACGATCCCAAGCCCTACGTCATTTACGGGCAAATCCTGATTGACAGCTGTGCACTGGAGGTCGCTGCCGGTACCCGGATTTATGTGCACGGCGGCATTGCTCAAAACGACCTCTTCGGCACCTTTAATGATGGCATTATCTATACCCTGGCCAATG
>CAZNHN010000377.1:0-2776 GCA_964572415.1 uncultured Phaeodactylibacter sp.
TACCGCCTGAAAGAACAGATGATTGGGTACCTGGATGAACAGGGCATTCCACTGGAAACGGTAGGGACCGCCTTTCCGGAAATCGGGCCACAGTATTACAAAGATTTATCCGGCAGGACATCCGGCTTTGCGCCAAAAGATTTGTCCAAACAGAGCTACATCCTTTACTCCAATGTGATGAATGATTTTTCGGATGGGGAGTTGGAAGGGCTGCGGGAGGCGTGGACATTACAGAAAGAGCTGCGAAGTGGAGGTGTAAAAGTTCAGTTGTACCGAAAACCCTAAGAATACCTATATTTACGATTCAGCAAAACAAAAAGACTTATGCCACTCAAATACGCCGAGGATTTGGAGCATATCTACGGTGCATTCAATAACCACCCGGTTGCCAAGGAAGATCTTGATGCGTTTTACCAGGAGGCATCCACCGTGCGGGGCAAAAACCCCAAAAGCAGGATGGCGCGTTTGCTGAGAAACAACCCTGACCGCAACGAACATATCCTTTTTGCCGGATACAAAGGCTGTGGAAAAAGTACGGAGCTGAATTATCTGGATAAGGAACTTACCGATGAATTTTTAGTGCTGAATATTTCTATACACGATGAGCTTGACCCCGTTAATCTGGAATATATTGAGCTCTTTATTATCATGATGGAACGCCTTTTTGTGGCGGCGGTGGAAGACAAGCTAAAGATTAGTACCGAGTACCTGAAGTCTGTACAGCTCTGGGCAACCTCCACTGAAATTAATCGTGTAAGCGAAAAGTACAACCTCAGCGGTGGATTGGACATGGGTGGGGAGCTAAGTACTTCTATGCTTGCCAAGTTTTTTGGGAAGTTTCGCCTAACGGCGAAAACCAGTAAACAGTTTAAGCAGGTGCTCAAAACCGAGATTGAACCCCGCTTGTCTGACCTGATCCGGCACTGCAATGATTTGGTAGCCGAAATTCAAATCCAATTGGCTAAAAAATCAGGCAAGCGGGACTTACTCATTATTCTTGAAGATTTGGACAAGATACCGGCCGACCGCTCTTTCGATCTGTTTTACAATTACGTCAGTCAACTTACCCAAATCCGTACCAACGTCATTTATACCTTCCCGGCTGCGCTTTTTTACAGCAATACCCGTTACAATCAAATCCGTTCCCACTTCACCCAGGTCTACGAACTGCCTATGATTAAGGTGGTTGAACGCAACGGGAAAGTCTCTGAAGAAGGCTTACAACTGATGCAGGAAGTCATTAAGGCCCGTATGGACGCCGACCGGTTGTTTGCTGATCCCGAATTACTAAACAAAATGATCCGGTATTCTGGTGGCGTACTGCGCGATCTGTTCCTGATGATACAGGAAGCCGCTGACAACGCGCTCGATTTCGGCCGGGATACCATTGAAGAGGCAGACTGGCAGGCCGCTTTCAACAGCCTGAAGCGCGACTACAACAGCAACATCGCCGACTTCCGGGACGGCGATAAGCTATACGAAGCCGAGACCTACCTCGAAATGCTCACTCAACTGGCTCAAAGTGAAGAAAAGCTGGTGCTCAACACCGAAGAAGTCATGCACCTGCGCTCCAATTTATGTATATTAGCCTACAACAATGGCAGCGACTGGACCGATGTGCATCCCATTGTCAAAGCCTTGCTGCGCGACCGTAACTTATTGGCATGACACAGCGCCCCTATTTTAGCCGGATCAATCAACTTGCCCGCTTCCTGAGCCGGGAAGACGAGCAAGGGTATGCCTTTGCCTGCATTCAGGATGAGCGCCTGCTGCCAGCGGCTACGAAAGCCATTATTGAAGCGGCTCAAAATAAATACCACGCCCAACCAAACGTTTGCCAATTAGAGCAAGCCTCGCCTATACTGTCTCAGCTCCAATCGGCGATGGGCGAAACCGGGGGGCTAATCGTACAGGGGCTTCCCCACTACCTGGCAGAGGAAGGCAAGGTACAATCCCTCAATTACGCCAGGGAGGGCATAGTGCAGTTGGGGCGCCCCATCCTCTTTTGGGTAGATGAGCCCACGCTGCGCCGCATCAGCAACCTGGCCACCGACCTTTTCTCTCAAAGGCGTATGGTGGTGGTTTACTTTGACGAAACCGCCGAGATAGAGCTACCTGACGACTTCCTGCAGTCTCGTTTTCAGGAGGAGTACCGCAGCCAGGAAGCATACCGTGCGCTGGAACTGCAAGTAGAACTAAAAAAAAGGCAATTGCGAGAAGCTGAAGAAGCCGGGCTGCCCGCCCAACGTCTTGCCATTGACTTTGCCTTGCCCTTGGCCGAGGCCTATGCGGAATTTGATGGGCAAAGAAAAGCCGTAGAATTATTAGAACAATATCCCCCAACTGATGAAGCCTGGCCGCAGGATAAACTCCGGGCCGTTGGGAATATCTATTGGGTTGCTGGAAAATATGAACGCGCTATTCAATACCTAAAAAAAGCCCTGAATCATGCACCAGAAGGGAGCACCCTTCAATCCTCATTATTGAGCGACCTTGGAGATATACACCGGGATGTTGGAAACTATGCAGAAGCGCTGCAATATTACGAATTAGACCTCTCCTTAAGTCAGAGGTTGACCAAACAAAACCCTCAGTCCGAACAACTGCAAAGGGACCTCGGCGTCGCTATTGAAAAACTCGCTGACCTCCTCATGCGGACCGGCAAAACCAACGACGCCGCAGAACTGTACGATGAAAATATCCACATCGCCAGAACCCTCGCCAAACAAAACCCTCAGTCCGAACAACTGCAAAGGGACCTCGGCGTCGCTATTGA
>CAZNHN010000377.1:2876-4977 GCA_964572415.1 uncultured Phaeodactylibacter sp.
CGCCAGAACCCTCGCCAAACAAAACCCTCAGTCCGAACAACTGCAAAGGGACCTCAGTGTGGCGTACTATAAATTGGGGCAGCTAAAAACTAAAGAAGGGCATGTAGAAGAAGCTCGCCAATACTACCTAAAAGATTTAGAAATTGCGCAGGCCATTCAAGCTCAAAACCCGGAGTCAATCGGGCTCGCAGACGATTTGCTTACGACTTATTTGGGTTTTGCAGAAAGGGCGACAAGAGCAGAGGAAGCTATACCCTTTCTGGAAAAGGCACTGCCCCTGGCACAAAACCTCTACCAACGTACCGGGCAACCCAATTATAAAGAACTTGCCGAAAAGCTCAAAGATCAACATTAAATTTAGGCGTAAGCCTGGTGGCAGCATGGCAATAGTACTAAGCTACGGAGAGAAAGCAAATGATAAATCCATTATGAGAATTTGGGTCTTTTTCCTCCTTTTGATACTTCCTTTTCGGGCGACAGCACAATTATGTGAAGGAGCGCCCGGTGCCGCAGCCCTGTCCGAAGGTTTTGGGCAGGGCACCAACTTCGGGCCCCCTTTACCAACCGGATCCACGACGTACATCTACAATGATAGTTCACCCTCGGGTGGAACGTATATGGTCACAAACCGTACCCAGCTCAATGGGGCAAACTGGCATGCCGGGCTGGACAATACTCCTGACGACGGGTTTGGGTATATGTTGCTTTTTGACGCAACGGCCGAGCCGGGAGAGTTTTTCAATCTCCTGCTTGAAGGGCTTTGCCCCGGTACTCACTATGAGTTCAGTGCCTACCTAACCAATGTGGTAACGCCTTCTGCCTGCGGAGGAGAAAGTATCGAGCCCAATGTGCGCTTCGAACTACGGGCTCCGGACACCAACGAGCTGCTGGGCAGCATACAAACCGGAGCTATGCCTACCACCCCATTTCTGCGCTGGGACCAATATGGGCTAACGTTTACGTTGCCTGAAGATCAGGATGCGGTACGTTTGCTGCTCATCAACAGTGCGCCGGGAGGCTGCGGTAATGACCTGGCCATTGATGACATCAGCCTGCGCATTTGCAATCCAGTCAGGGAACAGACCGCAACACTTTGCTCCTCTGAGCCACTGACCATTGACGGGCGGGTATTTACCGGGCCAGGTATTTATCAGGATACCCTGCCCGGTGCGCGGTTTTGCAACGACAGCATTCTCATCACGGAAATACTGGATGGCTTCAGAGATGTAGTTATGCTGGATACGTTCCTTTGTCCGGGTCAGGCCTTTGCTGTTGGTGACCGATGGTACGATGAGCCCGGTTTTTACACCGATACGTTATTGAGCAGCCTGGGGTGTGACAGCGTGGTCCAATTACAACTGTCGGGCGTTGACTTTGAGGCCAGCGTACAAGCTTCCCGGGATACCATTATAGCCGGAGAATCTGTTCAGCTTCAAGGGAGTGGCAGCGGGGTTGGGCCTTTGATCTGGTCCTGGCAGCCTGAGGAGGCTGTCGATTGCAATGATTGCCCCGCGCCTATGGCTAATTTGCTTGAAACCACGACATTCATGCTTACTGTACGCGACAGTACTACCGGTTGCGCTGACACCCTTGAACAACAAATCGTCATACCACCCTGTGAGGATGTTTATACCCCAACAGCTTTTTCACCTAATAATGATGGGCGGAATGACACTTTTCAGATTTTTTTTGGCCCCTGTGTGCAGGAAGTCCTTCAATTGGAAGTCTTCGACCGATGGGGCGGCCTTGTATTCCGCTCCCGCACCTCCAATGATACCTGGGACGGCCAACGGGCAGGAGTGCCATGCAATAACGGGCTTTACGTTTACCAGGCCGTACTTGCCCTGAAGGATGGGACCAACCGCGTTTGGAAGGGAAGCGTGCAGCTCCTTCGATAAAAAATTTAAAACAAAAAACAGCCCTCATGCGCAAACTCAAATTGCAGGAACTCAACCGGCCTGACATCAATACCTTCAAAGCACAGCCCAAAGCACCTGTAGTACTTGTGCTGGACAACATCCGCTCCGGCCTGAATGTCGGGGCGGCCTTCCGCACCGCTGATGCTTTTGCGCTGGAGCACCTCCACCTTTGCGGCATTACT
>CAZNHN010000378.1:0-4927 GCA_964572415.1 uncultured Phaeodactylibacter sp.
CCTGGGAGGTCACGAATATCCAGGCCTGCCCTTTACAGTGGGTGGCTAAGGATTCTGCAATGGTCTGCAGGTTGGTCATCAGCTTGGTGTTGTCGGCGATGTACTGCCCCACCTCGTCCACAAAAAAGTTCAGGCGAAAGCCCGGCTCCTGCTGATCGATGTAATCTTTGACCATCATAGCAAAGGACTCAATGGAGACCTTGTAATCGTCCCGGTAACGGTCGATATAGCGGGCAGCTTCCTCTTTTGCGATACCTTTCACTTTTGCCAGCGCCTGGGCGAACTCGTCACCGGCCATTTTCAGGCGGTTACGCCTTTGCTCCCAGCTTCTTCCTTTGCGGTCCGCACTTTGGAAAGCCGCTTTAAAGTCATCATAAAGCCCCTCGCTATCGAGGTCGCGCTCCAGCTCCGCCACATAACCCAGCTTCGGGTAATAGCCCTGCATTTCATTGAAGACCTTCACGAATACCGACAGGACGGCATCCTCCTGATCTTTGCTGATGATGTCGGCTTTTTGGTCAATATTGAAGAGGATGCTTTTGGAAGCAGGTGAGACTTACCGGAACCAAAGAAACCGCTAATCCATACGCCATTAATACCAGCGTAGTCATTGTAGTAGTCAATGAAGTTTTGGGTCAGTTTTTTGCGGACTTCATCCGTAAAGACGTATTCGCGGACTTCTCTGAGCAAGTGCTCGTCGTCATCGGCTTTGATGACGCCCTCAATGGGGCGGGTAATGTCCTGCTTGAAAATATTTTTTAAATGGGTCATTTTTCCTGCTGAGTTGGTTAGAGCGATTACAGATTGATATTATCGAGATTGAACGCCCGGTAGTAGTTATCGTCTTTCAGGGTATCAAACAAACGCAAGTAGGAACCACTTCTGGAAGTGACGTAGGCTCCCGGGAAAAACATGATAGTGGGGGCTGTTTTCGCAATGCGCTGCAGGTTATTCAGCACATTGTGCGACCGGATGAATGGAAAAACCTGCCCTACCCCGGTGATAAAAAGCACCTGATGCGCCCTGGCTTTTAGCCGCCGGTCTATGGCCGGGATCATCTCCGTTTCCACGTCAAGAATAGACTGCATCATTTCAAGAAACTCGGCTTTCGTGCTTTGTGTTTCCTCCCCAAAAACATCTTCCAGATCATCTTCCTGCTGAATGATTTCTAAAGATAAATCAAATAGATTAATTTCCAATGTATCGATGTCCAAAGTTTTCAGCCGTTTTTGCAGGGCATCAATGGCTTTGACGACTTCATTCTCCTGCGTAGCTGGATAGGGGGCGATATAAAAGGGGATTTCATTGCCGATGGCTTCCATTTTCAGAAAAGCGTCCTGCTGGATTTGCTTAAAGTAATGATCAAATTTATCCGATAGATTTTCCTTTTGCATCATCTTATCCGATTAATGAATTGAGCGATATCCCGATCTGAGACCAGCAGATAGCGCAGCAATTTAGGGTCTTCTTCAATTAATGCCTCCGCAACATAAGTGGTCACCACGGGCGGTGTAATGACCCGTTCTTCGCGGTTGTTGACCATGCCGGCTTCCTCCATCATCCGGTACAGCCGTGACCGTAGTTTCTGGTAGGTCGAATCACTGACTTGCTGCAGCTTTTGCTCTTTGAGGGTCTGCGCTTCCAAAAACTCCGTATAATCTGATTCATGCACGATATACTCGAAGGCCTGAATTTTATTGAGCAGGACCTCCAGTGCAAATGCCCCGATAAATGGGTAGACTTTGCACACCGCCACCCAGAGCAGCTGCTGTTGCTCAGTGAAGGTGCCTTCCGCAAGCCGTTCCAGTTGCAAGGGCGTCATCTCTTTCAACCGGGTGCGTGCCTCATAGAAGGACCGTACTGTCGTTTTCAGCTGATTCTTTTGCAGGGCATTTTCTCCAACCACCTCTGCCTGTACAGTCTCCCAATCCTTTAGGTCAGCGTACAACTGTGCAATTTTGATGCTTTCCTCCACCTGCAGGGCAGCACCGGAAAAGGACAGTCTGTACGGACGGGACGCAGCCATTTGCTTCTGTTTTTGTGCCGCCCAATATAGGCAATTGCGGCTAATCGAAGGTGATTTGGCTTAAATCAGGAAGGGTACTGCTATCTGGTTTTTCTGCCATCTTCGCGTACTCCCGGAGCAATTTAAACGGAAAGGGCAAAACCGTGGGAGCGTTGATGCGGACGAAATTCACCGCCAGGGTTTCCAGCAGGAAGTCACTGAGCAAACGGCTATTGTCCACCGGCTTTAGCTTACGCACCACATTTCCGTTTGAAAACTGCCCCTTGGTCTCGTTCATCCGGGTATTGGCCCAGTAATACAGTGCCCCGCCTTCTTCGTAAGTATGCAAAGCGACCAGTGCTTTTGAATAGCGGTCGGTCGCTTCTTTACTTTTGAAAGGGTGCTTCAGCCAGTAGCCGAACTCCTGGTGGAAAGCTTTGGCGTAGCCAATCTTTGCCTTCGATTTACCGCGAATGGATTGCTTCAGCTCCGTCAGTGCAACGGTTTGCCCTGTTTGAATACCGGCAAGGTATTGCTGCAAGTCCGGCAAAGCACTTTCACTTCCATTGGCGTTCAGGTACTGCGCTGTAAACGATTTTACGTCTTCTACCGGCACATTAACGCCTTCGATCTTGATGCCGGCCATTACTTCTTTGTGTATGCCATCCAAGTTAGGGAATGCCCGCAGGTCCGTTTTCTGAATCACATTGAGGTTGCCCCCCTCGTCAAGAATAACGCCTTCTATGGGCTGCCCTCCCCTGGGGTGTCTGTCAAAAATGGCGGTCAGTTTGGAATGAAAACCTTCCGTGAACAGATCTCTGGTCAGGCTACTGAATTTCATCTGCCCATCCGGATGGATGGATAGAAAATGGAAAACAGGCTCCTGTTTATCTTCTTCTTCCTTCAGCACAAAGCTCCAGGTACCTGAGGCTTGGAGCCTGCCCCAGTCGAACACGGTCATTTGGCTTCGGGCAATATCGTATTTCAAGTGCAGCTCTGTGACGAGCTTGGCGATGAATGCCTGGCTATTTTCTGCTCCTTTAAACTCTTGCAGGGTAAATTGCTGGGTGGCACATTCCGGCGTGCCTTTGAATTGTTCATAGCGGTCTTTTTCTTCTTTATGCCGTTGGTAGTGCTCTATGTCGTTGTTCATGACAAAGTTGATTGCCCTGGGATCAGCGTGCCGGGTCGACCGGGCAGACAGCCCGAAGTGTTCCCGCAAAGCAGCTTTGAACTGTTGCTCCGCTTTTGCATCAATGGTGTTATTGATCAACCTTACAGGCTCATTCCGGAGCATGCCGGTACGGTCGGTAGCCGATTTTTCAAAATGCACCGATTCCACCGCGGTTTCAGGCCTGCACACTTGCTGCACGTCAAAGTAGCCGCGAAATTTAGGCAGAAAAGCATCAAAGTAGAGTTCGTTGAAAAGGGCGATCTTGGTGGTGCCGTACTTCTTTGGGTTTAAGGAAAAGAAATCGATCCGGTTCTTTTTGTTTTTCCCCTTTATCAACCTCGCACATTTCGGGCGTCGATTCACATAGCGGTCTTTTAGGGGCACCTCTCCATCGAGCGGTTCATTGTAGCGTTTGAACCGGTCTGTGGCGGGGTCAAACAGAAACTGTTCCTTGCTCCATAGTTTTTTCCGCTCTTTTTCACTGGGCCTGCAGTATTTGTCCAAAGCGAGGTCCTCATGCCGGTTGAGGGAAGTGAACGTCCGGGTATGCAACTGTATGGTAAAGTCTGGTTTAACCTCAACTTCCATCGCGATCCTGCTTTGATCTGGCTTATTGGTGAAATCGCTGTCAGCAGAAGTGATGAACAGCCGCCCGGTTACATTGTGATAGCGGTACCGGTGATGGTCGGAGTTGGGGGCGGCATTGAGGAATAGCTGAAATAGCTTGTGTTTTTGCCGGATATGTTGTGGCCGCTCTACAAGGTCTATGGTACAATCAATTTTTTGGCTTACCTCACTCAGCCGGCCTAAATAACCGTTCTTCGGCAGGTCATTTGTACGAAAAAGCAGGAATGCTTCATTCCCCCACATGAAGCAGGCAGACTGCAAAATGCCTTGAAATTGCTCCGGCAAGGCATCCAAAAAGTCCCCGATGTGCTCATAGGAGAGCCAATGCTCCCCTTTTCGTTTCATACGAAGTATAGTGAAATCCTTTATGATTTCCCGATAGTTGGGCGTGACGTTGAATGCATTGAAATACAAGTGGTTCATAGCTTCATAATTTTATCGTGGATAAATTGCAGGTGTTCTTCCAGCACGACTCCCCGGCTCAGGTCTAATAATCCCGGGACTTCAATGATCCCATCCTCTCCGGTTACCGGCTGATAATCAGGAGCAGGGGAGACGATGTTGACAATGATTGCTGCTTTGCCACCAACATCCTCCAGCTTTTTCCTTATTTTCTCTTTCTGTACCCGGGCATCCACCCGTGTGCCTGCACCCCAGTATTTAAAGTCCAGGTATATTCCATTATCTGCGACCGCATCGAAGCGCTCATAGTGCTCCGGAGGGAGCGGGCGGCAGGAGATGCCGTGTTTTTCCAACAGGTGCGCCCCAATGACTTCGCCCAATGCGCCCAGATAGATATTTTGGAAGGTAGGTGGGGATACTATGCGCTCATTGGGTTGGAACTCCATCGCGTATCCTTTCTGCTCAAATAGCATTTGGATCGTCCTGATCTTCATAAGCTCCGGAAGGCGGGCCGCATCTTCAGAGGCAGATTTCCCAGATCCCTGGTTAAAGGAAATGGAAAGGTCGTTTTTAAAATCGCTGCGGGTCTGATAGTTGTACATCCTGAGCTGTTCACCCCCAGGGTGAGCGATATAGAACCGCATCAATCCGTTCCTCAGGACTCTTTCTTTTGAATCTGTGGGATATCTCAGCACCTGCGTCCTCAAACCTTCCCAAAA
>CAZNHN010000379.1:0-4873 GCA_964572415.1 uncultured Phaeodactylibacter sp.
CCGGCGCAGATGCGCCTCGCCTTCCTCTACGACGATGGCAACGGCTGGGGCTGGTGGGCTGCGCTGGACAATATCAAACTGATCGGCGAAGGCAACACCAATGACCTTTGTGAAAACGCCATTACATTAGAACTTGACGCCCCCTGCACGCCCGGTAACAATCAGGGCAGCGTCTACACCGGACCTGATGCCTGTACCCCGCCCGGCGCAGGCAGCCTTTGGTACCAATACACCGCGGCGGGCAGTCAGTGGGTACACCTGCGCACCTTTGCCGGGTACAACGATGCGGTCACCATCTTCACCGGCGATTGCACCTCCCCGGAAGTGCTCACCTGCACTGATTACGATGCACATGGCTTTACCGGAGAAGACTTGTACTTTGAAGCCACAGCAGGCGCCACCTACTTTATCCGGGTACACGGTCAGCGCGCGGAGTTTGGAGTGCCCCGCGGCCCGCACTGCATCCTCCTGGCCAGCGATGGCCCTCCCCCACCCCCACCGGCTAATGATGACTGCGCCAATGCCTTACCGCTGGAAGCCGATGGCGATTGTGTGACCGGCAATAATTACCATGCCACTTTTGAAGGGCCGGTCCCAAGCAGAAACAACAAAGCACAGGCCGACATCTGGTTCCGCTTCACCCCGGAAGATGGAACGCCGCTGCACATCCAATCCCAGGCCGACTTTGCCGATGTGCTCACCGTCTACCGGGGCAGTTGCGGAGCGCTGGAAGAAGTCGCCTGCAATGAGCTGGGGCAGGAACTCTACCTCGAAGCCCCCGAACCCGGCATGGTTTACTACCTGCAGCTCAGCGGTTTCTTTGCCACCCTTGAAGGCACCTGCTGCGTAAAAATCGAAGCTGCCCCTCCCGAACCACCGGCAAATGTCCTGTGCGGCACCGCCATTGAACTGGAGCTGGGCGATGATTGCACCACTGTACAGCCCGCCGGGGCAGGCTTTTCCGGACCGTTATCTTCCTGCGCACTCGGGCAGTCTGATGCCGTTTGGTATACCTTCACCGCACCGGGCACTGGCTCGGTGGCTTTTGACCTGGAAAGCAATTTTGTGGCTACACTAAGCGTTTTCAGCGGCAGCTGTACCAACCTCGAAGAAATCTACTGCGCCACAGTCCCTGATGCCTGCACCCATACCAACGGCCTCAGCGGGCTCACCCCCGGTCAGCAGTACTTCCTGCGCCTCGGAGTCAACAGTAGCCTCACAGGCTGGGCGGGAGCAGGTACGGCCTGCCTGCGGGTGGACGAAGCAAGCGGGGCACCTGAGGTCGCTCCCCTATCGCTTTTCGCCAACCTGGAATGCTTTGGCAACGGGCGTGCCCTCCTGCTACTGGAAGCTACCGGTGGCTCCGGCGGTTATACCTTTACCGGCATTTCTGATGGCAGCCTGCTTGACGATGGCATGGCTTACTTCGCGGAAGTAACGGATGAGGCAGGGTGCAGCGCGGTGATCTCCGGTACCATCAACTGCCCCGCTACCTGCCCTCTGGATGTGGAGATAGAAATTTTGGAAGAAAACGACTGCCCCAACGACTTCAACGCTGTCCTGCAAGTGGCAGCATTGGGCGGTTCCGACAGCCTGCGTTATACCTGGCAAAACGGATATGACGGCCCTCTGCTCACTCAGGCTATGAACGGCAGCTACCGGGTGACGGTCACCGACCTGGCCAACAACTGCTCAGCCATAGCCGCCTACGAAATAGGAGCCATCGCACCGATTGCCGTGGAAGTACTGGAACTCAGCCCGCCCTCCTCCGGAGGTATGGATGGCAGCATTTCGGTAATAGTTAGCGGCGGCACCCCGCCTTATCTGTACGAATGGTCCCTCGATGGCGCCTTCGTTTCCGATGCTGCCAATCCACAAAACCTAAGTGCCGGCGCTTACCAGTTGCACATTACGGATGCCAATGGCTGCACCTTCAGCTCAGGCGACATAGAACTGGGTACGCCTTCCACCACCCGTTCGGAGCCTATGCATGCCCGCATCAACGTTTATCCCAACCCGAACCGCGGCCTCTTCTACGTAGATGCGGAGGATTTACCCGCTCCCGTCACTCACCTGGAGGTGTACACTGCTTCCGGGCAATTGGTCCGGCGCGTGGAAATCGGCGACAACTGGCAACCGCCCTATGCCGTTGACCTGTCGGGCAGCAGCACGGGGCTGTACCTGCTCCGGGTGTTTACCGAAGCAGGCATAGCTCAACGAAGGGTAATAGTGGGGCGGTAGAGTTTGGTTACCGCACAATCGTCACCGGAAGTACCTCGCCAGAATCAGTGCGCATCCAGTACCGGCCTGCGGGCAGGGCATTGACATCCACTGAGGTCACCTCAGCATCCAATGCTATAGTTTGAAGCCATTGCCCCATTGCATTGTACAATTGCAAACGCTGTGGCAATAATTGCCTGTAGGACCTAATCCAAATACGATCGCGGGCCGGATTGGGGAACAGGGAAATTTCATCGCTCCGGAAAAGGCTTGTTGATCCACTGCTGATCAGCGTCACCTCCTCACAATAGGTATTCCCACCCCAGTCATTAGCCGCCGTGAGACAAACCGTATAGGTACCGGGTTCAGCATAAGTATGTTCCGGGTGCTGCTCCGTGCTGCCTTGCCCATCGCCAAAGTCCCAGGCCCAGCTTGTGGGGGTATTGGTGGAGATATCCGTAAAAACAGCCTGTAGTTCGGCCGTTTCGTAGGCGAAGGCGGTTGCAGGCGTGAAGTCGGGCAGTTCGGATACCATCACATTTTGAACGGTGTTGGTGATGATAGGCGGATTGAAGTCGAAGTAAATGCCAGCGGTATTCTCAACTAGGGTATTTTCGTCCAGCCCGGGCAGGGTTTCGATTTCAAACTGCACAAAGCCGTGGCTTTCCGGTTCATTGGTGGTGCTGTCGGGCAGCAGGATGTCCCGGAAGTGAAATTCCAAACGGCCATCTTCGTACAGTACGGCCTCGTAGGGATGGCTGCTGCTGCCTGGCACAAAGGTGGCCCAGTCGAGGTCTTCCGACAGTTGATCGCGCAGGACCACATTGAAGGCGGTATCGGTGCCCGTATTCTGAAAACGGATGGTGTACAGCAGGGGCTCTTCAAACAGGGTATAGTTTTGAGTAAAGGGCGGTTGTTCCGAACGCGCCGGGTGCACCTGCTTGTCATTGGGATCATACGCACAGTTGATGATGGAAGTGAAGCCAAAAGTCGCTGCGGGCAGGGATTCCCCTATGGCATTATAGGGCACTACGCCCACCTGAATATCCAGGGGCGAACCGATAAATTCCACCCCGGCAATGACCATGCTCAACGCTACGGATCGGCTCTCCCCCGGCTGTAGCCCTTCAAAGTCCCAGAACAGGGTATCGCCTGACACCTCGACCGGTTCAGGCGTGGCTTCCACCAGTTCCGCCAGCTCGTTGAGCACCAGGTAAGCCCGGCCATCGAAGGGCCAGCAGCCATCGTTGGTATAATTCAGCCAAAAGGGTACAGTGAAACCGCAACGGGTGGGCGCAGAAGCCAGCGTTATACCTGCTTCGGGCTCCTCGGTATTCGGGCTTACACCAAATTCCAGGCTGTCAATGGCCGTGCCATCGAAGGTGATTTCGTAACTCCCGGGGGTGGTGGTCAGGGTCCAGCATGCTTCGAGCTGGGGGCTGATGTTGTAGGTGCCTTCTGCCCCGTAAACGGTAAACCGCCCTTCCTCATCTGTGAAGACCGCCAGTGCCTCAGGCTCTATCGTGATTGGAAAACGGTCGAGGAGGACCTCCTGTGTGTCGCGCTGCCCATTGGCATTGATATCAAAGAAAACCTGCCCGGAAACGCCCACATCGTTGGCCAGATTATAAGAGACAATGATACGATCGATACCGCCATTCGGAGGGGTCTCAGCACTACCTACAATATCCAGGTCGCCATCGCCATCCATATCTGCCAGTTCGAAGCCCCGAACGGCAATAACTCCATTTGGGATGGGCAAAGGAGGCAGAAAATCACCATTGCCCTGCCCTTTCAACCACTGCATGGGAAAGTCCTGATACCCTGAAGTCACAATGTCCTGCACCCCGTCACCATCGTAATCCGTCAGTGTGAATTTTTCCATAGCCGGCCCCCCAACGTAGATATCCTGCTGCGCCCCCAAATAGCCGCCCCCTGTACCTGGCCACCAGGCGATCCGGTCTTCTCCCCCAAAACTGTTATCCGCAGAAACGATGATATCCATTAAGCCGTCCTCATTCAAATCAGCGGCCTGTGCATAGAGCGCCGTTGTTATGTTCGTGGTCAGGGTATGAAGGTTGTAAAAATCCCCTCCTCCCAGGTTAATCCTGTAATCGATTACCGGGTCTTCGCCTTTGCAGACGACGAGATCGGTAAGCCCGTCTCCGTTTAGGTCCGCAGGAAGGACATCGAGTACCCCTTCGACTTCTTCCCAAAGAAGGATGTGGCCGCCCCAACTACTGCCATTATTCGGCACCCAGCCTACGTAGCCGGTAGGCTGGCCATTGTGGCTCGGAGAGGCCCAGAGCATATCGAGGTCACCATCACCGTCCATGTCTGCCATTTGAAGGTCCCGCTTGAAAAAATAACCGCTCTCGAAAGGGGGTGTTTCGGTAAAGGTGCCATCCGTATTGTTGATGTAAACGCAATAGATGCTTTGGTTAGTCGCATTGTCCTGCACACTGCCTGCGAGGACATCCGGCCAGCCATCGTTGTTGTAATCAAAAACAGCAATACTGGCAGGTTCAAAATTATGCCTTCTGGCAATCAGCCTGGGCTGCGAATACCCCTGGCCCTCATTTCTAACCCAAACCAGGGCATCGCTGCCACCGGAGCCCACGGCAATATCCGGCCGGCCATCCTGGTCAAAATC
>CAZNHN010000380.1:0-4862 GCA_964572415.1 uncultured Phaeodactylibacter sp.
GCGAATGGTAATCAGCAGGCGGTTGAGGTCCGGTGGCTTAGAGATGAAGTCAAAGGCGCCCTTTTTTACGGCTTCTACCGCAGTGTCGATATTAGCATGTCCGGAAATCATAACGACGGGTGTATCCGGTGCCAGTATTTGAACGCGCTCCAATGCTTCCATGCCGTCCATTTTGGGCATCTTGATGTCCATAATTACCACATCATACTGCGTACGCTTTAGCTTTACGAGGCATTCCATGCCATCCGAAGCTTCTTCTACTTCGTACTTTTCGAATTCGAGTATATCCCGAAGGGTTCGGCGAATGCTTTTTTCGTCGTCAACGATGAGAACTTTGGCCATGCTTAAAATCGGTTTTGCTGCCACCAGGCTTCACCCCGGGAGAGGTGGCACCAGTATCAGGTTGTTTGTATTGGATTGATCTAACCGGCTAATTAGTAAATGGGTATACGCTGCAGGCTCCTGAAGGTTTCAGTAGCGCATCAGCTTTTTCCAAATATAAAAATTTGACGAATATCAAATCAGTGCAAGCCAACTATTTGCAGCGCATTCCATTATATAGTAAGCCGCAGGGCATCTATACTGGTATGCCGACGTAAAATAGTTGTAATAATCAGCCCTGTAGCAGAAATAGTGCATACCGACATCTAAATTAGCGTATATTTGCAAGCTATGAAGCAGATCAGAAACTTTTGTGTAATCGCCCATATCGATCATGGGAAGAGTACCCTCTCCGACCGGCTTTTGGAGTATACAAAGACGATTGCCGACCGGGAGATGAAGGATCAGGCCCTTGACAACATGGACCTGGAGCGGGAGCGTGGCATTACCATTAAGAGTCACGCCATACAGATGTACTATGAACGTCCGAGCGACGGGAAACAATATACCTTCAACCTTATCGATACGCCAGGTCATGTAGACTTTAGCTACGAGGTTTCCCGCTCTATTGCGGCTTGTGAGGGCGCGCTCCTGCTTGTAGATGCCTCTCAGGGTATTCAGGCACAGACCATTTCCAATCTCTATCTGGCTATTGAGCATGACCTTGAGATCATCCCGATCCTCAATAAGGTAGATATGGAAAGCGCTATGATTGATGAAGTCTCTGATCAGATCATTGACCTCATCGGTTGTGAAAAAGAAGACATTGTTCTGGCCAGCGGCAAGACCGGGCTGGGCGTACCTGACATTATGGAAGCCATTGTGGAGCGCATCCCGGCACCGGAGGGTGATCCCGAGGCCCCACTGCAGGCACTGATTTTTGATTCCGTTTTTAATGCTTACCGCGGAGTCATTGCTTACTTCCGCATACTCAACGGCACAGTGCGCAAAGGTGACCTTGTCCGGTTCGTGAACACAGGCAAGGAATACGAGGCGGATGAGATTGGGGTACTCAAAATGACGCAACTTCCCAAGGAAAAACTAGAGGCTGGTAACGTAGGCTACATCATCACCGGCATCAAGGAGTCTAAAGAAATTAAGGTCGGGGATACCATCACAACAGTGGAACGCCCCTGCGAAAAAGCGATTCAGGGTTTCGAAGATGTCAAGCCCATGGTCTTTGCCGGGATTTTCCCGCTCGACAACGATGACTTCGAAGACCTTCGCGATAGCCTGGAAAAACTGCAACTCAACGATGCCTCCCTGGTTTTTGAACCGGAAACTTCTGCTGCACTGGGCTTCGGTTTCCGCTGTGGATTTCTGGGTATGCTACACCTGGAAATTGTGCAAGAGCGCCTTTACCGGGAGTTTGATATGGATGTCATTACGACCGTCCCCAACGTTTCCTATAACCTCATGGACAAGTCCGGGGAGGAATACACTGTACGAACACCTTCCGAACTGCCTGAGCAGCATACGATCGAGGTAGTGGAAGAGCCCTACATCACAGCTCAAATTATCACCAAGCCCGAGTTTATCGGAACGATCATGACCCTCTGTATGGAGAAACGGGGCATCCTGACGAAGCAGCACTACCTTACGCCTGAGCGGGTGGAATTGTCCTTTGACCTGCCACTGGCAGAGATTGTCTTCGACTTCTACGACCGTCTAAAGTCGGTTTCCCGGGGTTACGCCAGTTTTGACTATCAGCCGATAGAATACCGGGAAACGGATTTGGTCAAGCTGGATATCCGCCTGAACGGCGAGCCCGTGGATGCACTTTCCGCGCTCGTACACCGGTCAAAAGCCGAAGCCTTTGGCCGGCAGATATGCAAAAAACTAAAGGAACTGCTGCCCCGACAACAGTTTGTCATCGCTATTCAGGCTGCAGTGGGCGCCAAAGTGATTGCCAGGGAAACTATTTCTGCTCTGCGGAAGGATGTGACCGCTAAGTGTTATGGTGGTGATATTACGCGGAAGCGGAAACTGCTGGAAAAGCAGAAAGCTGGTAAACGCCGGATGCGGCAGTTCGGGAAAGTCGAGGTACCTCAAAAGGCTTTCCTTGATGTGCTTAAGCTTTAATACATAACGAACAAACTGAAGTCTCAAAAAAGAAAGGGCACCGTCTCCCCTCAAAGGGCAGGCGGTGCCTTCGTTGTTTTTAGCATAGAGCTGTTGTTGGTTTGTTTTTCGTTTTGTTTCACCGCTCATGCAAAGAAAGCTATTGCCCCTTATCACCTGTAAACAGATAACAGGGGCAATAACTACGCTTTAGGTGTTTAGCACTACTCAGGTGGAAATGCCGAAACGAACGGTTTGGCATGATTAATACCTGTATGCAGTATCGCACCATATTGATTTGACAGGGCTGTTGAAAGCTCCGTCAGCAACAAGTTCATGGGAAAGGGCTTGGAACCCTGAGACTTAACTATTTCCCGCACCATACCACCGAAGTAGTGGCTTGTATGTGGGGGAAATCAAAAGTGACGTGTTTGATTTTGATTGGGGTGTGCCATAGCTTAGCTTACTAATGCAGGGAGGAGCTTTGGCGAGCCTCCATACTTACGAGGTTAAGGGGGGTGATCAGATCATTAATAATAACGGCTGCGTGTTTTTTGAGCCATAAGATTTGAAAAGAACACTAACCCTCCACCTACAACAAATGCGCCTGAGGCAATGTATAGGATTAACATAGGCCGATTGGATTTAGAAATTAAACAATAAATTTTGGACTATTAGGGTGGATATGTTCTGAGGGCGCTACTAAAATGAGCAAAAAAATAGACTTCACATAATTTTTCCCTGGATTTTTTTCAAAAAGACCAGCACTGTCTTAAAGTAAATATCGTTTTTTGATCTTTCGCTATACTTCACCGTTTGCGATAAGCAGTTCGACTGTGGGTTTTTCACTTCCGCCTTTTGGCTCGACGGTAATATTCAGGCTCTCTGCATGATCTATATAGGTCACTGCCTGCAGTCCTTTATGTTCCATATTCAGAACACCCATATTAATCATCTCTCCTTCAACATCTGCCCACAACTGATAAGTTTTCCCGGAAGGCGGCGCTGGTAAGAGACCAGCGTTGATGTAAGCTACTTTTTCCAATCCATTGAGGTAGGCAATGGCTTCTGCATTAATCCCCTCCTTTGCACCAGCAGCACTGTGGAGCCTAACCGGAATAGTAGCCTCGTGGTTCAAAGTGGCGAACACCTGCTGCTGCTGCATTAGCCTGGCTTTCTGCCGTTCGCAGTCTTCCTGAAAGAGGTTGTACCTGCTCTCAAGGGAAGCCAGATCGCGCTCTGCAGCTGCTTTACCCCGGTACAAGAACAAAGAGGCCCCAACAAGTAGGATTAGCAGAACAGTGCCCATCCAGTTTGAACCTGATTTTGCGGGCCCGGGAGCGTTGTTGCTTTGATCCGTACGCCGGTCCGCGTCACCTACTTCCTTCATGACCCGCGACTTGAGCTCCTCCGGAGGCATCACAGCGTACTGCCGGGCGTACTGATCTAACGCTTCCCGCATTTGGTCAATTTCTGTCTGAACCTCAGGGAAAGCTTCTGCATATTGTTTTACAACGGCTGTCTCCTCTTCGTCCGTAAGGCCAAGGACATATTGTTCTAGCAAGCCGGTCTCTAAAAATTTATCTTTATTCATGGCATATTCTTAAATCAAAAACCACTTTACCGACAGGCAAAAAGCTGAAACGACAAAGTGTGTTAATCCTGGCTCTGAAAAAATTTTCTTCAACTCCCGAAGACCGATACGTACCCGGGACTTTACTGTACCTACTGGCAGTTCCAGATGATCTGCTATTTCCTGCTGTGTGTAGCCCTGGAAATAGGCTAACTCAATTACTTCCCGGTATTTGTTCTCCAACTGAGCCACGAAACTCTTCAACCCGATATGATCGGTATTCTGAGCGGTGCTTAGCTGGTGGCTGTTCTTTAAGTGCTCATCGAATGGAACCCCTTTTTGTTTTCTCCTGAAAGCTGCGGAGCGGGTTTTATCGATTGCCCCGTTTCGGGTAATATTTAACAGCCAGGTAAAAAGCGTCCCTTTCCGGTTATCGTAAGCTGGCGCATTTTTCCAGACTTTTATGAAAGTCTCCTGAACCACGTCCTGAGCGATGGCTTCTGACCTAACGATGCGCAATGCAATACCGTATAAAGAGGGTGCATACGCATCATAAATCACCTCAACAACTGACTTGTCCTTCGATTGAAGGCGGCGTACCAGGTCTTTTTCATTCAATTTTGAAGCCATAGTCAGCTTTTAGAAGTCCGGGAACAGATAAGAAAAATCCAGGGCAGGTTATCATTGGCGGAACAGTGCCCTGCCCCTTTTGTTCACCAATCTGGCAGGGTTATTTGGCGGGCTCGGTTTTACTTCAAATTTGAGCTATACAGACGATTAAGTGATTTGCCACAGCAAACCTACTCAATGCCTGCCTGCGTGTCGGTACTTCGGCAGGCAGGTCAGC
>CAZNHN010000381.1:0-4848 GCA_964572415.1 uncultured Phaeodactylibacter sp.
TTTGGAAAAACGACCGTCTTTACGTCAATGAACGGTGCATTGTGCCCATGACGATAAGGTCTGCCCGAATATCGCTGGCATACTGAACAATACCCTCCTGCACATTGGGGCATTCAATCTCCACTGAATTGAAGCCGATGGTCGAAGTGCCGTACAATTGAGCCTGTTCGTACAAGACTTCTTCTACGTGGTAGGGCGACTTGGTTTCGTTATCAATGTGTACAAAGTGGATGTTGTTGATTTCAGGGCCGGTAATGGTGAGCAGTTTTTTTACCATGGCTTCATCTGCAGCCTGGTAATTACTCGCATAAACCACTTCTTCAAAGTTGCCGCATTTACAGTTTCCGGGCACGAGCAGTACCGGGCAATGCGCGAAACGAGCCACGTGGGTCGAAACACTGCCAAACGCTTTTTCAAGCAGGTTGCCTTCGCCGGTAGTACCCAGAATAATCAGATCATATCCCTTCGACATTCTCACGATTTCCTCCGAGGCAAAACCAATATTCAGGATAGGCTTCGGGAGTGTTGCCACAGGGCCACCACTCCGGCTGTTTCCTTCAATAAACTGATCAAGGAGATCCCGCTTGATGCTGTCAAACTCAGCTGCAGGCATATCCAGATAAGGGTTGGAGTAGTCAAAAGAGGGATGGTAGGCGTGCATAATGTCTACTTCCGCATTCTGCCGCTCTGCTACCACCTGTGCAAACTGATAGGCATTAGCAGCGATTGCGGAAAAATCTGTGGGGACCAGTATCTTTCTCATAAGGCAGGGCATTTTATCTGTTAGGAGCGGTCAGCAAACACTGCGCCCGCGTGAGCTTCAGGCGGGCGCAGGCAGGCGTGCTGCTTGAGCACAGCCCGTTATAATGACTGCTAATGTTGTTTTTTGCTCTCCAGAATTTCTTCCGGTGTTACTTTTGTTTGTGCAACAGCTTTAATGATATCAAAGGTGGTCAGGATACCTTCCAGCTCACCGTTTTCATTGACCACTGGTACGGCATGGAAGCGATTTTCCAGAAAAACCTCCAGGGCTACGTTAATGCGGTCATCCGGCGAAAGCTTGGCGATGCCTTTCGTCATGATGTCCTCCACGTTGTAAGCCCGCATGCGTGCTTCATTCACAAAGCGGTCTTCCTGATTGCGGTTGAAGCCGCGCAGGAAATGCATGAAGTCAGTCTTGCTGATGATGCCCACCAATTCCTTGTAGCGGACTACAGGAACATGGTGTATACGGTTATTATCGAAAATTTCCTTCACGGCGGTTAGCTTATCACCAGTACTTACGGTGATGAGCTTGGTTGTCATGATACTCTTGACAGGATCTAGGACGTTCATTACTTTAGTTTTTTCGTATTAATGAGGCAATTGGCTTTACACTGCTAATATGCGTAAAAGACAGTTTGAGGCTGTTGACATCTGTCATAGTATTTTTATGATTTTCATCATTATGCGGATTTCCTTCTTTTCTAGCCGGGAGTTTGTATTTTTGTTTTCTGTATTTGACCTGATATCTGCCGGAGACTTGCCGGTGTCTAAACAGTTGCTTTTCTTTCTATGAGGTTATTGATCATTCTTGCTTGTTGCCTATTTGCGGGTTTTACTTTTGGTCAGGATTCTATTGAAGACCTGAAGAAACAGCTGGAGCAAGCGGGTAGCAGCAAAGAAAAAATGTACCTGCACTACGACCTGGCTGAGGCTTACCTGCGCAGCAACACGGAAGCTTCTATTGAGCAGGCTAAACTGGCACACCGGCTAGCTACGGAGATCAAAAACTCCAGTATGGGTGCAGAGGCGGCTTTCCTGGTCGGGCGGGGCTATGAGCGCGACCGCGATGAGCGGAACGCCGAGGTCTGGTACCGTACGGCTTTGGCTAAAGCAAAGGACGCCGGAGATTCTGACCTTATCATCAAAAGCGTGGAACGCCGCAGCCGGCTGGCTGAAAAAGACCGCAACTACCGCAAAGCTTACCAAATTGTGGAGGAAGCCTTCAACTACTTTAGCCAGAACGGTACGAGTATCAGTGACCTCGAGCGGAAATACGAGCAGCAGCGCAAGGCACTAAACCAGGAGCGGCAGCGCCTGCAGGCTGAAATCGACCGCCTTTCGGAAGAAAAAGACTTGTTGTCTTCTGACCGGGACCAACTGCAACAGCAACAGCAGCGCCTCGTGCAGGAAAAACAGCAGGTAGAGCAGGAAGTCAATAAAAAGGAGGAGCGACTGGCCGACGTCTCTGCTGCTAAAGCTAAAGCCGATTCTCTAGCCAAGCTTCAGGAAATCAAGGTAAAACAGCTTTCCAGACAAAGGCTGGAACAGGACAACGTGCTAAAAACAAAGGAAATTGAATTGAGTAAGGCTACAATGGAGGCTGAGCGTAGCCAACGAGAAGCTGAACGCAATAAAGAGCAGCGTAACCAATTAATGATCCTGGCGGGATCAGGTATCCTGCTTACCTTACTATTGTTAGTTCTCTTTCTGATCAGCCGCCGCAACCGCCGTCAGCTCAAGGACAAAAACCGCATGATCGAGCAGGAGAAGGAGCGGTCCAATGAGCTGCTGCTGAACATCCTGCCTGCCAATATTGCCGAGGAACTGAGAGAGTACGGCAAAGCCCAAACCCGCAAGTACGACGAGGTCACTGTGCTCTTCAGTGACTTCATCAATTTCTCCAGGATATCTGAGCAGCTTTCGCCGGAAGAACTGGTGGAAGAACTCGACCGCTGTTTCAAGGGCTTCGACTTTATTATCGGCAACTATCCGGAAATCGAAAAAATAAAAACAATTGGCGATGCCTACATGTGTGCTTCCGGTTTGGATAACCGAAAAACCATGCCGGGCAGTATGATCAAGGCTGCACTTGAAATGCAGGAGTACCTGGAGGAGCAAAAGCAGGAGCGTATGCGCCTGGGCAAGCCCTACTTTGAGGCTCGAATGGGCATACACACCGGACCCGCCGTTGCTGGCGTAGTGGGTGTCAATAAATTCGCTTACGATATATGGGGCGATACCGTGAACACTGCTTCTCGCATGGAGACCAATGGTCAGGCCGGGCGGGTGAATATTTCTGAAGCAACTTACAACCTGATCAAATACCAGTTCGACTGTGAATACCGCGGCAAAGTGCAGGCCAAAAATAAAGGCCTGATTGACATGTACTTCGTCAAAGGTGCCCGCGCCGGGGCTACTGTTTCTGCATAATTCCAAACCACCGAAGGCTTCAGTATAGCCTTCGCTGTTGTTCCTTTAGCGGCTGCTATCACCTTGTTTGTCGGCAAGTGGCTGGTAATTTTATGCAATTCTCCGGCCGAAAATACCGTTCTTGCCCTTGCAACCATCCGCACACCCAATCCTGAACCTTTGAAATCAAAAGCTACCATGAGAATTAAGCTACTTTTGGCTGTTTTGGCATTTGCCACTCTGCCCTTAACTTTGTTGTTTGCCCAGCAAGACCTGAGCACGCACTTTCTGAGGCATACCTGGCAGGCGAACCGGACGAATCCGGCATTTTTCCCGGAATACGAGATGGTGATTGGGCTGCCGGGCGTTCACAATAGCCTTTGGGTGGAAAACCTGACCTACAATACGCTTTTCGTAGAGGATGCGAATGGGAACCGGGTGCTGAATGTCGATCAGGCTATCCTTGGGATGGAAGACCGCAATGCCATACGCGAAAACCTGGATATTGAAACCCTCAGCCTGGGCGCGCGATTCGGGCCTCTGGGGCTCAGCCTTTCCCATACTTTTCGCTTCAATGCATTTATGGACTACCCCAAGACCCTTCCTCAGCTCATTTGGCAGGGCAATGCTCAGTTTATTGGAGAAGAAATTGATTTCGCTCCTGATATTGACGTGCTGGGCTATCAGGAATTTGCCGTAGGGGCAATGATTGACGTCAGTGACGCGGTGGTCATCGGTGGTCGGGCTAAGCTCCTTTCAGGCGCAGGCAGCATCAGCAGCAGCCGGAATCAGCTCCGGCTTCGAACGGATAGCGAGATATACCAATTGTCGCTAAATGCTGACTATCAGGTCAACAGCGCTTCTTCCCTGACTTATGACGGCTTTGATGATATTCAGACCAACTTCGATTTTGGGACTTTTTCTGCAGAGAGCCTGTTTACAGGCAACACCGGGTTTGCTTTTGACCTGGGAGCGCATGTGAAACTCGGCAAGCTTGAGCTGGCGGCTAGTGTGCTGGATATTGGCGGAATCGACTGGGATGAGGAAGTTAACAATTACAGTCTTAACGGCACCTATGAATATGAGGGGCTTGACTTTGCCCAGCGGATTTTTGATGATAGCACCAGTTTTGGCTCCGTTCTGGATACACTTGAAGCGGTCTATGAAATAGAAGAAGGTTCAGAAGGGTTCCGGACTACCCTGCCTACCCGTTTTTACCTGAGTGCTACGCTGCGCCTGCGCGAAAACTGGACGGTAGGGGGACTTATTTTTAGCGAAAGCTACCGGGGCAACACCTACCCCGCAGCTGCTCTATCCTCTAACTTACAAGTTTTGCCTTTTTTGAATGTCGGAGGGATCTATTCCTGGCGCAACAACCGCTTTGATAACCTTGGGCTGAATGCCACGCTCAAAGCCGGCCCGGTTCAACTGATTGCTGCCACGGATAATATCCTAACCGTTTTCCAGCCCAAAGACAGCAACGCCAGTCACGTGCGGATTGGCCTCAATCTGCTCTTCGCGCCCCGGGAAAGCGAAATGAAAGATGCTGGCCCTAAGTGGTTTTGATGAGCTCGTCCCTCAGCCGCTGTGCCATCATGGTGAAAATGCGGCGGGTGGCTTCCTGCTCTAATTCCAGGAAATTCGCATACTCCTCAGTGGTAAACTGCCCGATCA
>CAZNHN010000382.1:0-4832 GCA_964572415.1 uncultured Phaeodactylibacter sp.
CGGGGAACATCAATAATGTTGCCCTCTTCCACAGGGCCGTAGGCATCTTCGGGAGATAGCGTAAAGGCGAAGCTTTCGCCCTCTTCCAGGCCACGGAGCTGTTCTTCAAAAGCGGGCAGTAGCTTACCGCTGCCGAAATAGAACTTGAACGGCCAGTTGGGGTCCATGCGTTCAAGCAATTGTCCGTTGGAGTGCCCTTCTCTCAGATCGTAAGCAATAGTAACAATATTCTGGTCTTCTACAATCATAGCTAGCGTTTGCAAATAGTACACATTAAACTGGAAAGTGCCGGAATTGTTCTGAGCTGGCGTCCCAGCAAAATGCTACGTTAACACAGCTCAGTTAGTTCATGGAATAATGGCGCAGGAAGCCCGCAAGCCGATCGAACTTAGCTATAGTAGCGTCTGGTGCATATAGCGAATCCCGAAGCGCAGTGGCGTAGGCTTGCGTTACGGCTTCGAAATCCTGGCGCTGCGTCAGTCTTGCGATGACGATGCCCCGAAAGCAACGATTAATTTGATTGTGCACCAGGGGTAAAGGATCGGAGGGAGCGTGGTTGAAGAGATGGTCGAGGTCACTCAGTTTACTGTAGGCCTCGACAAAAGGTAGCCCCTTTTCTTTAAACTGAGCGCCGAAAAGCCGGGCTGCAGCTTTCTGATCCCGTTCATCCTGAAGGGCCAGCCGCTGAAATCGCTGATTGTAGAGCCGTGCCATAGGAGTGACGAGCGTCATGCTGTCTGGCTGAAAGCCTGGCAGGCCATTGGTAAAAGGGAAGGCAAGGTTCTCCACATCATCAATACGTAGCCCAACGTGTGCTTCCATAATGCTACCCGAATTTGCCGGGCTGGAGGATAAAATCAAACAGCTAAACCCATTTTCCGTGCTCTGCCTGAACTGATGCAACCGGGGCAGCCAGTCAAAACCATGCTCTTTAAGGGGTGTAGCCATTGCGTCGACAACGCCTTGCTCCTGAATAAATGTCGAGTGCTGCATTCCGATATAAATGTCTGTACATTTCTAAATGTTGGTATCATTGGCAGGCACTTTCGTAAACGCGCCTTCAATCAAAAGGTTTTATAGTCCGCCAACCCAAGATTTGTGATTTCTGACTTGCTCTTTTTCCACCTCGCTGCGTTAAAAAGCCTCGCCGACTTCACCGTGGGGCCCCTTACCCCACGCTTCGTGTAGGCATCACCTACGTTTTTTGCCTTGCGCGCTAAAAAAATAGCTGCGCCATAATTTCACAGATCTTAAGTTGTTGGACTATAGAAGACGGGGCGGTGGCAAAGCATATCATATCGTAATGAATAGACTCAGGCGGGTAAGTCAGGAGAATACCTTAAAAGAACTTTAACTCCTCCTCTCTTGTTAGCCGATCAATAAACCGGTTATTTTAACCGTTAAAGAACAAATTACAAGACAAACATACATGAAGAAACTGCTCTTTTCCGCCGTATTTTTAGCTTATTTCTTCCCGGCTTTTGCCCAGAATAACACAGTGAGTAGTGCCGGGGATTCTGATCCACGCGCCAAAGCCATTCTCGATAAAATCCGCCAGCGCTTTGAAAGCATGGAATCACTGGGAGCTGATTTCACCTTGGATATCACTTTCCCGGAGCAACCTACAGAGTCTCAGAAAGGGAAAATTGCCAAGCAGGGAGATAAGTTTCGGATGAGCATGGCGAGTCAGACTGTCATTTCTGATGGAGAGACGCTGTGGATGATTTTCGACCATAACAAAGAAGTCCAGATCAACAATATGCCCGACGAGGCTGAAATGGGGGGCATGGTCCTTTCACCGGAGTCCCTGCTTAATTTCTATGATCATGGTGACTTTGCTTATTTTATTACGGGCGAAGCCCGCGAGGCAGGGCAGGTCGTTCAGCAAATCGAATTCAAGCCACTTGATCGTAATGCCGAATATACCAAGCTTCGGATGAATGTCAGTAAAGCAACTAAAGACGTGGTCAGTGTTACGGCTTTTGGGCGGGATGGTTCCCGTTATAAGTTGCTGCTGGACAGCCTTGAGCCCAATAAGCGGTTCCCGTCCGGGCACTTCGCCTTCAATAAAGCAGATTATCCTGATTATTACGTCGAGGATTTAAGAGAGTAGAAAAATTCGCATAGTTATATGGAAAGGGTACAGTACACGCTGTGCCCTTTCTGATTTGTGCTACCTTTGCAGGAAATTGTGATACGTATGGGGTTCAAGTCCTTCCTTCTCAAGCCATTTGCGAAAAAAATTGCCCGTGATATTGATCGCTGGTCTGCGGATGCGGTTGGTGCTCAGCGCAAGGTCTACCAACAGTTACTGGCCAAAGGGCAGCATACCCGTTTTGGCCGCGACCATCAGCTAAAGACAGGAATGCCTTATGAGGCTTTTCGTGGTCAGGTGCCGGTACGGGATTATGAGGCACTAAAGCCTTACGTGGAACGTATCAAACAGGGCGAAAAGGACGTACTCTGGCCGGGTTTGCCTAAGTATTTTGCCAAAACCTCAGGCACGACTTCCGGCGTCAAGTACATTCCGCTGACCAAAGATAGCATGCCCAACCACTTCGGGTCTGCCCGCAATGCCCTTTTCAACTACTATGCCCGCACCGGCAACGGCCGCTTTCTGGATGGCAAAATGATTTTCCTGTCCGGCAGCCCGGAGCTGGAAGAGGTAGGTGGCATTCCTACGGGCCGTCTGTCCGGCATCGTCAACCATGAAGTGCCTGGTTGGCTGCGGACCAATCAGCTGCCAAGCTATAAGAACAATTGCATAGAAGAATGGGAAGAAAAACTCGAACGGATTATTGATGAAACCATGCAGGCAGATATGCGCCTGATCAGCGGTATTCCACCGTGGGTACAAATGTACTACGAGCGTTTGCTGGAGCGCACGGGTAAGCGCACTGTGAAGGAGGTATTCCCTAATTTCTCCATGTTTGTCTACGGTGGCGTGAATTTTGAGCCTTATCGCGCTGCTTTGGAAAACCTGGTGGGAGAACGCCTGGACAGCGTGGAAACCTATCCGGCATCAGAGGGGTTCATTGCCTTTCAGGATGATCAAACGGAGCGCGGGCTGCTGCTCAATGCTTATTCCGGTATCTTTTTTGAATTCATCCCGTTAGAGGAGATCCATAATGATCATCCCCGCCGTCTTTGGCTGGATGAGGTGGAAGTTGGGGTGAACTATGTGCTGATCATCAATAATAATGCCGGGTTATGGGGCTATGATATTGGTGATACGGTGCAGTTTGTTTCCAAAGACCCTTACCGCCTTGTGGTTTCCGGCCGGGTGAAGCACTACATTTCGGCATTCGGGGAGCACGTCATTGGCAAGGAAGTGGAAGAAGCCATGAATGCCGCGGCTGCCCGGCATAATGTGCGTGTGGTCGAGTACACCGTTGCTCCGCAGGTGAGCCCTCCGGAAGGAGGCACGCCGTACCACGAATGGTTTGTGGAGTTTCAGGAGGCACCCGAAGACCCTGCACAGTTTGCTGCCGACCTGGATAAGGAAATGGTGCAGCAAAATATTTACTATCAAGACCTCATTGATGGCAATATTCTTAAGCCTCTGAAAGTCAGAATGATGCAACAGGACGCTTTCCGGAATTACATGAAGGCACAGGGGAAATTGGGCGGTCAGAACAAGGTACCCCGGTTGAGCAATGACCGTAAGATTGCGGACCAACTGTCTTCCTGGAAAAAATAGATCAGCTTGAGTTTAAGACTCCCGTTAGCATTGGCGCTGACATCCGGAAAGGCACGGTGGCCGCAATCTTTTCGGTGCAGGATTTGCCTTATCGTGGCTTCTCCTCTTAAACAAGGAACTAATTGATTTGCATCGGGACTTCCATCAGCAGTATCCGGGCACCACTGTCGGCTTTTAGCGTCAGCTCATCCACATCCCACACACCCAGGCCATCTCTTTGGTGCAGAGTCTGCCCGTTGATGGTCATATCCCCTTCGATGACGAAAGCGTAGACGCCATTAGCCGGGTCTTTAAGCTTGTAGGCGGTTTCAAAACCGGCTTCCAGCTCACCCATGTGGAACCAGGCGTTTTGGTGCACCCATACGCCATCGTCTTCCGGGTTGGGCGAAAGTACCTGTGAAAGTTGATTGTGCAGTTTGTCCGGGTCAAGGGTGATCTGATCATATCGGGGCGTTACGTCTTTTTTGTTGGGGAAGACCCAAATCTGCAGAAACTTGACGGGCTGATCCGCATTTTTGTTGTACTCGCTGTGGTAGATGCCGGTGCCAGCGCTCATCACCTGCACGTCGCCCTGCCGGATGACGGTGGTGTTGCCCATGCTGTCCTTATGCTCCAGGTCACCCTCCAGCGGGATGGAGATAATCTCCATATTATCGTGCGGGTGGGTGCCGAAGCCCCGCCCCTGGCTTACCACGTCATCATTGAGTACCCGCAGCACCCCGAAATTCATCCGGTCCGGGTTGTAGTAGCCGGCAAAACTGAAGGTGTGATGAGAGTCGAGCCAGCCATGATTGGCATGGCCACGGGTATTGGCTCTGTGGATTACGGTTTTCATGATCTTTGAATGTTTGATGTACTGCAAAAATCAGGGTTATAAGCATCTCATGCGATGTAGAAAACGGAGAGATACCTATAAAAAGTTCGGATTTCGATGGTTAAACACCGGATGTGGGCCAGTGTTGTCTGCATCTCTCTCCAATCATGCGGCAACTTTTTAGCGAATAACCGCTTATCCTTCTTCGGATACCAAAGGCTCCAGATGAAGCAGATGGTTTCGCAGGAGTGCTTCCAGTGAATCCTCCTGCTCAATTTGTAAGGCAGACCTAAGGCGGTAGCGGGCCATCTCCACCGC
>CAZNHN010000383.1:0-3478 GCA_964572415.1 uncultured Phaeodactylibacter sp.
ATCCGACTCTCTTGGCGCCATTGCTAATTTGAAATCCATCAACGATGAGGGCGAAACAACAAGTATAAACAGCGATTCAGCCTTGCCCCGGGCTAACTTCCGTTTCAGAAAACGGCTGTAATACGGTCCATAGGGCGAATGTACCCCTGTAAATGCTAGATTTAAAAACGTTCCTTCGAGCTCTAAAGCTGATTTTATTACTGTGGGCGCTACCCCGCGGAATGCTCTTGAGTCACCCGCGACAAAATGGTCAGCAGGCTGGGTCAGCTTTCGGTAAAACGGGTCCTTGTCTGGCACCTCCTGCAGTTGTATAAGCAGAAAAGGAAGCAGGGTACAGCAAAACAAAAATGCCAATTTGGATACAACAGCCAACCCTTGTTTCATACTTTAATTTCGTTAAAACTCAAAATAGATAAATGCCTGCTGCTCCGGCACTCTCAGATACAAAATCATATTGATGAGCAGTACATAAAAGCCTAAACGTGCCCACCAGGGTATCTGGCGGAAATAGGCATCAATATCCTGCCCCCCGAACAATCGGTGCATCACATCCATAAATATCAACATACCTGCTGCGATTAAAAAATCTCTTACGCCCACAATATCCGCTATGCTTTCGTGCAGTTGAATGGGGCTAACCTTCGGCAACTGCCCAATGAGCATAAAGGCGTCCTGAATATTCACCGCCCGGAAAAAGATAATGCTTACCACCGCCAGGTTAAAAAACAACGCAAAATCAACCAGCCAGCGTATTGGTTTCCCCTTAGACAATCCGAATTGGCTCAACCACCGGTCGGCGGGCTTTGACAGCAAGGCTTCCAGTGCCACAAACAAGCCATTCAACCCGCCCCAGATCAGGAATGTCCACTCTGCTCCGTGCCAGATGCCGTTTAGCGTAAAGGAAATGACCGTGGCGACGAGTATCCACGCCATACCCCGCCCCATAGGGGTCAGCTGAAAAAATACGTAGTCCCGGAACCAGTTGGTCAGCGTGATGTGCCAGCCCCGCCAGAACTTATTGAAAGAGGTAATGACATACACCCGGTTTTCAAAGTTTTGCGACAAGCGCACACCCAGTATCCGCGCGCTGCCAATGGCAATATCTGTGTAGGCAGAAAAATCACAGAAAATCTGGAACAGAAAAAAGACCGAAGCCAGCCATACCGTAAACCCTTCGTACTGCGCCGGGTGCCCGTAAACCTCGTCCACAAAGAGCGCCAGGCGGTCCGCAATGACCAGTTTTTTGAAGAGCCCCCAGAGGATGAGCTGAAGCCCGCCCACAATTTGCTGGTAATCGAATTGGTAGTTGAAATGAAACTGGGAAAGCAAGTCCCGGGAGCGCTCAATAGGACCGGCCACCAGCTGCGGGAAGAAACTCACGTACAGCGCATAACGCCCCAAATGGCGCTCCGCTTTCGCAAACCCCTTGTACACATCAATGGTATAGGCCATGGTCTGAAAGGTGTAAAAGGAAATTCCCACCGGCAGGAGTACATCCAAGTGGTAGGCTTCGAACTCCGGCTGAAACAGGCGGGCCACTTTAGCCGCCTCCCCGCTCAGAAAATTGAAATACTTAAAGGTGAACAACAACCCCAGATTGGCCACGATGCTGAGCCATAGCCATGCCTTTTTTCGTTGCCGGTTGGCAGCCCCCTCTATCTGCAAGGCAGCTGTATAGTCAATCAGCGTGGACCCCACAATCAGCCAGATGTACCAGGGGTTCCAGTCCATGTAAAAGTAATAACTGGCCACCAGCAGCCACGCCCAGCGGAAACGCACCGGCGTAAGGAAAAACACCAGGGCGACAATCGGCAAAAAGAGGTAGTAATCCAGGGATGTGAATAACATGGCTGGTGCTTAGGCGTGGTTTTCCTTGTATTGCTTCAGTAAATGTTCAGCGAGTTCTTGTATCGAGTCAAATGCCCAAAATGTATCCGGAGTCATGCGTATCTTTAGCCAATCGGATAATTCATCCGATATAAAAACGGCATCTACAGACTCCAGTGGATAAGCTTTTACTGGTTGATCTGATTCAATGCGGGAAGCCGGCATTTTTACCTTCTCAGCGATTTGCTGTATCAGATAGCTTGCAATATCTCCTGCACCGAAGTCCTTGCTCCCCGGAACAGCAGCTTCCTGATTAATTATAGTTGCTGTAAAAGCTGGTTGTTCCCATTGGTGTATCACCCGCAGATTTCCCTTAAGGTAATCCATCTGAGCAGCGTAGCGTTGGATTTTCCCACTGGAAGTTTTCGGCAGGCTTAGGGGGCGGATCAACACAACGGCGTAGGGCTGTATTTCAAAAGTTTCACTTATGACCTGCCGGATAGCGTCCACCACCTCAGCTTCATTTGCATTTCGCCAGCCTGAACGGCGCACTTCCTGCACGATGACCAAACGTTCACCCTCCGGATTATCTATGGCGAAGGCTGCACAACCATTAGCTTGAAGTGCCTCATGCGCACGCTCCACAACCTGCTCAATGTCTGTAGGGTAATAATTTTCACCCCGAACGATAATCATATCTTTGATTCGGCCCGTGATAAACAACTCCCCTTCCAAAAGAAAGCCTAAATCACCAGTACGCAGCCATTGCCCACCGATGCCAGCTATAACATGTTCAAAGGTAACCCGGGAAGCTTCCTCCTGCTCCCAATAACCACTCGCTACAGCGCCCGGATACTGCACAACAATTTCTCCTTCTGTACCTTCCAGGCAAGGCTGCAGCGTTTCAGGGTCTATCACATTAAGTTTACAATCATGTACTGGCCGCCCATTGCTAACCAACCATGTTTCGGGTGCTCTTTCCAGGACGGCAGGGTCATCCCAACGTATGAGGCTTTTTCGCTCTTCGCGGTTAGTCACTAAAGGTTGCCGGTCTATCGGGCAGGTCGAGACAGCCAAAGTAGCTTCAGCCATACCAAAAGAAGGCAAAAAGCCCGCATCAGGAACATTCACGCCCCGAAAACGGTGCTGGAATCGGTGAATCGTACTCCAGCGTACAGGTTCTGACCCGCAAACAACACTCTTCAGACTACTCAGATCCAATTCTGCCATTTGTTCATCTGTGACCTTTTCGCAACATAAATCAAAAGCAAAATTTGGAGCTAAGGTGTACTCAGCACGGTATCGGGTGATAGCATGCAGCCAGCGGAAAGGTTTTTGTACAAAATGTACCGGTGCCATGTAATAACACTTCACGCCCCCTGTAGCCAAATAAGCCATCATCATGATGAGCCCCATATCATGGTAAAGCGGAATCCACGATACCACACAGCTCAGGTTCGGGATATACAATTCTTTACAACCCTTAACATTAGTCAGTATGTTCTCATGCCGGATTACTACCCCTTTGGGATTACCTGTGGAACCGGAGGTATATTGAAGGTATGCAATATCCTGACCTTCTATCTGCGGGGGGACCCAATCTAATGCTGACTGTTTTAACAGGTCTTCATAAACAAGGAAGGTGTAGGCT
>CAZNHN010000383.1:3488-4778 GCA_964572415.1 uncultured Phaeodactylibacter sp.
TTTTCTATGGAGAGCACTGAGGAGTTCTACTTTCGTACTTAGGTTAACAAAACTTTGGTGAGCAGCAAAACCTCCATACCCTCCATATATTCCACCGTTTTCCGATCTGCCAGAATGTACCGGGAACTGCAATCCTTCATAATAGCTTCCAGCCGAAGCAAATTGCGGTTATTGCGGGGAGGGTATCCCGGGACTGCAATCACTCCGGCGTAGAATGCTCCAAAAATGCTAATCAGATACTCATTGCCTTGCGGAAACAGAATAAGCAAGCGTTCTCCTCTTAAGTTCAATTGTTGCAGTTGGGCGGCAATATGCTGTGCTTTGGCATCAAACTCCCTGTGGCTGAGAGGCACTTCTTCTGTCTCTCCATCGCGAAGAAAAACAAACGGCGTGAAGTCAGGGGCTTCTGCTACCCTTTGGCGCAATAGCTGAACAAGGTTATCCATAATGGAGAAATGTGGTATCTGAATAATTTTTATCCGACAAAACTCGTATTTTTTTCCGTAGTTTCGATAAAAACTACGGCCCGTTTATGAAAGAAGCACTGTTCTGGATTTTCATCATTATCTTCTCGCTCACCGCCATCATCACCCTGCTGGGCATTACGGGCGTCATCAAAACCATTAAAGAGAACTACCTCAATGCACTGTTCACGGCACTCATACTGGAAGTGGTAGCCGCAGTGGTTCTGTTATTCCAGAATACCAACTTCCTGGCCGGGCTGCCACCCGATAACAGCCTCTGCCTTGA
Organism: uncultured Phaeodactylibacter sp.; assembly: GCA_964572415.1. GTDB lineage: Bacteria > Bacteroidota > Bacteroidia > Chitinophagales > Saprospiraceae > Phaeodactylibacter. Next base: position 4,239 of record CAZNHN010000383.1, read on the forward strand.
AGAAGTCATTACCCGCTCCGGCCTGACCGCACAGGCTGGCCAGGCAGTGGACCCCACTGACTTTTTGGTAGAACAGCTCAAACGGCTGTCTGACTTAGACGCATCCTCGGGCGATCAGGCACTGCTTACCGCCCAGCTACAGGAGCGGGACTCCCTGCTTGAGGTGGCTGATGCCGAAATCGAAGCCCTGGAGACCGAACTTAAGCAGCTGGGGCAGCAGTTTTACACCAAAATCACCAAACTGCGCAATTTCATCAGCCAATACGGTGGCTTCATCAATCTGGCCTGGAGGGCAGAAGAAAAAATTCAGGTCTACCGTTTGCTCATCGAAATTTTCGGGGATATGGGGCTGATTCAGGATGAGGAAACCCTTTATCTGGACGGGGACCGTTCCAAAATCAACTACACAGCAGTCCATAAAATTTATAAGGCCTATAAAGCTGACCTGCAGCAACCGGTGGAGAGCGATACCAAGATTTACGTAGGCGAATACGATACCATATTGTTTATCCGGACCTACCTCAACCAAACCGCCTACTG
>CAZNHN010000384.1:0-4773 GCA_964572415.1 uncultured Phaeodactylibacter sp.
CCAAAAATGACCGTATTGCGCAGGTCGAGAAACCGCCCGTATGCCGAGATGCTCTCATCAATTTGAATAGCTAGCTCCCGTGTGGGGGCTACGATCAGGCATTTGATTTCCCGGTTGCGGCGGTCCCAGCTTCGGTCCTCATACATTTGCTGTAGGATAGGAATAGAGAAGGCTGCCGTTTTGCCCGTACCGGTTTGGGCACAGCCCAGCAGGTCTTTGCCTTTAAGTAATTTGGGAATGGCTTGTTGCTGAATAGGAGTGGGCTGTTCGTAGCCCTGAGCACGAAGTGCTTTAAGAATGGGATCAATAATCCCCAGATCTTGGAAAGTCATCGAATAAATTGAAATGCCTAAGCTAAAACAGTTTGACGGGAATGGGAGGTATCAATAATTTATAAAGGTATCTTACCTTGCCGTCTCACCCACTAAAGATAGGTCAGTTAAAAAAAGGTGGGAGTAGGCTTATGTTGGAGCACGCTCCCCATCTCCGGATAATCCGTTATCCCTAAGAGATGAATGCAGGTGCAAATATACTCTAAATAGTTGAGACTATTCTAATATTGTCCGATCTGGAAGAAAGTAATAACTTTGCACACTGATTTTTTTGACAAAACTGAGGTATGAATATGAATGGTGTGAAGTTTTGGATACTGTTTGGCGTCATTGGCACGCTGGTTTTCAGTTCCTGCGATGATGATGGGTTCGATTTCAACATAGCAGAATGTAAGCCGGAAGAATTTTTGGATAATTGGTCCATGGAGGTGATACAGCCAAATATTGCGTCCAACTTCCTGCCACAACTTAATAATGCAGACTTTACCACCACTTCTGTGGGTTACGCTGTAGGCGAGCTGGGCACATTAATCCGTATCAGTGGTGACGGAGCGGTATGGGAAGTGCAACTCACCGGCCAGGAAACCGATGCGCTTACGGTACAGGCTTTGCTATCGGTGGACTTCTTTGCAGAAGACCAGGGCTTTGCCGGTGGGTCAGACATTTTGCCTCAATTCAGTGAAGAGCGCGATTCCGGTGCAGTCTTTCTCTCTACCGTTGATGCGGGACTGACCTGGGAGCGCCGCTATGTGGACGAGGTGCGCAGGTTTATGGACCTGGAATTCTACAATCCACTGCTTGGTTTGGCACTTGTCCTTCCCGAAAGTGCAGGCAGCAATAGCGATTACAGCATCGCCCGCACAGAAGATGGTGGCGAAACCTGGGCGATTGAGGACCTGCCGGAAGAATTTGGCTTCCCTCGTTTCCAGCGGGCCAGCAACCGTATTTTCATCCCAATGAACCGCCGGTTCCGCTTTTCGGATGACCGGGGCGAAACCTGGACAGAGCGAACTACGCCAGTTAACAGCATTGAAGTCTTCTATTTTGCTACGCCTGAAGTGGGCTTCGTCGTGGGCGAGACCACCGCATTCAGAACCACGGATGGCGGACAAAACTGGGAGGAAATGCCTCTGCCCGTTGAAGGTGGCGGCGGTATTATGCACTTCGTGGATGAGAATCAGGGCTTTTTCCTGCGCAGCGTGATCAGCCAGGAGCCAGAGACGGGCATCAACTACCTAAGTGGTGTGCAGACACTCGAAACCCAAGACGGAGGCGCTACCTGGACCGTGGTGGCAGAAGAAAGCGGCTGCCTGGTCAATGGGGAAGTGACCTTCCCTTCTTCCGTTATTGGCTATGTAGTGAACCCAAATGCCGTCTATCGTTTCGTAAAGCAATAACCGCGATGGGGCCGCTTTTCAAAAAGCTGAACGGCAAGGGCGAGGGGTGCCTGATTGTACTGGTTGAACCGGAGGGTTTTGCGCTCCATCTGGATATGCTGGAAGCAGCAGAAGGGCTAAACCTTCCCCAATTGCTCCAGCAGCCACTGTTTTTCAGTAAGCGGCTGGGTTTGTTCAATTCTAGCCCTGAGCGTCTTTTTCGCTAAAGGGAGGTGTGGGTTTAGGGTCAAAATCTTCTTTAGAAGGGCTGCAAAGTTGTGATAATTATTGCGGTGGTAGGTCAGAATATCCTTTCGGGCCAGGAAAGAAGTCATAGCATCCAGTTGAGACTCCAGTGCTTCCCATGCTCCGGTGACATAAAGCGTTTTTTGCAGCAGGGTTTTAGCGGCCAGATTGAGCAGTAAGTCCTTGTAGTTAGCGCGCTGTAAGAGTTGAAGGACATCCCCGTAGTGCCCTTTCTCATAAGCGAGTCTCGCCCGGCTGAAGCTGTACATGCTGTCCTGATGCTCTTTAGGCAAATGCTTTTTATAATCTTCAATGAAGGAGGCCGCCCAATCCAACGCCCCGATAGCAACCGCAAGCGCCACCGCATTCCGGTACGTGAACCGGGACAGGAAGCCATCCGAAAGCAGCACACCGGAGGAAAGCCCTTTTTGGTAAAGGTCCAGCCCCTCCCGGGCAAACTCCAGGCTACCGGCATTGAACTTACGGATGCAATAGTTCAGCCCCAGCAGCAGCAGGTCTCTCGTTTCAGATTCCGGAAAACGAGCCCAATGCTGAAGCAGATGATCCTTAAAAGCCTGAAAGTCCTTTTCTGTGCCACCGGGCGACAACGCGTAATAACAATGATAGTATACACCGATGGCAGGCAAGTCCAGCAAATTTCGCTGTTTGGCGAAAGCCAGCACTTCCTGCAACAAGCCAAAATCATATTCCGCTTTGTAGACCGCCTGATGGCTCAGCAGAAAACAAGTCTGCCGTAATTTTTGGGCAATGAAAGCGATGTCTGTGGTATCGGATATTTCCTGCAGGTTAAGGCTACTGACTCGTTTTTGACCGGCCGAGAAGAGGTAATCCTCCCATTGCACCTGATACTGCCACTCATAATATTCTACGTGACGAAGAGGCTGCTCTTCTATCTCCTGCCGGGCCTTTCGGATGGTTTGCTGAAAGTGCTTTGGCAGCCGCTTCTCCCGGTAGGCTGACGACAGTGACACCCGCTGCTGAACAGAGGGGAGCAGATGGGGGGCAAGCGCCAGATACTGCTCTACCAACTTCATCAGCCAACTCATCAGGTAGCGGATGCGCTGTGCATCATAAGGCTGATCCGGAAAAAGATGATGGAAAGCGGCTTCTTTAGTGGGTATTTCTCCTATCCAGTAAAGCCGCTCCTCCAAAAACGCCCAAAATGCAACCACATCCTGACGTTGATTGAACAGCGGAGAACGGACCATTTTGCCAAAGGCTGTTACCTCTTTTCTGCTTAATTGCTCTAATATCATGAGGAGCCGGCTTCCTTTCAAGTTAAACTAATTTATATGTATTTGATAAAAAATTATTGCTTGTCTTTCAATAAAAGCAATTAGGCTTAAATCTAAACATTTGCCTTTGATAAATGGCATTTTTTGTATTTGTATTCCGGTCTCGCAATCCTAATATTTGTTAAAAAAGAAAGCTATGCGGCGTTCCCTACTACTCATTGTACTCCTCGGCCTGACTTATTCTGCCCAATTTCTGCATGCACAAGGCTGGAAAAAAACCTTCAGCATTGAAGACACTACCAGCACTGCATCATACAGCCTGATCCGAGATGTAAAAGCCACCGCTGATGGCGGTTACTTATTGTATGGACAGGCATTTTCCAGTAATCAGCTCGCGCTTTGGAAAATCGACACCTACGGGAACACTCAATGGTCAAAGACATTTGGAGCAGGAGCCGAAGCTTATGGCTACGCCAGCAATATGCACCTCTTGGGCGATAGTACAATATACATCAGCGGACGTTTTTCGGACGCTGATCAACTTTCACCTCAGCACGGGGTCATGCGTCTCAATATGCAGGGAGAAGTGCAATGGCTGGAACGCTACTATGTTAGTGATACGCTGACGACCTTCTCTACAGCATTTACTCCCACCACTGACGGGCACTTCATCACTGGCAGTGAAACCCTGGCTGGCGACAGCTTACTCATTCATTTGCACAAAATCGATCAGCAGGGCAATGTAGTTTGGGAGAAGACCTACCCTCGTTTTAGTTATTGGGATGAGGTTTTGCTTCCCTATGTGGCGGATATCACGCCATTGAGTAGCGGGGGGTATATTGCAACCGGAAGTAATATTTCAACGCTTGGCCTGCAGTCTTCTCATATCATCCGACTGGATGATAACGGTGAAATGCTTTCACAATTTAACCTGATGGGAGTTTCAGATGAAATTTATACTCATCGCGTGAAAGAGACTACTGATGGTAATTATATCGTTTGCGGAAGCTCGGACGGCAACTTCATATCGCCCGGATTTGTAAAAAAAATTACGCCTCAAGGTCTGGAAATATGGAGTCGGAACTGCCCTGCACCAGCAACTGATATTGAACAAACACCTTCTGGTGATTATCTCATTGCAGGAGGGTTCGGGGAGTACGCCTGGGGTTCAAATCTTTTCGGAAGCTTTGTTTATAGTTTCCGTGAAAATGGGGATAGCAATTGGAGTTTTCATGACTTGCCCTCCTTTACCTCTCACGGATTTGCTGCAATTACAACGGGAACAGATGCCAGTTGCGTGGCAGCAGGCATCAATAACTCGCAAGCTTACGCTGTCAAACTGGACAGCCTGGGCAATGTATTCACCCATACCCTGCAGGGCACCGTGCAGCGCGACGAAGATGGGGACTGCGCACCCGATTCTACGGCACTCCCGCTGTCAGGTTGGAACATTACCGTTTCCAATGGCACAACTGATTATTATGCGACGACCGACTCCAACGGTTTCTACTCCATGACCGTGGATACCGGAAGCTATTCGATTTCGATTACCCCGCCGAATGC
>CAZNHN010000385.1:0-2800 GCA_964572415.1 uncultured Phaeodactylibacter sp.
AAGACCGGCCAGCGATAGCCCGGCACTTTCCACAACTGCTGCCATTTTTCCATGGCTCAAAGCTACGAAAATGCACCTTTTGCCTGCATAAGAAACAGAGGCTTCCTGCTTAGCAATCGTAGGATAGGACGGAGATCATTTCTAATAAAGCAGTGGATTCTTTTTGATTTTTTTTAATTTGTGGGAATTAAGATTAGCATTCAATCACTAAATCGTCTATCTGATGCAAAAAAATCTACATTTACTACTGCCCCTGCTAGCATTTATGACTTTCAGTATCTCTGCATTTGCCCAACCGGTGAATGACCAGTGTGTGAACGCCATTCCGATCAGCAGCGGCACTCATGACTTCACCACCGTTGACGCTACGACAGGAGAATCCGGCGCTTATCCGGCGACTTGCCCGGCGGGTGGAGGAAGTACTTCCGATTCCCTCTACAATGATGTATGGTTTATTTACACTGCAGATTTTACAGGGCTGGCTGAATTTAGCACCTGCGGTACGGCTAACTATGACACCAACGTTGCCATTTACGATGTAGCCGCCTGCCCTCCTTCACCTGATAATGTCGTCGCCTGCAATGAGGATGGCGTGACACCGGATGGTGAGGACTGTGACCTCTTTACCTCTCTGGTGACCTGGGAAGTGGAGCAGGGTTCGGTTTACATCATCCAAATCGGTGGCTGGGGTTCAGAAAGCCCGGGCAACGAAGGTAGCGGAACCTTCACTATTGAAGAAACCATACCTGTAATCGGACCGCCGAATGATGACTGCGAGAATGCCATACCACTGGATTTAGGAGACCAGGACTCTGTAGTCCTTGAGTTTAATACCGTAGAGGCAAACACAAGCCCTCCCCAGCACGAGGTACCCCAATCCTGCTTTGAGCCTGGTGAGGAATTCGTGCACAATGATATTTGGTACTCATGGACCGCTACCTTTACAGGTGGATTAGAGTTCTCAACCTGTGGTACGGCGACATTTGATTCCCGCCTGGCGGTCTATCAATCCACTACCTGCCCTCCGGATACCAGTACACTGGTAGGATGCGGTGATGATGAGAATGCCGACAATGGGTTTCCCTGTGCAGGCTTTACCTCCCGTGCATTATTTAACGTGGAACAAGGAGAAAGCTACCTGTTCCGCCTGGGCGGCTGGTCTTCCAGCAGCCGTGGAGCAGGAACTGTCCTTATTAAGCGGATTGAGCCGATTGTACCGCCTGCAAATGACGATTGCGCCGATGCCCTGGACGCCTTTGTCATCTCTCAGGAACAAGCCGACAACTTCGAATTCCTATTTGAAGGAACCAATAAACTCTCCACCGGGCAGCCCCAGTTCGCCACACCAATTTGCAATAACGATGGGGACTTCCGCGATGTCTGGTATACGTTTAACTCCGGTCAGAATACGGACCTAACCCTACGTTTCAACAAAACCACCACTGAAGCAGAGTTCATCATTGACCTGTTCGAGACCTGCGGTGTACAGGCCGACCCGGTAGATGGCCCTTACTTCTGTATTGAAACAGAGGATTTTGATAATACTTTTATAGAGGTGCCGCTGGAGAACTTCCCGGGTGAGCCCACAGATTACCTTATTCGTATTTCCACCCGTTTAACCGGTGGAGACCTGCCGGGTGATTTCTGGTTTCAGCTTGTAGGCACTCCCTTCTCAAGTATCGAAACCCTGCAACTTGGTGCTTTCCGGTTTTTCCCGAATCCGGTACGTAATACAGCCACAATGAGCTTCAAGGCTCAGGAAACGATGAACCTTCAGTCCGAAATTACCAACTCACTGGGCCAAACAGTACAACGGTTGAACTTCGGCCAAATTCCTTCCGGCGACCACACCCTGGATGTACCTACTGAAAACCTTCAGCCGGGCATCTACTTCCTGCGTCTTTTTGCAGATGGAGCGCAAAAGACAGTACGTTTTATTAAGCAATAAGCTTTTTCGCTCCCCCTGGGAGAATATAAAACGGGCTGTCACCCAAGGGTGGCAGCCCGTTTTCCATTCAAAAAGTCATCAAAATCCGGAGCAGAAGCCCCGCCTGATGCCCTTCCGGTTACTTAATATAGAGGTTAAACTCCACCCGGCGGTTGAGGCGGCGGCCGGATCGGGTATCATTGGTGGCAATCGGTTGTTCTTCACCGTAGCCCTGGAAGGAAATCCGTTTTGGCGAAATGCCTTCGCTAACCAGATAGGCATAGCAGGAACGTGCCCGGTCTTCAGAGAGGATCTTATTATTTTCAGCATCGCCTTCACTATCGGTGTGGCCGCTGATGGCAAGGGCGTAGCCTGGATAACGCTGCATGATTTTTACAATTTGATCCAGTACTTCCTTCGACTCCTCTTTAAGGCGCGCCTTTCCGGTTTCAAACTGTACCGCACGCATGGCGAAACTGAGAAGTTCCTGCTCCTCTTGCTTCAGCTCAGGACAACCTTTGTTTTCCACAGTACCTGCCTGATCCACACAGGCATCAATGCCATCGTGCACACCATCGCCATCTGTATCCGGGCAGCCGTTCATATCCCCGGCATCATCCGGGCAGCGGTCTTTGGCATCTGAAACGCCATCACCATCGCGGTCGGGGCAGCCTTTTGCAGCCACTGTGCCCGCCTGATCGGGGCATTCATCCTGATCGTCAGACACACCGTCATTGTCGCGGTCCCTGAATGGGCAGCCATCATTAGCAGGGGTTCCTGCTTCATCAGGGCATTTATCTTTAGCATCAGCCACACCATCGCCATCCCTGTCCGGACAGCCATTTGCAGATGCGACCCCTTTCACTTCCGGAC
>CAZNHN010000385.1:2810-4170 GCA_964572415.1 uncultured Phaeodactylibacter sp.
ATCCTGATCTGAATCCGGACAGCCCATCAGGCTTTCGGTGCCGGCCACTTCCGGGCATTTATCCTCATCATCAACGATGCCATCATCGTCGGTATCCGGGCAGCCTTTGAACCGCTTCTTGCCCGGACGGGCGGGGCATTCGTCGTCAATATCCGCGATACCGTCCATGTCTGTATCCGGGCAACCATCCGTTTCCGGGGGGCCGGCATCACGTGGGCATTTATCAAGATTATCGGCGACCCCATCACCATCAGCGTCCATACGGCCGAGCTTATGCAGATAGCCGACTCCGAGTTGAATATTATTTCGGTTTTCTTCCTGTGAAATTCGGTATTCGCCCTGTAGGTTGATGTAGGATCGCGAACCGACTTTAAAGTTAATACCGGCGCCCACAGGAATCTGAACATTACTGCCGAGTTCCTCCTCCAGAGTAATACCGCCGCCACCCATCAGATAAGGCGTGATAAAGGCGGTGTCTGACTTTTTGTACTGCAGCTGCAGCACTCCGTCGATACTGAAAAATGTCCGGTTATTGATATCTTCAGCCACATCAATTACCCCAACTTTTGCAGGCACAGCAAAATTAAGCCATGGGAGCAACTCCCGGATATAGGTCAGCTCGAGTCCGTTGGTAATATTTTGGTCTTCAATATCATTTGGCGTTCCGTAATCGAGGAACAGCACTTTTGCCGAAAAGGCATTCTTGTTGGGGGCAGTCTGCGCATGCAACTGCAAAGAGCCAACGAAGAACAGCGCCAGGCAGAACAATACTTTTCTCATACTTAAATCGTGTTTGGAATTGGTTTTTAAGACTTATTGTGTTGCCCAAAGTCACAGGGCGTTTGCTTGAATGTTATTGATGTTTACGCAAGCTTGTAAGTAAGTGTTACAAATTTGCACAAAATAAGTGACAGGGTGAATATCCAATAACCTGCCTAAAGAATTATTTCTTTTCCTTTGCCCGGCAAATTTTTATTTTTATTTTTCCGCTGAAAAAGAATGAAAGTTCAGCCCTAACCAAGCTACTTCACTTTTATTTCACATTAGCCACCCGGCACTTCGGATAGTATCTGCCAAAATCTTCTAAACAAAAAACACAGTTAAACACTGCTTAGTCAGTTAAGCCTTACTTATAGCAAAGAACATCCTTTACTAACCAAACTATCTACGATTCCTATGAAGTTTAGTAACCTATTACTGTTAGCGCTTGTCGCCTTCGCCCTGATGACTTGTTCCAAGACGGAGCTTGCAACACCTGAAAAAGCCCATCAGGAAGACCCGATGACCAAAGCCGAGATGGATCAGATCATCGAAGAAACGTTATTGTCCACCAATACGGTTTATTATTGGAAGGATGCCT
>CAZNHN010000385.1:4316-4749 GCA_964572415.1 uncultured Phaeodactylibacter sp.
TGAAGGCATCGAGGAGCGCATCCACGAAATTGATCTCGAATCTGAAGAATGGTCGGCCGCCAGAGATCAGCTGATAGCGTTTGTAGTGGAGGCCACAAATGCTGCCTACCCTGAGCTGAACGCTAAAGCAGAAGACCTTTTTCTCAACCTGGATGAAGCTTATCTGCCTACACTGGATGTCCGTATTTTCAATCAGCTTCTTTAAGATCTCCTGACCGGTTTTCAAATAGGGAATATAACTGCCGAAGAAGTGGGATGTGGCGCAAAAACGACATTTGTTGGCGCAGCCGACACCGGTGATCAGAAACGGCGCGGTATAGGTGCCGTTTTCCGCGGTTTCTACCCGCCAAAGGCCTGCGTCCTCGTCCCATTCGGCGGCGGTGACGCGGGTGCCCAGCAGGGCGATGGTCGTAAGGCCCTGCTCGCAGACAGC
>CAZNHN010000386.1:0-1053 GCA_964572415.1 uncultured Phaeodactylibacter sp.
AAGACTGGCTGGACATCGTCGGCTATCAATCCAGTCACGGCATAAACAGTGGTACGGTAAATTGGATCAACAAAGGGCCTATGAAGAAGAACTGGCACAAACTCCCCGCCCGACCACTGATCAACCTGGAGCCCTGCTACGAAGAAATCTATTTCAGGACTACCGATACCCATGTGCGCAATGCGGTATACTGGAGTCTTTTTGCTACACCCGTTGCCGGTGTTACTTACGGGGCCAACGGCATTTGGCCCTGGATACGGGAGGGAGAAAAAATCCTTAACCATGGCTCGCTGAGCGAAAAAAGCCCCAGTACCTGGCGGGAAAGTATAGATTTTCCCGGAAGTATTCAGATGGGCTACATGGCCGAATTCATGCAGCAGTTTGCGTGGTGGGAGCTCAAGCCTGACCACGATTTGCTGGCCGAGCAGCCCGGTGACCAGCAGTTTGATCATTATGTTTCTCTCCTGCGCACCGATAACTATCAGCAGGTACTGGTGTATACCCCGCAGCAGCGAAATGTACGAATGCACAATCCCCTGGAAATTGTCTACGAAGGCCGGTGGTTTAACCCTCGTGAAAACAGCTATCGCGACGCGAGCCTTACACAGGAAAATAACCGGGTATTGGCTACTGCACCAGAAGAGGGTGACTGGGTTTTAGTCCTGAGAAAGCAGTGAACTGGCCACTAATTTTTACACCGAACTATGCTGTCAATTTGATAAGTTGCCTTATCTGTGTAATCATATGCCGGAAATAAAGAATATCGTATCCTTTCAAAGTTGGATTTGATGAATGATACATTTTATGTAATCAGGTAAAAATACCCTGTAAGCTTTGAGTGTTTGGCCGTAGGGATATTTTTCCTTGAAACAAAATTCTCAGCATTCATATTTCTTACAGATACTTTTATTAGTACTTATGTTGAGGTTTTTAGCTTTTGCATAAAGCATGTGGTAAAACACCTACGTGAATTTACAACTACAATCGTGTAACTGATTTAGAGTAGCCATCATAAAGTGCTGAATACCAAAAGTATGGCCTGCTTTTGAAGGG
>CAZNHN010000386.1:1063-1466 GCA_964572415.1 uncultured Phaeodactylibacter sp.
CATATACTGCTTCCGGCCAGACTACCTACTACAGTCGTACTGATGGTAATTGGAGTACTGCCGCCTCATGGTCTACCGACGCTCCGGATGGCCCGGCTGCTTCCGGCATACCGGGTAGTGCTGCATCCGTGGTGATTGCCCCGGGTGATACCATTACGATCAACGCTAACAACATCACGGTGACCGAGGTAGAAATCAGGGAGGGAGGTACCTTGCAAATAGCAGATGCTACCAGTGGGCACGATCTGGGCACAGTCAGTGGACCGGGTACGCTTAATATCATAACCAATGACACAGATGCTACAGCATTTCCTGCAGGTACATATAGCAGTTTTCTTGGTGCTTCGGGAGGCAGGGTAGTCTACAGCGGCAGCGGTAACTATACCCTCCCGGCGTCACCGGT
>CAZNHN010000386.1:1476-3684 GCA_964572415.1 uncultured Phaeodactylibacter sp.
CATCATCATGCTGCTGCTGTGGGTGATGATTGAACCCGGGTTGCTCGAATTCACTCCCAACGAGGGCGGAGTTATCGAGATTCAACTTGCACGCATCTTGCCGGATGCGGACCTTTCCATCAGCGATGATTTCTCGGTAGAGGGAGGCATTACCGTGTTGCTCAGCAGCGGTACAAACGGAAACCTTAGCATTGGTGATAGCCTGTACATTGCGGGAAGCAGTACCTTGCGTCTGCAGGCGGGTACGGGAAGGTCTGTCACGGTAGCAAATGACATTATCGTTGACGGTACTTTTCATGCAAGCGGGGGCGGTACGGGCATACATCAGCTAAATGTATCGGGTAGCCTGGTGAACAACGGTACTTTTGACATGGCCGATGCGGCAAGTCACTATTGCGAAGTGACCTTCAGTGGTTCGTCGGATGCTACCATCAGTGGTACGGGAACGACTACCGACTTTTACCGGCTGACTGTCAACAAGGGAAGTTCAGCCACAAGCCGACTGGAAATCTCCTCCGGTCATTTCAGTCTTAGCGGTCCCACCCATACTGCTGACAAAGCGCTGGTGTTACAAAACGGGACACTGCTGCTCAGGGCAGCGCATACGCTTACCCTGAGTACGGGAGGTGGATCATTTGTCATACCAGCGACTACGGGGCTACAGCTGGATCATACAGATGCCGTGGCAGAGATCACTTCCGCATCTTCAGATCTCTTCCTGGCCGGACTACTACAACTGACGGATGGTACCATTAATATCGGTGATGACCTTTCGGGCACCGATGCCAACGCCATCTACTACACTACCGGCAACGCAGCCCTTGCCATAGCAGGTGGTACGCTTAGGGTGGGAGGCGCCATCCGTCCCGTTCCCGAAACAGCTACACTGTCCTACACCCAGTCTGGAGGCACAGTAACCATAGCCGACAACCAGGGCACTGCCGAGTTCTGGAACAGTGGAGGGCATGAGAGTACGGCCGACTTCTCTATCCATACCGCTTCCGGTAGTGCTTTCAACATGTCGGGCGGCTTGCTGGAAATTGTGCGGAGGAACACCACTGCAGATGGTAAAGCGCTCTGGATCAATGAGGGCGTAAGCCATTCGGTGAGTGGGGGAACAGTTAGGATCGTTACAGACCAGACTACCGGAAATCACGACATCGGTATCTCTACGGCGATACCGCTGTGGAATGTAGAGATCGGGCAGGCCGGATCATCTTTCACCGGGCGCGTAGGTGCCAGCGTAACAGAATATGACCTGCGGGTACTCAACAACTTTACGCTTAATCTTAGTAATAACTTCAACCTGCACCGGGCCAACAACAATTCGCCTTCGGGCAATGACTGGTATGACCTGTACGTGGGTGGAAACTTTACGATAGAAAACGGTAGCATCGGCTTTCCCCGGCCTGAGGATGCGGAAGGTACCCTGGTATTTAACGGTTCGGGACACCAGACCATCACGGATCATGATGACGGTGCCATTGCTCTTTATTCCTGGGAGATCAATAAGCCTTCCGGTACACTGCAACTCGCCACCGGTACGGCTGTTTCTGTGGAAAAAAATTTTACTTATGTCAGTGGTACGCTTGACCAGAACGGGCAACGCATTACTTTCAATGGCTCGGTAAATCAGACAATTTCCGGAAATCCCCTGGTACTGGATGATGTAAGCATTGACAACAGCATGGGTGTCACTCTGGAGGCCAGTCTTATGACAGTAGAAGGGAATTTGGCGCTCAATGCCGGTACACTTCAACTGGGAACAAATCAGCTAATTTTAGGAGAAGCAGCTACAGTCACTACCACAGGAAGCTGGGGGCTCAGCACCATGATCAGCACTAGCGGTTCAGCCATTGCAGCAGGCGTAGAAAAGCAGTTTTCAGCAGCGGGCGGTTCTTTTAGCTTTCCCCTGGGCACAGATGTGTATAGCCCGGTGACCATAGATGTGACCAATGCAGACGGAGCCGCCGGTACTGTCAGCATCGTTCCGGTAAATAGCCGTGAGCCTACCGCTCCGTCGGATTCTGTACTGAACTACTACTGGATCGTAGAAACATCAGGCTTTGGTACCGCTCTGACGATAGACTATGAATACCGGTATGCGCAGTCGGATGTGGCCGTTACACCGCCGGAAGACGAGGCAGATTACCGGGATGCGTACTTCAACGGCACCACATGGACGGAAGGGCTCACTACCAACGTAGA
>CAZNHN010000386.1:3694-4727 GCA_964572415.1 uncultured Phaeodactylibacter sp.
AGCCTGAGTACAACAGGTGCGCTGGGCGCTTATCACTTTACGGCAGGCTACGGATTCGCCAATCCTGAAGTGTACTACAGCCGTACCTCCGGCGACTGGCATCAGGTAGCTACCTGGTCTACGGATCCTTCGGGAAGTCCGCTAGCTTCTGCGCCCCCTGCTGCGGTTAATCCGGTGGTAATTCAGGGTGGACATACGGTTACCATAGATACCAGCGGCACAGGAGGCAGCTATGATTTTAGTGCGATCAGCACCAGCCTGGAGAGCAACAGTATCCTGGACATCACGCTGGCAGATCAGTCACTCTATACAATAGGAACAGTAGACGGAGAAGGTACACTTCGCTTCTCAGTGAGTAGCACGCCTGCGCTGCCCCCACTCTCCGGAAGCTTTGTGAGTGATGGAGGAGGGACTGTGGAGTTTGCCTATACGGCTGACGGGGCCCTGCCGACGGATCAGTTGGTCTACCATCATTTGATCCTCTCGGGTACGCGGCATTACAACCTGGATGCCGGTATAACGGTACACGGCGATTTGACCATCTCGACCAGCCAGGGACTGGAAGACGATGGGTTTTCTTTTACAGGTACTTCTGGAGGCACCTTCAACCTAGGCAGTGGTGCACAGCTTACCGTAGAAGGTGCCCACAGTTTTCCGGCGGGTTTTGGCACTTATCATCTGCCTTCAAGCAGTACGGTGAGGTATGATAGTGACCAGGCCCAGATGGTAGCTTCGCTGGGTAGTGACAGCTACTGGGATCTGCAGTGTAGCGGCAGCGGTACCAAAACTTTGGGAGGTAATATCATCATTGCAGACGACCTTACCATCAACAGTGGGGCAGTGCTGGCTGCGTCAACCTACGATATTCGTATTCGGGGAGATTGGAACCGGGATGGCCGTAGCAACAGCGCATTTTTACCCGGGACAGGCACAGTATTTTTTGACGGCAGTACAGCGCAGGAAATTGACATCACCCACCAGAGCGATGCCGAAAATTTTGCCCATGTGGTCATTCAGAATCCTTCCGGGGTAA
>CAZNHN010000387.1:0-4688 GCA_964572415.1 uncultured Phaeodactylibacter sp.
CAAAGCCTAATGCAGGAAAAACTAATGAAGGTGGCGTCTGAATACATCAACTTCCCTATTGAGGAAATGGACAACCGCATTCAGGCTTCCCTGAAAGAGATTGGGCAGTTTGTCAACGCAGACCGGGTTTACGTAATACAGTATGATTTCGAAAAAAATGTAGCTTCCAACACTCATGAATGGTGTGCGGAGTCCATTGAACCCGTGAAAGACAGCCTGCAGAATGTCCCGATGGAGAAATATATGGTATTTGTGAACCTCCATGTGGAGGGTAAAAACTTTATCATCCCCGACATCTCAGAGATGGAAAGTGGACCCGCTAAAACCGACCTTCAGCGGCAGCAGATCAAAAGCCTGCTGACGGTACCCATGATGCGGGAAAGTGAATGCCTGGGCTGTGTGGGCTTTGATTCTGTACAACAAGTCCATGACTACTCGGAAGAAGAACTCAAGCTGCTTAAGCTTTTCAGCGAAGTCCTGGTGAATACCCTTACCCGGGCCAAAAACGACCAAAAACTGCGCTCCAGTCAGGAGCAACTTGCTAAGCTGACCGCGAGTGTGCCAGGTGCAATCTTCCAGATGGAGATTAATGCGGATGGGGAAATGTCTTTCCCGTTCATAAGTGAAGGCATTCACGATTTGCACGAGAGCCTGGAACCTACCCTGCTGAAGGCACAACCTGAATCAGGATTTTCAGTCATTCATCCGGAAGATCTTCCCGATATTCTTGAAAAGATTGAGCAATCGAGAAAAAACCTGACTTCATTCTTTACGGATTATCGCACCATTCACCCCGATGATGAAATACGCTGGCACCGGGCCATGTCCCAACCGGAGCAAAAGTCCGATGGAACGGTGGTTTGGTACGGCATCTTCCAGGATATCACGAAGCAGCGGAAACTTGAGGAAATACAAAAGTTCGCTCAGGAGCTAAAAGTAAAAAACAGGGAAATGGAACAGTTCGCCTACGTCGCTTCCCATGACCTGCAGGAGCCCCTGCGTACCATACGGAGCTATTCCGGCCTGCTCAACCGCCGTTTTAGCGACCAGTTAGGAGAGGATGGGCAGCAATTTCTCAACTTCATCGGTGATGCTTCCCTGCGCATGAGCAACCTTATTAAAGGGCTGCTCGAATACAGTCAGATTGGAAGTGACCGCCGCGTCAGCACCGTTGATTGTAATGTGCTGCTGCAGGAGGTACTGCAAGACCTGGACTCCAGCATCAGCAAACACCTGGCAAAGGTGAGGGTCAACCCTTTGCCCACCCTGCAGGGCTATGAGGTAGACTTGCGGCAGCTCTTCCAAAACCTAATCAGCAATGCTATCAAGTTCCATAAACCCGGCGAGGAGCCTCTGGTTGAAATTAATGCAGCGGAAAAGCAGGGCTACTGGCAGTTTTCGGTGAAGGACAATAGTATCGGTATCGACCCGAAGTACCAAGCCAAGATATTTACTATTTTTCAGCGCCTGCACCAGTCGTACGACTACGAGGGTACCGGCATTGGCCTGGCCCACTGCAAAAAGATTGTGGAGATGCACCACGGGCGCATTTGGCTGGAATCGGAAGAAGGCCAGGGCGCTACATTCTTTTTCACCCTTAAAAAAGGAGGATATGACTCAGAAACTGAATAAGATACTGCTTGTCGACGACAACGAAGCCGACAATTACCTGCACAAGCTTATCATTTCTGAAGCTGAAGTTGCAGAAAGCGTTGTAGACCAGCCCGATGGCAGGGCAGCCCTGAAATACCTGGAAGAAGGAGCGGATCAGCAACCGCCTGACCTCATTTTTTTGGATATCAATATGCCCCGTATGAATGGGTGGGAGTTCCTCGAAGCCTATGATGAGCTGCCCGAAGAGCTGCAAAGTGCCATAGTTATTGTCATGCTGACCACTTCCGTTTTCAGCAAAGACCGGGAACGGGCAGAGCACCTGCCCAACTTTTCCGGTTTTCTAAATAAGCCGCTGACCCAAGAGGATCTGCTCCGGGTACTTCGGAAGAACTTCCCTGACCGCTTCGAATAGACTATTGCCCCGGTACGCCAACCTGTATGGCTTCCTCCAGGTGAATATTCATGGTGGGCGTGCCGCTGAAGTTTTCCACCTCTCCACGGAAACAGACTTTTTTGTTAGCCAGGACGACCTGCGGATCGAAAGAAAAATTGGGTAAATCCTTTTTGCGGATAAAGACGGAAAAAATCTGGTTGGGGAAGCGCTTGTCAATATTCAGCCAAAGGTTGCCGCTGCGGCTGTAACGGGTGCTCACGACCGTGCCGCATACATTAATTTCAGTCCCCTTCCCCATATACTGCCGGCTTTGCACCGTATTGAAATGGTTGGGCGGCAGGTCAGGCGGGAATAAAGGTTCCACATCTCCGCCGGCCATTTCCGGGATCCAGGCTGATTTATCCAGGCTGCGCTCCAACTCGTTTTCCCTGGCTTCGGGTAGTTTGTTGAAAAAATCGAACCCGGTCACCTGCTCCACCTGATCTATTGGCACGGCAAAGCTCTCCAGCGGATAGCTGACCTTTTCATTCGGCATAATGAAACCAATCCCGCGACCGTTTTCCAAATCAAGCGCCACTTTGAAGTACCGCTCCGGGATGGACACCTTGTTGATGGAACGCTCAATCACCGGCAAATCCGGCTCCAGCACAGGGCCCGTGACCACGTACAACTGTGCACCCGGGTTTTCGTACAGGTAGCCCCGCAGCAGGGCTTCGAGCTCTGCCCAGGCCTCCCGGTTGAATTCTGCTATCTGAGGCGACATATTAGAGTAGAAGTAGCTCTCAGACAAGGCTTTTTCGGACCAGCGGAAATCAGCAGAGGGTGCCAGGTGTCCCCTGTCGTACCCAAACCCATCGTACTCGTAGGTGCTATCGGGCTGCAGATACTTTAGGAAATAATCCTCCTCCACCGCCGTGCCGGTTGCTACTTTGGGGTCGGGGCGGAAATCATTGGTGCGCCCCACTGTCCCTGAAGTGACGTCCGGCAGGATAATATGCGCTACCCAGGCGGCCTGTTCGTGCGCCTCGGCATACTCCAGCGCCATAGCCGAATGCATGATGTAGGATTCGGAGGGCAGCCCGATGGCTTGCAGGTCACGTTGTATGCGCTCCAGTTTTATGCCCTCCCGGCGCTCGTTCAGGGCTTTCTTTTGGGCTTCAAGTGTGGCTAGTTCTGCCTCGACTGCGCGGAGTTGTTCGTCCAGGTTTTGAGCCTGCAGCAAAGCCGGGAAAAGTAAGATCAGGAAAAATAGGGAGCGGAGCATAATCTCATTTTTTACCAAAGTTACAATTCTTTACAATTTCAGTTTGGCTACATTTGCGGGAAACCTCCATTTTCATGCGGTACTTTCTGCACTTTGCATATCAGGGTTATAATTTCCGGGGCTGGCAGCAGCAGCCAGGTGAAGTGCGTACCGTGCAGGGGGTCATGGAAGGGGCCTTGCAACGCATTCTGAAGCATGAGGTCTCACTCGTAGGCTGTGGCCGCACAGACGCGCAGGTGCATGCCAGCCAGTATTTTGCGCATTTCGATACGCCGGAGGAACTGCGAACCGATTTCAAGTTCATCCTCAATAAGAATTTGCCGGCGACGATTTCCATTTTTGATGTTATACCGGTCCATCCCAGAGCCCACGCCCGCTATGATGCCACCGACCGGCAATACGATTATCTTTTGCACACCCGCAAACAGGCTTTCCTGGGCGAGCTTAGCGCACTGTACCTGCAGGATGCACCGGATATAGCCCGCATGCAGGCGGCAGCAACCCAACTTTTACAGTTTGAGGACTTCCGGGCGTACTGCCTGACGCCCGACCGGCACAACACCACAATTTGCCACCTGCGCCGGATCCGGATTTTCGCTAACCCCAACTGTACCCGTATCCGGCTGCAATTTGCTGCCAATCGCTTCCTAAGGGGCATGATCCGCATTCTGGTGCACCGTTTGCTGGAGGTAGGCTGGGAGCAGATTACACTGGATGACTTCCTGCAGCCCCTGCGTGACCATAACCCGCCACGCCCATTGCGCTCCGCCTATCCGGAAGGCTTGTACCTTTCCAAAGTAACCTACCCCTACATTGATAAGCCGCCCAGGGTTCAATTAAATTTTGAAGCTTAGCCGGGGCGCGTTACCAGACTACTACTTTGCGCACAGCACGCTGCCCTTCAGCTGTTATCTGCAAAAAGTAGATGCCAGCCGGAATAGCCTGCAGGGACAATAGTGCCGTAGCTTCCTGGCTTTGCACGGTTGCAACCACCTGCCCGGCCGCACTGATGAGCTCCAGTGAAGCCTGAATCTCCTGCCCCAGCTGCACATGAAGTACGTGCCGTGCCGGGTTGGGGAATACCTCGACCTGGCTGGCCCAGTCGGTGCCGGCGAGCTTTCCCTATCGCAAGACCCGAGGAGGTTTCCCCACCCTGGCCCCGCTGTTGCGCCGGGTGACGCCCGCGGTGGTGAACATCTCGGTGGAGTCCAAGGTGTCGTTGGAGCAGCACCCCTTCTTCCGCGACCCGGATTTCCGCCGATTCCTGGAGAAGTTCGACCTGCCGATCCCGGAGTCGCCCCGCAGTGGCCGGCGCCAGAGTGTGGGGTCGGGACTGATCGTCGATGCCGCGCGCGGCTACGTGCTCACCAATCGCCACGTGGTTGAGGACGCGGAGTCGATCACCGTGACGCTGAA
>CAZNHN010000388.1:0-4647 GCA_964572415.1 uncultured Phaeodactylibacter sp.
GCCATGAGCCGCATTATGCTGCCTAACATCACGAACATTCAGGCTTCCTGGCTGACGGTAGGCAAGCAGGTGGCACAACTCTGCCTCCACGCTGGGGCCAACGACTTTGGCTCCATCATGATTGAGGAAAATGTGGTCTCCGCTGCCGGCGCCCGCTTCCGCTTTACCGCTGATGGCATACAGGCATCTATTCGCGAAGCCGGGTACATCCCGCAGCTGCGCAATCAGGAATACGAGCACATCGAACTACCGGAAAATATCGTACAACAGGAGCTTGACCGCGAGAAAATGATCGTCGATTAACGGGCTCCGATCTCAGTCACCAATACTTTTATGTCAACACCACTTTTCGATCAAATACAGGAAGCAGTTTCTTTCATCAAAGGGAAAACTGCAACACTACCCAAAGTAGGCATCATTCTGGGCACTGGCCTGAGCAATCTGGTCGACCACATCGAGACCGAAGCAGAGATTGCCTATGCTGATATCCCTCACTTTCCCGTCTCGACGGTACAGAGCCACAAAGGCAAACTGGTCTTCGGGCACCTGAATGGCATGCCGGTGATGGCTATGGCGGGACGTTTCCACTACTATGAGGGCTATACCGCCAAACAGATTACTTTCCCGGTGCGGGTCATGGCAGCGATGGGCGTTCAGCGCCTGGTCATTTCCAATGCCGCAGGTAGTGTCAACGCCAGTATTGAAGCGGGCGATATTGTCTTCATCCGCGACCACATCAACCTACACCCCGAGAACCCACTACGGGGCGAAAACGACGAGCGCCTGGGCCCGCGCTTCCCTGATATGCTCAACGCCTACGACCGCAGCCTGAATGCCAAAGGGCTTGCTGTGGCCAAAAACCTGGGCATCCGCGCTCACGAAGGCGTTTATCTCAGCCTGCAGGGCCCCAACCTGGAGACCCCGGCGGAGTATAAATTTGCTCACGTGGTGGGCGCGGATATGGTAGGCATGTCTACCGTACCTGAAGTGCTGGTGGCCCGGCATGCCAACCTCCCCGTCCTGGTCCTCTCCGTAGCGACCAACAAATGCTACCCGATTGAGGAACTCACGGAAACCACCGTGGATGAAGTCATAGCGGTGGCGCAGGGCGCGGAGCCCAAAATGCGGGCGATATTGTCGGGGTTGATGCCGGATTTGTTGTCGGAGGGGTAGGCCACTTTTATGACTATCGCAATCCCTGACCTGATCGCCATTTTCCTGTCCGGGTTTGGCATACTGCTCTGTCTTGTGGTGGGGGTTCAGCTGTTGTTGCGACAAGCGGGAATTCGGCAATCTAATTTGCTACTGGGCGTACTGCTGATCCTCTACGCACTAACGCTCAGTAACAGCCTCTTTGCCATGGCGGGCATCTATGCGCAGTATCAATTCCTGTATTTCATCCCCATCAATTTCAGCCTGAGCCTGGGGCCGCTCTTTTACTTTTTCGTGCGGTCGAGGGTACAGCCTTCCTTTAGGCTGCAGCGCCGGCACCTGCCCCACTTTATCCTCCCGCTGCTACAATTCCTTTTTTATTTGTCGATTGGATTTAGAAGCGCGGCATATAAAAGCTGGATCTGGCGGGAAGTAATCGCCCCCTACGGACAGTTTATTGAGGAAGGGCTGCTCATAGTACTTGCACTTGGGTACCTGAGGGCCGCTTACCGAATGCTGCACGGTATCCCGGAATTGTTCTGGAAAGGCCCTGTATACCGCTGGCTACGGCGGTTCACTATCTCTCTGGCGTTTCTGTTTTTGATTAGTTCAGGTTACGAAATCCTGGACTGGGTGCTGTATGGCTTTTTCGAGTACAACCTGTTCAATATGGAATGGGTGGCTTTCCCGCTGAAGTTGTCCTATGCTGGCATCAGCCTGTTGATCGGATACCACGCCTATTTGTACCAACATCAGAGCCTGATTCTACCGGAAGCGCCCAAACCACCCGCTGAAGCGCCGGAACTTTCGGTCAGAATTGATGCAATACTTAAGGAGCATAAGCCTTATCTCGACCCTGAACTCAGCCTGGAAGCCTTTGCTAAGCTATTAGGCGCGCACCGCAACACCGTTTCTAAAGCGCTCAGCAGCCGGGGGGAATCCTTCCGGGGATTGGTCAACCGGTACCGCGTGGAAGAGTTTATCCGGCTCGTACAGGAAGGGCAACACGAACACCTGACGCTCCTCGCTATCGCCTTCGAATCGGGCTTCAACTCCAAGGCCTCTTTCAACCGTGCATTCAAAAGCCATACGGGAAGCTCGCCTACGGAATATTTTCAAGCCTAACCTTTCGTTTTCCGCCCTGACCTTTGCATTGATGGGTCTCATTATGCATTTCGAGGCGCTCCATGTCTTATGATTCCTCACTTTTGCATCATTGTGGATCAAAACCTAATGCATCATGACCAAGCTATCTTATTTACGGGAGCTCGCAGTTCTACTCACTATCGTGTTCAGCAGTTGTGCCTCCTATTCTACCATTAACATTCCTGCCGGAGAAGAATTTGTGCTGGGTGAACAAGAAAACAGCAGCTTCCGCGCTGAACTTAAAAACCTGAGCAGCACAACCATAAATATCGGGGCGGTAGATAGAAGAACCGGCAAACAAACTCAAGGCTTTGGTCTGGCGGGCAAGGGGCAAACCAAGCTCAGGGCAGGCAGGCAGGAAACGGTTCTACTTTCTAACCCCACCATGAGTGCCGTGAAGGTCAGGGCAAGACTAAGCAAGTCCGTGGAAGGGATGCGCTATCAGCAAATGCAGGAAACCGCTCCCTCCGATGACCGCCAGACCAAGACTTCATTGGTGACCGGTCGGCCGCTGCGCAGGGATAGCCTCCTGGCCGATATTGGCCTTCTGGAAAAAATCCTGACCGAAGTTCATCCTGGAATCTATCGGTATAATAGCCCCGAAGCCATCAATCTGGAGTTTGACCGCCTCAGGTCCCGGGTTTACGAAGGAATGACGGAAGCAGCATTTATGAAAATCCTGGCACAGTCTATCAAAAAAATCCGCTGCGGCCATACCTATCTGAACCCCTGGAATATGAACGCGGACTTGCGGAAGCGCCTGTTCGGTGGCCGTTTCTATTTCCCACTTGGCTTCAGTATCCTTAATGAGCAATTTATCGTAACCCATAACGCTTCGGAAGCCTCCGGGATAAGGGCGGGAGCTGCGATTACATCCATCAATGGCATTTCAGCTAAAACAATTTTGGATAGCTTATCCACGATTGCCAAAGTGGATGGGAATAATAACTCGCCGGTTGCCTACTACTTGTCTTCAAACAATTTTAGTACCCGGCACTGGAATGCCTTTGACCTGTACTTTCCGCTGTTCTTCCCGATAGAGAACACTGCTTTCACAGTTGCCTATCAGAATTTTGGAGAGCAGGTCACGCAAACGGTTACCCTTAAGGCTTTGAAGAAGGAAGAGCGGGAGGCCATCATGGACAAACGCTACGTAGATTCAATGCCTGAAAGCGGCAGTTGGTCACTCAATCTCAGCAATCCAAACCTCGCTGTCATGCGCCTCGGGACCTTCGCTACATGGAAGTGGGAAGACTTTGACCACAAGGGGTGGTTTAGGGAAGCCTTTGATACCATCCGCCAGCTCGGCATCCCCAATCTGGCTATCGACATCCGGGGCAACGGGGGCGGGCTCAGCGAGCCCAGAGATGAACTCATCAGTTATCTCATCAAGGACAAACTGGATTGCAGTGACGCCAGCAAAGCGCTGACCCGGACTACAAAAGTTGACTCGGTTTTTTTGCCCTATTCTAAAACCTGGAATAAATTTATTTTCGAGGGGCTACCTCCACAGTTCTACACCCGTTATGATGATACCTTTTACGAGCTTAAAGAGGAGGCAGATTGCCGGGATATAATTCCTAAAGACAACCGCTTCGAAGGCCAGGCCTTCATCCTTGGGGGCCCGGGTAACGTATCGGCTACTTTCACTTTATTGCAAAAGACAAGGCGTTTCGGCTTTGCCACTTTCGTAGGCCAGGAGTCCGGAGGTAATCAACAAGGCATCAACGGCGGGGAATACATCTTTTTTTACCTTCCACATAGCCAGATGGAAGTGGATATTCCGCTCAAATACTTTGTCCCATCCACCGAACAACCAGATTCAGGGGTATCTCCGGAAGTGAATATAGCGTTCACGCAGGAAGACATTACACGCAGACGGGACCCCCAAATGGAGTATGTCCTTAAAGTTATCAAGTAAGGGGCAGACCGCACATGTTCCTTAAAAGAAAGTCATTCATCGTAGGGGTGGAGTTGCGTAAGCTTTGATCTTTATTCTTCCCTCCGAAAGCAAGAAACTGGCCGGATTTCATTATAAAGATAGCCAATTGCAGAGCCTTTGCATTTTACTATAGACGCACTAGTTTGAATCAAAACTGAGGGCTTGTCGAAGAATAAAATATCCAACTGGTTCAATTCCAACGTTTCACGAAATCAACCAGTGGTCGGATTTCGTATAATGTTGGGGCAAAAGCCTTCCAAAAATTATATATTTTTTTTCGCCCCACTGCTAAGTGTATGTTTGGAGCAAACGAGAGTTGATAATCAAAGAGTTGTGGTTATGGCTAAATGGAAAAATGCGCGTTTGGCGGGTGTTTACATCCAGACATTTATCGTCAGGGTCAAATA
>CAZNHN010000389.1:0-862 GCA_964572415.1 uncultured Phaeodactylibacter sp.
GGTTTACAAAACAGAATTCTTTTTGGAAAAAACGCACATTAATAATATCTAATTCCGAAACTGGCCACCCCAATAAGTTTTGACAAAACACAACCGGAAAGTGCCATAAAACCAGAAAACCCAGTACTTTGCGGACAGATTTGATTTTTCAACAACTATGTACACTAGATCCGGTATTTTTTCATGGATTTCCCAGCTGGGCGTCACACCTGAGCTAAACCGGGTGGAAGTCGCCCGTATTGTCATTCTAAACCGGCTGAATCTTGCCGGAGCAAGCGTTGCCCTGCTGGTTGGCACCAAAGACCTCCTGCTAAAGGGCCCTGAGGTCACCGTACTGCTTCCGATTTTTCTTTTTTTCATAGCCGAGCTGCTGTTGTCTAACTTCCACCTGCATAATGCAGCCCGGTATGGGGCCAATATTGTCTTGCCGGTTTTACTGACTATAGTACTTCTGCTTTACGGCCCTTCAATAGGTGCGGGCTATACCTTGTTCGTGTTTATTACCACCGCTATTATCTTCCACCAAAAATGGACGGTCCGCATTGCACTTATTGTATTCATCATACTGCTTTTTACCGGTTCCAGTATTGCACTGCTCTCGATCAACCCTCCATTAGCGGCCAGGATTGACCCACTGGACAGCATCATTACCTTTATCGGCACCTCCCTTGCCGTCAGCCTTATGATCACCTACTTTTTTCACGAAAACCAGAAGTACGAAGAGGAACAAGCGCAACTGATGATTCTGGTAACATCAACTACTTAATCATTAGAGATGCTGGTGCACAGATTAATTCAGATTCTCAGTACAATGGTCTATCATTATATGCTGTTGGTTCTGGAACATCCATTTCTAACGTTG
>CAZNHN010000389.1:872-4644 GCA_964572415.1 uncultured Phaeodactylibacter sp.
TTACTACTGGTTATTGTATTGTAGAAACAAATACAGTTTGAGTTAATTATTATTTCAAAAAGCAAATATCGAGCTGGAACGGTTCGCCTACATTGCCTCTCATGACTTGAAGACACCCATCCGGAATATTTCCAGTTTCCTGGGACTGGCAGAACGCGATCTGGAAAAGGGCAAGTACGATGACCTGCATACCTACTTCAGGTTTGCCAGGGCAGGCGCCCGGCAAATGAATACTCTTGTTGAAGATATCCTTGACTTTTCCCGGCTGAATAACCCCGATGAGCACCAGATAGAGTCCACTGACCTGAACAAGCTGCTAATGGATTGTACCAAACAGCTGCGCGGAACCTATGGCGACGAATTCGAGGTGAAGCTACGGGACTTGCCCACTATAGAGACCTCGCCCAACCTCCTGTCCATACTCTGTATGAACCTCCTGGACAATGCCATAAAATACAATACAACAGGCCATCCAGCCATTGAAGTATCGGCCAGCGCCCTTTCTGCAAAGTGGGTCATCGCATTCAAGGACAATGGAATTGGTATACCTGCCGAGTTCCAGGAAAAGGTATTTGATATGTTCCAGCGGCTTCACCCACCCGATCAGTACAGCGGGACCGGTATAGGGCTTGCGATGTGCAGAAAAGTGGCGGAGCGCCTTGGGGGAACGATTACGCTTCAGTCACAGCCTGGCAAAGGCAGCACTTTTTTGGTAGCTCTGCCCAAAACCCCGTTACCGGCTTACGATTGACCTCAGCTTACTCGGCACACTAAACCGTTGGCCATATTTCTTTTTAAAGACGCCGCAGCGCTTGATGAAAGCCTCTACACCATAATCATTAACGTACTGAATGACGCCCCCTTTGAAGGCCGGAAAGCCCCAGCCAAAAATACTGCCCAGATTGGCAGCAGGTACCGAGTGGATGACCTTTTCCTGCATGCACCAAACCGCTTCGAGGACCTGTGCGAACAGAAAGCGCTCCATCAACTCTTCGTGCTTCGCCCGTTTCTTACTACTGGAAAATGCCTCCTCAAGTCCTTTCCAGAGCCCAGCGGGTTGCTCGCCCTGATAATTATAGAAGCCAGCCCGCTTTTGCTGACCCGGGCGTTGCAGCTCCTCGAGCATCACCCGGAGCACCTCTACAGCGGGATGCTGAATGTACTTCGAACCATAGTGCTCTGCAGCCTGATTCTCGTAACGCAATACCATATTCAACCCGAGATGGTCAGCCAGGGCCAGCGCGCCTTTAGGCATACCTGCCTGAACGCCGAGGTTCTCAATCAATGCCGGAGGATAACCCTCGGACAGCATGGTTATGCCTTCCAAAATGAAGGTATTCTGTACCCGCGCTGCAAAGAACCCCCAATCATCCTTCACTACAATTGGTGTCTTCCGAATCGCCCTCACAAAGTCAAAGGCACGGGCCACCGATTCGTCTGAAGTCTCAGCCCCCCTTACGATCTCCACCAGCGGCACTTCTTCAGCAGGTGGGAAAAAGTGCAGCCCAATGTAATTCGCTGGCCGGAGTGACCCCTGAGCCAGTTTCGTGATGGGGATTGAAATGGTATTGGTCCCAAACAAGCTGTAATCATCAATGTATTCTTCAGCCTCCCGCATGACCTTTTGTTTGACCATCCGGTTTTCAAAGACCGCCTCTATGACCAGGTCACAGTCTTCAAAATCAGCGGAAGACTCCGTGGTCTGAATTCGTTGTAGCATGGCATCGCACTCTTCGGGCTTCTTGCGCCCACTGGCTTTCATTTGCTCCAACCGTTTGCTGACGTAGTCGAGCCCACGTTCGGCAATGGGCTTAGATACATCCTTGAGTACTACTTCCATACCGTAGTCCAGGCACACGTAGGCTATCCCGGACCCCATGCGCCCGGCGCCGATGATCCCCACTTTACGAGGTCGGAATTTCCCAAATCCCTTAGGACGGTTGCCGCCGTTTTTGATGAAGTTCTGGTCTGACCAAAACGCTTTGATCATATTTTTGGTCTCCTTGCTGCGCAACAAGCTCGTAAAATGCCGGCTTTCCAAACGGCTGGCCGTATCAAAATCCACCTTTGACCCTTCGTAAAGAATGCTGAGCAGAGCACGCTGAGCGGGCAGGCGGTGGGCACCGGTAGCAAACAGACGGGCTGATTCATTGCGCAAAAAGATGACCACTGCCGGGTCCTTTGCAGTTCCGCCCGGGATCGTTGCCCCTTTCTGGTCCCAGGGCCGGCGGGCTTCCCGGGTATTCATGATCCAGGCTTTGGCTTTTTCCTTCATTTCCCGGTCGTTGACCGCCAGTTCGTCAATTAGCCCCAGGTGCAGGGCTTCCTGTGGATTGTAACGATGCCCCCCGGTAAGAATGGGATAGGCTTTCTGAACGCCCAACAGCCAGGTAAGCCGGGTAATACCTCCTCCCCCCGGGATGAGCCCCAACTGGGCTTCCGGAAACCCAAAGCGGGTGGTATTCTTATCAATGGCAATACGGTGGTGGCACGCCAGCGCCAATTCAAACCCTGCGCCCAATGCTGAACCGTTGATCGCAGCCACTACGGGAACCCCGGGGTTTTCCAACGCCCGGAAAGTGGTCTTTATTTGCTCTGCCAGTTGGAAGATGGCTTCCGGATCATCCGTTTTGGAAAGGTATTCCAGGTCACCACCGGTACAGAACGTCTTTTTGGCTGAGGTGATAATGACGCCCCTTAGAGTCCCTTTCTGTTTTTCTGCCCGCAGGTGCTCAATTACAGGTAAGAAAGCACGGCTGACTTCATGATTGATGATATTGGTATCCCGCCCTGCCCTGTCCAGGGTTAGAGTGACGATATGGTCCGTATCCTTTTTATAATAGATCATTAGCTTGTTGATTTGGTCCTGAGCCTAAATTCGTGGAAGGCAGGTTACGGCTAAACCCGTTCAAGAATGGTGGCGATCCCCATGCCTCCGCCTGCGCAGAGGGTTACGCAGCCGGTTTGCTTATCCTGCCGCTCCAGTTCATCGAGCAGGGTGCCCAGCAGCATGGCACCGGTAGCCCCCAGCGGGTGCCCCATAGCAATTGCGCCACCGTTCACATTCAGTTTGCCATCGGGTATTTTGAGCTCGCGCTGGAATTTGAGGACCACTGAAGCAAAAGCTTCATTGCACTCCCAAAGGTCTATGTCCTTTACCGTCATCCCGGCCAGCTGAAGCGCTTTTTCAGCCGCAGGTGCCGGCCCGGTTAGCATCAAAGTAGGGTCTACGCTAACGGTCGCAGCAGCCCTGATCTTCGCCCGGGCTTTCAACCCGGCTTCTTTTCCTGCTACCTCACTTCCTACGAGCACCAGCGCAGCTCCATCCACTATACCAGAGGAGTTACCGGCTGTGTGGGCGTGTTGAACAGATTCCAGCACCGGATAACGCTCCAGGGCCATATCGTCGAACCCCATCCGCCCCAGGTGCTCAAATGCAGGCTTTAGCTGGCTAAGCTTGTCCATCGTTACCTCCGGGCGGACCGCCTCGTCCCGGTCCAGGATCAACAGGCCATTTCGATCATAAATAGGCACCAGTGATTTTGAAAAGTAGCCGGCTTCCACCGCGTGCCGGGCCCGCTGCTGAGACTGATAGGCATATTCATCGAGCATTTCCCGGGAAAAGCCCTCCAGGGTGGCAATCAGGTCAGCTGCAACGCCCTGTGGCAGGTAGTGCGCTCCGGCCATCACTTCTGGATCGAAGAGCAGGGCACCACCATCTGTACCCATGGGGATACGGCTCATGCTTTCCACACCGCCCGCCAACAACAGA
>CAZNHN010000390.1:0-606 GCA_964572415.1 uncultured Phaeodactylibacter sp.
CCGTGGCCGGAATCAGGCCGATACCGTCGGAGAAGGCAGCCAGGTACTCGTCTTGCAGGGCGAACTCGATGAACGCGTTGGCGCCTTCAGGATGTTCTGTGTCTGCCGAGACGCCGAACTGCCAGCTGTCGATCATGGACTTCGGCGGCCCGCTGCTGGGGGCGCTCTGGATGGCGGTCGTCACCACCACGGTCGCGGTGGCGCTCTGGACGGTCGGGTTCGTGTTCGTCGGCCTCGTCGAATACGTTAGTCGACGTAGCTGGGATTGGCTTCCGTTGAGGTGCCGCCATCCGGGAACGTCCAGTTGTAGCCCATGATACTGTCCCCAAAAGTGAGAGGAAAACTTATAAAATCCAGGGTCAGGCTATCCGCGCCCTGCTCGTATGTAAAGAAGGCTTCGCAAAGGTCAAAGCCGTTGTCGCTGCAGTCCACGATTTCATCGGCGCTATACCCTGCGCATTCGGCATAGCAGAGGGTTTCAAAAAGCTCCACAATACCTGGCGCTACCTCAATGCACACCGGGTCATACTCATTCCAGTCGCAGTCACAGGGCACGAAATCTTCAACATAGACCGGATTGGTGAAGATAGCGGTACAAGTATCAGC
>CAZNHN010000390.1:616-2214 GCA_964572415.1 uncultured Phaeodactylibacter sp.
GCAGTGATGGTCAATGAAACATCATACACTCCCGTAGCAGCATAAGTGTGCAGGGGGGAAGCTTCGTTGCTCGTATTGCCATCCCCAAAATCCCAAAACCAGGATTCCACAGGCGTGGCGGTGCTCGATAGGTCATAAAACTGTACTTCGTATGGGTCAGCATTGATCTGCTCCATGAAGAAGAAGGCTTCGCAGTGCTCCGGTGGTGGAGGTGGATTGATGTCGCCACAGACAATCAGGTCCACTCCCGTTGCCGAAGGGGCACTCTCCAGCAGCGTTACCGTTTCCGTAAGAAATACGCCCGTACAGAAATCTATGGTGCTCACAGTGGCCGTTAGCGTGGGCATACTGCTGAAGTCGTGGTCGAAGGTAAACGTGTAGCTTCCATCCGCTTCAGTAACGGCAAACAGGTACTCATCAAGGGAAGGCAGCAGCAATTCCACCTCAAATCCAGGCACCGGGTCCTGATCGGGCCCAAATAGCAGGCTGCCGGAAACGCTGAGCTCCGTAGCGTAGCTATTGAAGAAGCTACAGAACGCTAATAGTAAAACAGTCAGATTTTTCATAAAGTCGGGTGATTTTATTGAATGATGTACAATAGTTTTTCTCTTAACAGCCCGTCGCTTTGCTGCACGCGCACCAGGTAGTAACCAGTTGGCCAGCTACCGGGCACAGCGATTTCAAAAGTGGGCGTCCGGGGTTCCTGTTCGTAGAGCGGCTGCCCCAGTATATTGAAGATACCTACGCGCTCTATACCTTTGGGGGCTTCCACCAATACCCGTCCGTTGCGCACAGGATTGGGGAGGAGGCGCATATCAGCTGCTTCTTCCGTCAGGGTTTGGGTAATTAGGTAGTTAGGATTATAAACGGTCAGCATCAGGCTATCAGTCACGACCGGCTGCAATTCCAGGCTGTCATCGACGAGCATGACTTCCCTGATTTCAAGTAGAATGCTGGCGCTGTCGGCCTGCATAAAGGTAATCAGGTCGTCCTCAATGACGATGGACAAAACCCCTACCCGGCCCGCTGCTGCGGTTGGGTTAACCCCATAGCGAGTGGAAGCCGTCTTCAGCCGGTCAGTCTGACTCGTACTGATGGTTTGGAAGCGGAAGGATTCTGAGGTGCCGCCCAGCCAATCCTGATCGTAGTTGAGGGAAATACTTTGAATGTAGTTTTTATTGAAGGCAATCTCGAATGCCAGCCCGTTTACCTCGGTGGGCAGGTTTGGGTAGTCCAAATCCAGGGCGATATGGACAATCGAACCCGCAGTAAGCGGAGGGTTCAGTAAATCAGGCGTAAAGGTAAGCGCAGCATCCATGCCTGGTACAGCGGTGGGGAAAACGACCGGGTCCGGTGTAGCGTGGCTTTGCCCGAAATTGGTCACCACCGCCAGCATATCCGAAAGGTTGACCTGCCCGTTGCCATTGGCATCCGCATGGGCATAACCCACGCCATTGGGGAAGCTTTGCATCCAGTTGATGGAAACTGGCATTTCTTCAAAAATGGTGCCGGTCTGAATACGCGCCGGTCCGGCACTCCCATAAGCATAACCGGTGTACAGCACATCCGCCTGATCGACTTTGCCGCTGTTGTTGGCA
>CAZNHN010000390.1:2224-3403 GCA_964572415.1 uncultured Phaeodactylibacter sp.
GCGCCTGCAGGCCCGAAACGAAAATCCAGAAAGTTGCTATCCAAAATATTCTCCGCATGGGTGATTTCTTTTTCTCACGTTACAAATGTACGGGGAAGGTGCAGGGGGAGCAACTACATTTTTTTATATTTGTATTGAAAAAAAAAATGGATTTTAAAAAATTTAATCTGATTATCAATTATTTATGCGCAACCAAGCTTTAAATAAATATACAAACCAGTGTTTACCTGCTCTGTTTTGTCGGCTTTTTGTCCTTTTGCTGCCTGCATCAATGGAAGGGCAGGAAAACTGGGTCAAGGTATTGGACTCGGAAGAGCAGCAATATCATCTCACCACCCTGATTGCAAATAGAAATAACAACATCCTGGTTGCAGGCAGTCGGTGGAGCAACGATGACCCCCAGCCCTTTATCACCTGCATTAATCTTCAGGGGCAGCACCTCTGGACAAAAGTGCCGGATATCAAGGGGCATATTTGGGAAATAACCGAACTGGACAACGGAGACCTGGCTGCTCTATACAGTATTTATGATGACTTGACCAATAGCTATTCGGATTATCACCTTATGAGGCTAAGTAGTGATGGTACGCCTCAGTGGTCCATCAGAATAATGGAGTACACGGTTGCCCCTCCGGATATCATTGCAATTGATGACGATGTAATACTATTGCATGCTTCAACGAATGCATTCGATCAATACTTGGCAAGGTTAGATTCATCCGGGCAGACCGTTTGGTCAAAATGCATTAAAAATGACTTGGCCAGCCGGGGGAGTAATTTAATACGTACCGCTGACGGGGGCATGGTATTCCGGTATTTTGCCCTGGGCGGTGAAGATGTAATTATTAAGGTCAATGGAAGCGGTGGTCTGCAATGGGTGAGAAATGCTTCTTCGGCCAGTTTAGCGCCTTACCTGGAATATGACGATGGAGACCTCTTGTACGCGGGGTTCTCAGTGGATAGTCAAACTGATGCCATATGTTTTGTCAGGAGTAAACCTGATGGCACCGTGGTTTGGGCCCAAATGATTGATGCCCCGTATGACCTCGGCTATCTGGACAGCCCCATTCTTCTTGAAGACGGTTCAGTTTTGGTCAGCATTGAAAATACGGAGAACTTCAAAGGCGGTCTCCTAAAAATTGATGCGCTCGGAAATGCAGAGTGGATAAAAATGTTTTT
>CAZNHN010000390.1:3413-4639 GCA_964572415.1 uncultured Phaeodactylibacter sp.
TCAATCACCTTGCCAGGACAAACGATCAGTCTGTATTCTTGCTCCAAAACCAGCTATTTACGCCAGTATCGCCAATTATTCGTACCAACGCATTGGGAGAGCTCGAAGAATGCAGGTTTGAATCCCTTTGCTATTCGACTCAGGAGTGCCCTATTACCTTTGAGGACGCTGCAATTGAGCTGGTTGATACCCTCATCACTTTTCCTCCTTTTTCTCCTATCCCATTTGTTGAGGATACTGCAACATTGGTCGACTTCTGCCCGGAGTGCCCATTCCCAAGTTCTTTCTTCGAAGCACCTGATACCCTTTGCGTAGGCGATTGTTTTCAGCCGGAAATCCCCTGCAATGCCGGAGCCTCGGGCTATGCATGGTTTATGAGCGGCACTTCGCCTCATTCCTCTTTTTTTCCTGTTCTTGGTGATTTATGTTATGAATCGACAGGTACATACACCATAAGCCGTATCATCAATACCAATACCTGTCCGGACACTTTTTCCAGAACTATTGTTGTAATTGATGCCCCCAATTATGAAGTGCCTAAAGATACCACCCTGTGCGATCCTCCACCGTTCGTTTTAGATATTTCGCATCCTCGTGCAGTCAATTACCTTTGGGAAAACGGAAGCACCTCAGCCGGGCGGGAAATCCTTAGCGGTGGCAATTACCGCCTTTCCATTACGGACCGTTTTTGCGGCGAGCAGGCGATTGATACTGAGATTAGCTTCTTTGATGAGATTCACGCTGAACCTCCCCTTTATCTCGGAGAAGACACTACAATCTGCCTGCAGTCGCCCCTGACCTTGAATGCCTTCCACCTGGAGGCTTCCCAATGGTCGTGGCAGGATGGAGAAACAGAACCTGTTAGAAGTGTACAGACAGCAGGCACCTATATTGTCTATGCCCAGGTTCAGGATTGCCTGGTATCGGATACCATTAATATTGCAGTGGAAGATTGTGCTGCCAAAATTTATTTCCCAACGGCGTTTAGCCCGAATGGTGATGGTATCAACGACTACTTTTTCCCACAGGGGGAAGGGTTCGAGCCCATCATTATGAGGGTATTTGATCGTTGGGGAGGTATGGTATTTGAGGGAAACAGGAATCATTCAATCTGGGATGGGCAAATGAACGGGCAGCCGGTAACTTCAGGCCTATATACCTATGTAGCCCAATTTCGGGAGCTGGCAAGCGGGCGTACGGTAGCCCGGCAAGGCCATGTTCTACTC
>CAZNHN010000391.1:0-4615 GCA_964572415.1 uncultured Phaeodactylibacter sp.
TTTCTTGGGTTTTAGAATGAATTCTGCTTACGACAGGTGGTGGGAAGCCAGAAAGATTTTTGGTGAATTAACCAACAATACAAGAAGTTTTGTTGCAAAAATTTATACCTACTATGGTAATGTAGATAATTTCCATGAATCAATTAGTCATGATTTAAGCATGAAAGCTGAAAAATTAATTGAACTGACTATTTTATACGTAAGGCAGTTAAAGAATGAAATGCATAAT
Source organism: uncultured Phaeodactylibacter sp. (assembly GCA_964572415.1). GTDB lineage: Bacteria > Bacteroidota > Bacteroidia > Chitinophagales > Saprospiraceae > Phaeodactylibacter. The sequence goes on from CAZNHN010000391.1 coordinate 230, forward strand.
AATTTCAAGCCCAATGTTAGTAATGAAGAATCAGAGCTAATGCAAGCCTTCCAAATAGATGTTGAGAATAAGATTTCAAATGAACTCTTGATAGCAATTACGAAAAACATTGAAAAAGATTTCCCGAAAAAATCTAATATCGAAAAAAGCGATTTAATGCAACAAGTTAATCGGTTTTATGATATTCAAGGTAAGGCTGAGAGGATTAAAAACACGCCTTTTTTAAAAATTTATAGTGCCTTTACAAGGCTTGTAGTTACTGTTTACGTCATTTTAATACCACTTTTTATCGGTGATATTGACTTGGGGGGAGAGGATAGTGGATTTGAGTTTTTAGCTATTCCAATAATGGTTATAATTAGTTCAGCTTTTTTAACTATCGATAAATTAGCTAATCTTTTTGCAGAACCTTTTTCTGAATATAAAACTTCTGTAAACATTGATAAAATTTGTGTAACAATAGAACAAAACTGTCTGGAAGTTTATAAGAAAATAGGAAACAGAACTACGCCCAATATTAAAGGCTGAAATGTCTGGTGCCACTGACATTTTCAGTCCCGATCCACATCGGGATTGAACGAAGCGGTGCCAAGGGTGCGCGGCGCATCTTTCATTTTGGTAACTATTGTTAATAATCAACAAGTTATGGCATGAAAAAAGTGGAAATAAATTCTAAGAGGTTTGATGATATGGTCGAACAAGTAAAAAAATATGGCGGTTGTCCAGTAAGTAGCACCCTGAAAGTGTTCGGAGGAAAATGGAAGCCATTAATCCTTTACTTTATTTCTGTTGATGTGAACAGATTCGGACAACTTCAAAGGATGATGACAAAGCAATTGAGGGAACTGGAAAGTGACGGATTGATTGATCGAAAAGTTTTTGCAGAAGTGCCACCAAAAGTAATTTATAGTTTGACAGATAAAGGGGAAAGTTTAAGGCCAATTTTCCGAGAGCTAAGCAAATGGGGGGTCGAAAACATTTTGGAACCAAAAATGGATAAATAGAAAAAATACTGTGGCTGACCCCGGTGTCTTGAATTTGTAGATTTGGGGAGGTGGTTTACGCCCGGCTGCCATTGAAAAAATAGGTTCTTAGACAAATCTCGTGATTTAGAGTCAAGCCAAAAAGAAAATCAACGCTCCCGTTGGTTGCTTTTGCTTCCCTTTTCGACTTGACCACGAGACTTGTCTAAGAAGGAAAAAATATAAAGATCAAGACAAAGTGATACTGAAGATTGAATCAGAGGATCCAATAGAAAAATATAAATACAAAGTTGTAGCAACTGGAGGCCAAGATCATTTTGGAAATGTAAATTTGATTGAAGAGGAATTGCCGATACTCCTCGGGCATTTTAGTACGAGAAAGGCGGATGAATTAGATGCAATTATAGTAGCATCAGATTTACAGGGAAATGTTGAAAGAGATGGAGCATACAAGCTCCTAGTGAAGGCCCGAATAATGAAACGGAACATGGTCATTCAGGCATTCGAGAAATGTTGGAAAGATCGACAAATCAGTTAGAGCTTGTTGGGATTTTGGTCTTCTAGTCGAAAACTAGCAATTTTTTGGTTAGACAAGACCCGAAAACCGGAGTTTAGCCTGAGCTAAATGAGGATTTTCGGGGCGAAGTATAAGCGAAAAAGTGCAGTTTGCAGACCGATTACTAAAGTCCCAACAAGCTCTTAGCTGGACTTTCGGCATTTTTATAAAACAAAAGAACTCTGAGGAAGGAGTATATTTGAAGTATCTGACATTTCAACTATGCTGCAACTTCCATCAGAGTCCTACAATCAAATATCTGCATTTGCTTTTGCATTTACCAAGCCTACCTGGGAAAAAGTGAAATTACTTTTAATTGGTGCGATATTATGCCCTGGCAGCCGGACGGTCTGTAATATCTTGCGCACGGTCGGCTTGAAAGGCGAAAAGAGCTTCGACAAATATCATGCAGTGCTGTACCGTGCCCGATGGTCGGCATTGAGGTTGTCTTCAGTATTGCTAGGCTTGTTAACCCATACATTTTTGAAAGACGGTGAAGCGGCTGTCTTCGGGATAGATGAGACCATTGAGCGGCGGTGGGGCAGCAAAATTGCCAAACGGGGCATATACCGGGACGCGGTGCGCTCGTCAGCATCCCATTTTGTAAAATGTAGCGGCCTGCGGTGGATGTCTATGATGCTGTTGACAAATTTGCCCTGGCTGGCGGCAAACCGGTTTTGGGCACTGCCGTTCCTGACTGCCCTATGCCCTTCGCAGCGCTATTATAAAGAACGCGGACAGGGCAGGGCGCCGAAGAAGCTTACTGACTGGGCGCGCCAAATGCTTTTGTGGCTGGGGCGTTATGCCAAACCTTATGGCCGGGCAGTATACTTGGTTGGCGACGGGGCATACGCTACTTACGGGCTGATGATGAAAGCTCAGGAGCTGGATGTTGGGCTTATAGCAAGAATGAAAATGAATGCCCGGCTGTTTGCTTTGCCAAGCCCCAAGCCAAAAGGCAAACGGGGGCCACAAGCCCAAATTGGCAAACGGCTGCTGAGCATGGAAAAGAGGCTGGCCGACAAACGGGTGAGGTGGCACAAGGTAGTTTTTAGCGAGTGGTACGGCGCAAAGGACAAAGTCATGCTTATCACTACCGGGCTAGCCGTCTGGGATAGTAATAAAGGGGCTCGCGTGCGGGTGAGGTGGGTGTTGGTCAAAGACCCGGAAGGGCAACTGGAGCCGGTGTTGTTAGCCTGCTCTAAGCTGGATGCAACGCCTATGCAGATTGTCAGCTTCTTTGTGCGCCGCTGGAGAGTGGAGGTCACCTTTGCCGAAGTGCGCCGGCACCTGGGAGTGGAAACCCAGCGGCAATGGTCAGACCTTTCCATTGAGCGGGCGACACCAGTTTTGATGGCCATTAAATCTATTGTCTGTTTGTTTGGCCAGCAGCTTTGGGCGAAGGGGAAACTCGAAATTCAAACTGCAGCTTGGTATGATAAAACCCATTTTACCTTCTCAGACGTGCTTTACGCAGTCAGAAGGCACATTTGGATGAAATCTAAACTTCCAACATCGAACAAAAAGTCCTATGTTGGAAGTTTAAGGTCAAGAATACGATACCTTGAGCAGGCGCTGCTTGCAGCTGTGGCATAAATGCCGAAAGTCCAGCTAAGAGCTTGTTGGGACTTTAGTAATCGGTCTGCAAACTGCACTTTTTCGCTTATACTTCGCCCCGAAAATCCTCATTTAGCTCAGGCTAAACTCCGGTTTTCGGGTCTTGTCTAACCAAAAAATTGCTAGTTTTCGACTAGAAGACCAAAATCCCAACAAGCTCTAAGAACCAGTTTGCAATAGAACTTAAAGCCCCATTTTTTCCACTACAGACTGAAATGCTGGAGCTTGTCGCATATCATTCCACATGGGGTCTACTTTGAGCGAAATCATCCAGTTGGCGTGCCATTCGTAAGCCCTTTGCAGCCACTTCAGGGCAGCCTCTTCATCGCCCGCAGCCCAGTAAGCCGGGGCCATTTCGGCGAAAGCCGCTTCTGCTACCTGTGGCATGGCTTCGAGTTTATCCAGCAAATCGCGGGCAGCCTTGGTATCTCCATTTTTGGCGTAAGCCGCTGCCAAGTACATGGATGACCAAGCATCCCCGCCAGAACGCTGCACGGACTGCTCGAATTGTGTCACTGCTTCACCAAAACGCCCTTGATCGTAAGCGATCACTCCTTGAATCCAATAAACCTCACTGTTATTCGGATAGGCATCTGCCATTTCCCGAGCCAGTCTTTCCGCCTCGCCGTACTGTCCAGACATGCGGTAAAAATCGGCCAAGTCAATGGTGTACTCCAAGTTCAGGGGGTCTATAGAAAGCGCCCGGCTAGCGTAGTTGATGCCTTGGGCAGTGGAGCCACGCACAAAATACAGCCAGCCCAGATCCAAATAAGCCGCTGCTTCGGAAGGATGGAGCTCCAGTGCCTTGCGAAGGTGCTCTTCTGCCTGTTCCCATTTCCATTCGTACCATAAATTTACAGAACCCAGTATGGCGTGAGCGTACGCCAGGCTAGAATCTTGGGCCAGTGCCTGCTCTGCGTACTGCCTAGCCTTTGGGAAAGCCTCCCGGGAAGGCAGGTAATTGTTCCAACCCAACCAGAGGTAGGCATTGCCTAGCCCCGCATTAGCATTGGCAAAATTGGGGTCTATATCCAATGCCCGGCGGAAATAAGCCCGCGCCTCCTCTACCCCATCCGAACGTTGACTTAACTCGTACCGCCCACGTAGGTACCATTCGTAAGCCTCCCGGTTATCCGTCCCTTGCTTCACCCCTTCGCTCAGTAAAATGACTTTAAGCTCATCCGCCACAGCACGGGCAATTTCATCTTGTATGGCAAAGATATCATCCAA
>CAZNHN010000392.1:0-1070 GCA_964572415.1 uncultured Phaeodactylibacter sp.
TCAGCATAATATTCCCCTACTTGCATTGATTTATAGTATACTTTAATTTGTTTTTGAGCTTCAACCGCCTGGTAAGAACATAGCCGGCAGTAAAGGTGGTAAGAACCCAGATAAAGGACTGCCAAAAGCGGTGAAACAGTAAGGAATTCGATTGCAGCAGAAATGGAACCGCCTGCATCAGTTGCGGATGGCCTGCTCAGTGCTGGCTTTTGCCTTGTCGCTGTTAGTACTTTTTAAAGTTTAAAATGACAAGCAAGGCAGTTCGTTGTAAATGCTGTAAGGCCGCAAAAAGGCAAGCATTTATCCCCTGGTAACCACGCCGTATATCGACTTCGTAGAACCTGTCTGCCAGGCGTAGCCAGGTAGAAGTCGCATGTTACCCCAGCTTAGCGTGGAGAGCTTCCGGTACCCTGGTGGATTGAGATCTAAATGCCTGACCCCTTGTCCCGATATGCTGTCAGCCAATTCGGACCAGCGTTTTGACTTCCTTTAAATCAACGAATTTAATTTTTCAACCATAATGAGTAGTGTCAAGCAGGAACGACAAACACCAGATCCGCTGCCTAACGCAAACGGATACCGTTCCAACGGCCTTAGGTCCCCATCACGTAATGCGCTGTGACCTTTGCGAGTCCCATTGCGAACTTTGCGTGAACCTTTCCTGTACATGGCGAACCCCCTTGACACCCCACTCATCCAAACCCAATTCTTATGAAAAATCCAAGTAACATCCTCGTCATTGGCGGCACCGGCAAGACCGGGCGCAAGGTAGCTGAAGGACTGCAAAAGCGCGGTCAAAAAGTCCGCATCGGCGGCCGTAACAGCAACCCTGTATTCGATTGGAGCAGGCCCGATACCTGGGCAGAAGCGCTCGAAGGCATGGATAAGGTCTACATCGTTTTCTACCCTGACCTCGCCGTGCCCGGTGCCCTGCAAGCCATCACAAAACTCACGGAAATGGCCAAACAGGCGGGCGTGCAAAAAGCAGTCCTGCTTTCCGGAAAAGAGGAGCAGGAAGCGGAACGCTGCGAGCAGGTAGTGGCTCAATCCGGTATGGACTACACTCTTGT
>CAZNHN010000392.1:1088-4612 GCA_964572415.1 uncultured Phaeodactylibacter sp.
GGATTTGAACCGGGCGCGCGAGATCTGGAGTGCCATGGTCACCCTTTACGCGGAGAAGGCATGGGCCGCCGAAGTGGTGGCCGAAGCCCTAATAAACGATGCCCATAATGGACAAACCTATGAAATTACCGGTCCACGGGCAATAACCTTCCGGGCCGCGGTCCGGGAAATTGAAGCGGCTACCGGCAAGTCCATCGTTTACCGGGCGGTTTCCCTCCAGGACTATAAGGCATCGATGGAGGCAGCCGGTCTGCCTGCCGACTACGTTTGGCTGATCGACTACCTTTTCCGCGAAGTGCTCAGTGTACCGGCCAATCAGGACGTGACCCGCGATGTGGAGCGCGTCCTTGGGCGCCCGGCCACTGACTTCACCGCTTACGCGAAAAAGACTGCAGCTAGTGGGATCTGGGGGCAGACCGTCCCGCAGTCTGTTTAATACCTGGAAGTGCAGGGCTGAAGGGTTGCCTTCAGCCTTGCCAACCAGCATTTAATTCCTGTGGACCCGCCCGTGCTTCGTAAAGCAACCCGCATTGATGAAGCTGCCATCGGATGACTACGGACGATAAACTCGGTCAGCAGCGTTTAGACGGTTTTGGGTGCCGCCTTGCTCTTATTTACAAAAGACTTTTTCAGGAAGCTCAAAGCCAAAGCCCCCGAGCGCTTCCGCAGGAAGTTCTTTCCCCAAGCCTGGCATCGGCAACTACCAACTTACGCTTTGATACCACAACCCACTGCTTTGGTAACGGGCGGGTGGGGCGTTTCATTTTTCATCAAAGCATTGATAGCATTCTCCAGGTATTTTTCTTCTACCCCTTCAGGATCGCGCACACTGTCATCAATAGCGCCGTGGTACTTCACGTAGCGGTCATCATCCAACAGAAACACCTCAGGCGTTTTCGTTGCGCCATAGACGGGGTACACCTTCTGCTCTTCGTCAAAAAGGTAAACGAAAGGGTAGTCCATTTCCTCCGCCCGCTCCTGCATCGCCTCGAAGCTGTCGCCCGGCTGAATGGCGGGGTCGTTGGGCTGAATGGCTACCACCGGATAGCCCTGCGGGGCATACTTGTTGTGCAGGTCAATAATGCGCTGCTCGCTCGCTACTGCGAAGGGGCAGGTATTGCAGGTAAAAATCACGACATAACCCTTCGGAGCAATGCCATTCGCATCTTTGATATCGGCAAGGCTGTAGGTCTTACCGTCTACATTTTTGAGTTCGAAATCTGGCGCCTGCTCGCCAACGGCAATGCCCTCCGCTCGCTGGGATACCGCTTTGGCTTCAGGTTTTGTCTCAGTGGCTTCCGTAGTTTCGGTATCTACAGCTTGCTCTTTTCCGGCTTCGGTGGTGTTGCCACAGGCGGTCAGCAAAAGCCCAAGCAACAGGGCAGTCATCAGGTGTTTCATGGTCAGAATATTATGGTTGATAAATGGTATTGAGTTCCTGTTCCAGCTCTTCCAGGCTGTGCATCGCTTCCCCAACGAAGTGGCGGTTCTTGCCCCGGTAAAAAAGGGTAGCCGGTATGGCGCCGCTCCATTCCGGGGAAACCCGGTCAATCCAGTCATTGTACTTGCCATCCAGCAGTACGGCTACCAGTGGCTTCATCTCCCGCTCTTCAACGAAAGGGACGAGGCGGGATTGCAACTGAGCCGGAAAATCCAGGCTGATTAGCAATATCCGAACCGGTTGGCTGGCGTATTTCCTCCCCAGTTCCACAAAGTAGGGCAGTTCCTTAACACAGGGCTTGCACCAGGTAGCCCAGAAATTCACGATGTAGGTAGTGTCATTATTCAGAGCCAGTAAGGGCGCGATGTCGTCAAACTTTGGATAGACGGGGATGCCTGCCAGAAGGCTGTCTGCTTTTGGATAGTCCTCGTAGATTGCTGCCGCTTCTCGTTCACCAGATGTGCTGCCAGTTGTACCTTGATCTGCTGAAGCACCGCAGCTACTGGTAAGCAGCATTATCGTGAGAATCAGTCCTGTTTTCATGATTATCGTTTTTCCATACTTATCCTAAGGAAAACGACGGCGCGCCAAAAGGGTTTACCAAAAAAGGGTACCGCTTACACGGCACCCTCTCAAAATAGTAATTAGTATGAAATCGCTTGGTTCTTACAACCTTAGTTCTTAAGCGTGCTTTGCAGCGCCCCCGGCTGCTGCGGGTCCATCAGCATAGGCATATCCCCATCGGTGATAATAACCTTGGTATTGGGCGATTTAGCCAGCTCAAGGAATGCTTCGATGGACTTGAACTGCAGCACATTGGGGTCGAGCCCCTGTGAAATGATGTTTTGTGCATCGCGAACACCCTCGGCTTCGATACGGCGGCGCTGCGCTTCCTGCTGTGCTTCCTGCAGGACGAACTCCATACGAAGCGCGCGCTGTTCGGCTTCCAGCTTTTCCTCAATAGCACGGGCCAGGTTGGCGGGCAGCTGAATGCTCTTAATCAGCACCGCTTCGATCATAATGCCTCGCTCTTCGAGCAGCCCCGCCATCTGATCGCGGATCGCCACCTCGATGGTTGCACGCTCGCCCGTGTGCATATCTTTGGCGAAGTAGCGGGCGGTCACATCGGAAACCGTGGACCGGAATACCGGAAGGATGACGTTGTTTTCATAATTCCGCCCAATTTCCCGGAGCAGATCAGGTGCTTTGTTTGCTTTTAGATTATACAGGATAGAAATGTCGGCCCGGATATTGAGCCCTTCTTTGGAAGGCAGGTTGAGGCTGACCTCCATATTTTCGGTTTGGACCGGCACTTTAACCACCGTAGAAGTCAGGGGGTTGAAAACCCGAAGCCCTTCGGTGAATGGCCGGTCAGCATACTTTCCAAAAGTGCGCTTGACGCCGACTTCTCCTTGCTTTACTACGGTACAGCTAGTCGTAAGCGCAGACAGCGCCAAGCACATCATTAAAAACAGGAAATTTTTCATAGCCATTAATTTTAAGGTGATCAATAAACCATGAGATGGATGATTTGATACCAGGGGACGCGTTCGTGAGCCCAAACGAAAGCCACCTTTTCAGCAAAACTAGCCTCTTTGATAGCTTTACTATAAAGACAAAGTAAAATCAGCTTGGTTCGCCAAAGACTTACTTTTTTTTATTGCAGCTAAATAGCTGGCAACTCATTCCTAAGATGCTAAAAAACAAAACTATAGTAATACTATTGAAGGGAAGAGGAGGCAAAAAAAGCGGGCAGCAGGATTCCTGGGGGGAAGCGCTACTGCCCTTGTGTTTCAACGTGCATAGCTAAAGTAAGTATAAATGTGGTACAGCGCAAGGGGTAGGCTTTATTTATTCGCTCCTGCCAAAGCCACGGAAAATGTAGAAAAGCATTGTTTCATCCATTTTAGCGATCAACTATTTGAGATTCTGTCGTATTTTTCAGGCCTCAAACCAAACACACTGAACAATGCTAAAAGAATTCAAGGCCTTCATCATGAAAGGCAACGTACTGGAACTGGCCGTAGCCGTAATTATTGCGGGTGCATTCGGAGCCATTGTCAAGTCGCTCACGGCTGATGTC
>CAZNHN010000393.1:0-1341 GCA_964572415.1 uncultured Phaeodactylibacter sp.
CTCAACTTTGCACAGTCTTTTAATGGCGTAGCGCTGGTGGTCGGACCTTACCTGGCAGGACTTTTGATCTTCTCCGGTAATGAAGGCGATATGGCCACGCAGGAAGCTAAAGTACAGGCCGCTAATGCCGTGGTTGTGCCTTACGTAGGCATTGCCATTGCTGTACTCATTGTAGCCTTTCTGATTTGGCGTACCCAAATGCCGGAACCCGACAAGGGCGACAAGCTGAAGTTCGACCCTGTCATTTTCAAGTTTCGCCATCTCATGCTCGCTGTGCTTGCGCAGTTGCTGTATGTTGGGGCACAGGCCGGGCTTTGGGGCATTACCATCGACTTTGTTACAGAAATGATGCCGGGCGTGAGCAAGGAAGTAGCCTCCGGAGCGTACCTGGTAGCAGGCACCCTGCTGTTCGTAATCGGCCGCTTCATTGGTACCTTCCTGATGTCTTACATCAAGGACAGCACCCTGCTGGGCGTTTACGGATTGATTGCCGCCGGCCTTTGCCTGATGGGTATTATGCTGGGTGGCACAGCGGCAGTTTACGCTATCCTTGCAGTTAACTTCTTTATGTCGATTATGTTCCCCACAATTTTTGGACTGGGCGTCCGCGATTTAGGCAAACACACCAAGTTGGGCTCGTCCTTTATCATTATGGCTATTGTAGGCGGAGCGGTGTTCCCTCCAATTATGGGTATCCTCTCCGAGTCCTTTAGTATTCAGGCCAGCTTCTGGATCCCGGTGGTGTCCTTCCTATTTGTAGCCTTCTATGGCTTCCGGGGCTACATGCACCCCAAAGGGTTTGTGGCGGCGGAATAACGACTGCCCCTTTTCCAACTCAATGGCGCCATCGGGGCCACAGATTCCGGTGGCGCTATTGTATTTAGAGCTTTGGACAAACGAAATAGGGTCAATGGCTACCCATTACAGCTACAGGCTTACAGCCTTTGGAGTAAAATTTTCAAAAAAGGGTAGGAAAATTAAAAATCACGAAAACAAAACCCTTCTTTTTGATATTTTTAAAAAACAAGCTGCGATATTTACCTTTGGGCTGGCTGAGCCCATAAATACCTGACCCTTCAGGTGCGCAAAATGGAGTGATGAAAGTTGAGGAAGGCGTTCTGTTGCTGAAAATGCTAATTCTTTACCACTTCAACTTGCCAATACGATCAAACAGGAACCCTGGTATGAACAAGCTGTTTCTCACGGAGCAATTCAATGATTCGATAAGCGGCGTTGCCTATAAAATAATCCAGCAAAAAAAACACCTGCTGGCCTACTTCGCAGAACACGGCCCCACCGCTATTGGCGATCTTCGCCAGGCACTTCACCTTTCGGTCCCCA
>CAZNHN010000393.1:1457-4592 GCA_964572415.1 uncultured Phaeodactylibacter sp.
CTACGGTAAGGACAATTCCACCGGCGGGCGCCCGCCTAACCTCTATGGTCTGGCTGCCGAATCGGCCTATTTTCTGGGGGTCGACGTTCACCGGAGTTTCGTGCACATTGCGCTGACCGATTTCCAAAAAAATATCGTGGAAATCAAAGAGTATGTGCCTTATACTCTCGCTAATACCCCCGAAAGCCTGAGTGCCCTTTGCCAGCTTATCGAGGGCTTTATCAGTCAGCTCCAAACGCCCCGGGAAAAAATAATGGGGGCTGGCATCAATCTGACCGGTCGCGTGAATTCCGCAACTGGCTACAGCTACAGCTTCTTCCATTTCCAGGATCAGCCCCTTAGCCAAATCATTGGTGATGAAATTGGGATACCAGTGGTATTAGAAAACGACTCCCGTGCCACGGCCTACGGGGAGTTCGCAGCCGGAGTGGTGGAAAGGGAGCGCAGTGTGCTTTTCCTGAACCTGGACTACGGTATCGGCATGGGCATGGTGCTCGACGGGCAGCTCTACTACGGCAAATCAGGCTACTCTGGTGAAGCCGGGCATATGCCGGTATTTGACAACAACATCATCTGCCAGTGCGGCAAAAAAGGATGCCTGGAGACCGAAGCTTCCGGATGGGCACTGGTGGAAAAATTTAAAACCCGTGTCCGCAACGGTGCCACCACTCAATTGGTGCAAAATCCGGAGCATTTGGAGACAATTGACCTGGAAGCCATTATTCAGGCAGCACAGTCAGATGATGTATTAGCCATCGAACTTATCGCGGAGATTGGTGAACAACTTGGCCGCGGCATCGCTGCACTAATCAACGTATTCAACCCGGAACTCGTTGTACTGGGCGGTAGTCTTGCCGCCACCGGAGATTATATCCGCCTGCCATTGCTTAGTGCGCTTAACAAATACTCTCTTAGCCTGGTGAGTAATGATACCGAACTGAAAGTGTCGGACCTGGGCAACCGGGCTGGTGTGCTGGGTGCTTGCTTGCTGGTGCAGCATAAATTCCTTTCAACGACCGATTAATCCTTCGCGCAACAATAATCAGGATCTTTCAATACTGCTTTTTTTCTCATCCTATTCTAATTGGGACGGGCCAATAACGATCCGCCATTGGCCCGCCAGTTTTAAGTAAGCAGGAAGGTTCAACAGCAAGGGAAGGGTTACTTCTTCCGCTTTTTCTTCTGCTGCTCCTGAATAGCCTGCTGCTCCTTCAGGGCTTTTTCCAGTCGTTGCTGGAAACCTTTTTTCTTCTTAGGCTTTTGTTTGTACGCTTCCAGCTCCCGGTTGATCTTCTCATTGTCGATGATGTAATTCTTGGTGATCAAGCTCAAAACCGATGGCGGTCATGGCGGTCACAATGGTCTGCGTGATATTGATCAGGTTACTAAACAACAGGTAGCAGGTCAATCCGGCAGCAAAGCTATTGAAGAAGCCCATAAACATGATCGGCATGATGTACTGCATGTACTTCATCGCCGGGTTGGCGCCCATGTCCATGTGGCGGGTATTGTAGTAGGTGTAGATCAGTGTGGTCACCGCCCAGAGCAGGGTAAACAAGCTGATGTGTGCACCGAAACCGAATGGTATTTCAAAGGGCAGCTTCCAGAAGATGTCGTAAGAGGACAAGTCATTGGCCCACAGGAAGCCTGCCTGCCGGAATTCAATTGAGGCCGGGAAGAAACGGTACAGGGCAAACCAGATCGGCATCTGAAGCACCATTGGCATACAGCCACCCAGAGGGTTAACTCCAAATTCGCGGTACATCTTCATGGTCTCCATCTGCTGCTGCTGCTGATCGTCCTTGTATTTTTCCTTGACCCCTTCCATGCGGGGCTTCAGGGCAGCCATTTTCGACTGAGAATAAAGCATTTTGTAGGTCAGCGGGAATAGCACCAGCTTTACGACAAAAGTCAGCACTAAGATTACAATTCCTGCACTGCCAATAAAGCTTGACAGGAAGTTGAACACCGGACGGATAATCCAGCGGTTGATGGAACCGAAAATGCTCCAGCCAAAGGGGATCACATCCTGCAAACCGTGCCCCATATTGTAGAGGCGGTCGAACTCATTGGGCCCGACATACATGTGCATAGCAAAGGACTCACTGCCTGACCGGGCATAGGGGATTTCTATTTCTGAAACCAACAGCTTGAGGTCTTCGCCTTCTTCAGGCAGCATTTTCGTTTCAAAAGTGCCGCCATCGAAACCATTCTCGGCAATCAGGGACGTGTTGAAGAACTGATTGGCGTTGGACACCCACTTCAGGCGTTGCCCGTCAATCTCTTCTGTATCGTCTCCGGTACAGCTGCAGTAGTCCGGGTCATCATCCATTGGCTTGAAGTAAACGGTGGAATAGCGGCGCTCGTAGTCTTCGTTGTGCTCCAGCTTGTCCAGGTAGTTTACCCAGCTCAGCTTAATTTGATCCACGCCCTGAGACACCACGTTATTCAGCTGCTCCAGCTTGATGTCGTAGTCAATATTATAGGACCCATCGGCGATGGAATAGGACTGTTCGAAGTAGCCACCGGTAGTCGTTGGCGCACGCAGTACAATGGACTGCTCGTTTTGCTCTGCCACATCGAAATACAAGCCTCCGGTGCTCACACCGCCGGAAGGCAGGTTGGCAATGGGCAGCAAGTATTCAAACTTATTTTTTTCATCTTCCAGAAGGTAGAGCGGCACTTCTTCGGTAGAACCGTCCTCCAGGTAGCGGAGTTTTTTGTGGTTCTTGATGAGCACAGAAGTGATGCGGCCGCCTTTTGAAGAAAGGTTAACCTTCATCAGGTCATTTTCCAGCACCAGGGTTTGTTCTTCACCATCCGCTGCGGCAGCAAAGGGGCCAAACGCCGCCTGCTGACGGAGGAGCGCCAGGGAATCATCCACAGTTTCCACCAGTTGTACGGCTTCCACGGTGTCTTTAGCTACTACCTTGAGGCTGTCCTCCCGCGCCTGTACCTGCGTAATTGAGTCCTGACGGACTTGTTGTTCCTGTATCTCCGCTTCGGTTGGCGCCATATACTGTTGCCATACCATCAGCAGGATAAAGATGAGCGTGAGTCCGATTATCGTATTCCTATCCATTCAGATCTTGAACTTGTTTCACCAATGCTGTGCCATTAAATAACTGAAAGTCA
>CAZNHN010000394.1:0-1212 GCA_964572415.1 uncultured Phaeodactylibacter sp.
CATTTTAAATGTATACGTATACATTTAAAATGAAATAATTATTCCGGAGAAATCATAGCGGTGTCCGATTGTCCGGAAGCTGCCATCCTCTGTAACCAGGCCCCCTTCGTCATCCCCCAGGTATTGAACAGCGGCAATGACCCTACTGAAGCCAATGATGCTGGCTGCCTCAATATTGCCGGGCTGCCGGTTGAGACCTTTTCCACCTGGTTCGTCTGGACGGCTGCTGAATCAGGGAGCCTGACTTTCGCGCTTACACCAATCAATGAGACCGACGACCTCGATTTTGTCCTTTATGAATTCCCGAACGGTCCGGGCGACTGCTCCGGGAAGACCGTACTCCGCTGCATGGCTTCCTCCTGCATTGGCCCTACCGGACTGAACGATACCGCACCTGACATTTCTGAGCTACCGGGCTGTGGCCCGGAGGATGATAATTTTCTAGCTGCGCTTCAAATGGAGGAAGGCGTCACCTATGGGCTTATGGTCAACAACTTTTCGCAGACGACCATCGGTTTCGAAGTGGAGTTTGGGGGCACAGCCAGCTTTGTGGGTGATGAAGAACGCCTGGCAGCGGAAGCGGATGAAGTCTGTCTCGACAGCTTGTTGACTTTCGTGGGGCTAAACCCGCCGGGCAGCTCCAGTGTAGCGGACTTGCAATGGGAATTTGGCCCCGGCGCAACACCGGCTTTTGCCTCCGGGCCAGGCCCTCATGAGGTAGCATTCGGCATTTCCGGCACACAACTGGTGCTATTGCGCGCCACAACGGTACAGGGCTGCACTTCCAACGAAATCCTGCCCATAGAAGTGTTTTGCTGTACCGACAACTTCCAGGTCAGTGCCACCCCGGCACCCCCTTCCTGCCCGGGCGATAGCGACGGAAGCATTGCGCTGGATATTGAAAGCCCGAACGGGCCGCCTTTTTTCATTACCTGGGAAGACGGCTCCAACAGCAACCCCAGGACAGGGCTTGCCGCAGGCTTGTACAGCGTGACCCTTTCTGACACTTCGGAATGCCAGGCTATCCGCACCTTTGAAGTGCCACCCGCTCAGCCTTTTGAAGTGGACACACTGCTGAGTTTGCCCAGTTGCGATGCCGGAGTGGATGGCAATATTACACTGGAAGTATCGGGGGGCGCTCCTCCTTTTTCCTACGCCTGGGAAGGTATGCCCTTTAGCGATAACAGCACGCTCAGTAATTTAAGCGCAGGG
>CAZNHN010000394.1:1410-4582 GCA_964572415.1 uncultured Phaeodactylibacter sp.
CCCGCCCAGCTGCTTTGGGCGGAGCGATGGCCAAATTGCACTCGCTATTGACAATGGGCTCCCACCCTATCAGTTTGATTTCAATGATGGGAATGGTTACGTGCCATCCAATGCGCTGAGCCAGCTCGTCTCCGGCACCTATACCGTCAATGTGCTGGACGCAAATCTCTGCGAGGGGCAGTTCATCATCGAGCTGACAGACCCGCCCCAACTTGAAGCCGGGCTGCAACCCACCACCATTTCCTGCACAGGGGCCGCCGATGGCCTGCTTTTGGCTGCGCCTTCCGGAGGCACACTGCCCTACAGTTATACCTGGGAAAATGGCAGCGATGCTCCACAACGGGACGCTCTGCCGCCCGGTATTTACACCCTGACCCTTACCGACCTCAATGGGTGTACCGCTCTTGCCACCTACGAAATGGCAGACCCTGATCCGCTCATTGCATCCATCGACTCCATAGCCGGGCCTTTGTGCTTCGGCGATCAAAATGGTTACCTATCCGTAGCCGTCGCCGGGGGCCAACCGCCCTACCTTTATCAAATCGAGGGTTCAAACGCTCAGGGTGAACCGGCTTTCCCTAATCTTGCCGCGGGCTCCCACGGCATCACGGTGACTGATAGCCGCGATTGCATCACTACAGCCGATGCCAATGTACCCGAACCCGAAAGCCTTACCCTGACGCTCACCTCCAATGGCCCCATTGTTTTAGGAGATAATGCCCGGCTTCGGGCTATCACCAACGTAACAGAGCCCTTCATTCTTTGGTCACCGCCCGACTTCTTGTCCTGCACCGATTGTGCAACCCCTGAAGTTTCGCAGCCCACACAATCCACGACCTACCAGGTGGAAATTGCCGATGACAAAGGTTGTAGTATAACAGATTCCGTAAATTTGACTGTTCTATTAAGGTATCCGGCTTATCTGCCCAACGCTTTTTCTCCCAACAACGACGGTATTAATGATACCTGGGCGCCTCAGGGTGGCCCCGCGCTGGAGCGTTGGCTCTATATGCAAGTTTACGACCGCTGGGGCGGGCTGATTTTTGAAGTACAAAATCCAAATGGCCAAAATGCCGTTTTAGAATGGGATGGCCGAGTAAAGAACCAGCCCATGCCTGTCGGTGTATATACCTGTATCATTGAAGGGCAATTCATTGATGGTACCGTGAGGCGATTCCAATCGGATGTCCTCCTTACCCGATAACACAAACATGAATGATGAGAAAACATAGCCTTTTCTGCTTTATAATGCTGCTGCCTTTGCATATACTCGCGCAGGGCGAGGATTGCAATACGGCCACCAACCTGCCCAACGTAAGCAGCTGGTGCTCGGAAGGCGGCGCCTATACCAATGTAGGCTTCGATGACTCCGGTTTCACCACCGGCTGTTTTCCGAATAACCAGGATAACTACGATGTCTGGTTTTCCTTTGTGGCCGAAGCCACTACGGTCAATGTGAGTGTGGCGGGTGCTACCGGGCAAAGTAATGGCGGTACGCTGCAGAATCCGCAATTTGCCGTTTACAGTGGCGAATGCGGCATGCTCACCGAAATTGGCTGTTTCTCGGATGCGCTTGGCGTGGGCAGCGGGCAGCTCTTTGCCGGGCCTCTGCAAATCGGGCAGACTTACTACATACAGGTCGGTGCCCGGGAAGGCAATCAGGGTACCTTCCAGCTTTGTGTGAACAACTATAATGATATCCCCAACCCTTCGAGCGATTGCAATACCGGGGTGATTCTTTGTGATAAATCTCCCTTTACCGTTGAACAAGTCACCGGAGTTGGCAGCAACCCCAACGAAATTGGCGATGTGGCATGCTCCACTTTTTCCTGCCCGCTGAGCGAAAGTGGCTCCGCATGGTACAAATGGACTTGCGACGAAGCTGGCTCGCTTACCTTTTCCCTCACCCCGCTCAATCCGGCAGACGATCTTGATTTTATTCTTTACCAACTGCCTAATGGCATTAACAACTGCGATGAAAAATTCGACCTGCGGTGCATGGCTTCCGGTGAGGTGGTGGGTGCCGCTTTTGATATTTGGGAGCCCTGTACCGGCGCGACCGGCCTGGCAGACGGGCAGGAGGATACGAGCGAGAACTGTGGCTGTGACCCTGGAGATAACAACTTTGTCGCACCAATTGAAATGGAAGCCGGGGTAAGCTACGCCCTTGTCGTGAATAACTTCAGTCAGTCCGGCAATGGCTTCACTGTTGAGTTTGGTGGCACAGGCACCTTCCTCGGTCCGGAGGCAGAATTCAGGACTGAGCCTGAGCTCGACACCCTCTGCCTGGAGAACAGCATCACTTTTGTGGATGAGTCCAGCTTCATCGGCGGCCTTTCAGGCTGGGAGTGGACCTTTGGAGAAGATGCCAGCCCGGCAACGGCTAACGGACAGGGGCCGCACGAGGTTACCTATGACAGCCCGGGTCTGAAGAGTGTCCTGCTACGGGTGCTTACCAGTGATGGCTGTATTGTATCGCATGTGGAAACGATCTACGTCAAGTGCTGCGAGAGCAGTTTTACCATCGATGATACGATATCCGATGTACTCTGCCCTGACGATAGTACCGGAGCTATTTTCCTTACGGTTGCCAATGGCAACCCACCCTATGTTTTCAACTGGAGTAATGGGGAAAACACCCCGGGGATCAGTAACCTGCCTCCCGGGAACTATACCGTAACTATTACTGACGACTTTACTTGTGATTCCGTTCTGACCTATACGGTCAACAGCCCGCCACCGTTAGACGTGGACACCCTTATTACCATGCCTACCTGTAATGGCGGTACCGATGGTGGCATTGAGCTGCAACTGACCGGTGGCACTCCCCCCTACGAATACAGCTGGGAAGGACAGCCTTTCGGCAATGACAATACGCTAACCGATCTGCCTGTAGGCGACTACGAGGTCGTCATCCGCGATGCCAATGGCTGTATCACAGAACTCACCATTCCGGTTAGAGAATTGGAGCTCCTGCTTGACCCCGCACAGCCCGGAATTGTCAACCCGTCCTGTACCGGCTTTTCGGATGGGGCCATCACTATCAATATTGCTAACGGGCAACCACCGTATCAGTATAACTTCAACAACGGGAACGGTTTCGTAACCACCAACTCCATAAGCGGTTTAAGTGCAGGGACTTATACAGTCAATGCACTTGATGCCAATCTGT
>CAZNHN010000395.1:0-4573 GCA_964572415.1 uncultured Phaeodactylibacter sp.
CATTTTTCTGTTTTGCAGTTCCAAACCCCAGCCCATGCCCCATAGGGGCAAAATGCAGGTAACCTCCAGGACTAGCCAACGACTCGTGCCGTACGCCTGCCTGACCGGTCATGGCAGACAGGTACGAAATGTGAACGCCCAGGCAACACCGACCGGCAACGCTCGAAAGCAACCGCCCACGCTGCCCCCTGACCCCCTAACGCCTTCGCATCAGCTTCGGCGCTCAGAGAAAGGGGGAACCGCCGCCCGCACTAAAACCCGATTACCCATTTTCAAGCCATTGCTACTCTTAGAAAAAAAAACTTTATTATCGGCAAAGCGACCCCAGAACCACCGACCGGCACTGCTCGCCCCTGGCAGGAGACCGTCCACGGTCGGACCAGGAAGCCATAGCTTGGCTCTTCTCCGTCCGACGTAGCCTTGTGCAGAGTCGGCAACCTCAACCTTGTCAGGGACGGACTCAAGACCAACCTAAACCTTTCCAGAGGACAGCCCTGCAAGGCTCACCCACAAGCTGGAGCACACTACCAGAGCAGTCCACGCTCAAAGTGTACCCCAGCGCCGTAAGCCCACCGACCTCGCAGAGCGTCGAATATCAGTCACCCCAAACCTCATCCCGGTTTTTTGACCTCGCAGAGCGTCGCACACCGCCCACCCGCAAGTTAGGGCATACTGCCCGGGGTAGGCAGCGCTTAAAGTATACCCTAACTGCCCTGCCTCACCACAGAACCAAAATACCATAGAACCAAAATCCCCACCGCCCGCCGTAGCCCTCAGGCGAAGGAGGGACCACAACACCATAAAACCACAACACCATACCCCTTACAACATAATTCCCAGGCAAACTTTTGATTTTCCCGTGGATTCTGTACCTTTAGCAACAAAATGAAGAACAAACCGGGCTAAAGCTTACACCACCCTGACATTTCCCGGAAAAAATCAAACACTAGAAACACCACGGCCTCCGACACATGAACTACATTGCTGCACGCCCTGCACTTAATCATGTACGCAGGGACAGCAGTACTTACTTTGTAATCAAACTCTAATCCTCCAAAAAATAAACGAAATGAAGCCCGAACGACAAAGCTCCGAAGAACAGGAAGCGACCATAACCCGGCAGGAAGCCCTCCGGAAAATGGGTAAATATGCAGCAGCTACGGCGGCAGGCACCTTTCTGATGCTCAGCCCTAAGCATGCACAGGCTGATACGCTTGGGCCACAGGGCAGGCCCGGCAATAACGGCGCTTCCGCAAGCCCGGCTGAATACAACAGAACCCGCAACGGAGGGTACAATAGTGCGGGAACCAACTATCAATCCCGAACAAAGGAAGAATAGGAAACGCTGCCCTCCTGGTAAGCACAACAAATCATCAATGCCCCCTGCCCCCAAAATAAGCAAGCCACACCTGCAACAACAGATCAGCGGGTCGTGGCTTTTGTGGTTTAAAAAAAGTAACCGCTACGCTGTTCTGCCGCCTGATTTGAAGCGGGCAGTTGAGGTGTTTTTCGAGTCTTCCGATAAAGCACAGTTTGCCCGGCAGCTAAAACATCAGCGAGGTGATTTGGCGCATCAGCCCGAAACACTTTACCAGGAGGTCGAGGATTTCCTGACCGCCTCGGCGGTGCCGTTTGAGGGCGACCTTGAGGAAAAAAGGGCACAGGACGCCGACCTCTCCTGCTGTACGCATACCATGACTTACGCCATTAACCGGATCCCTTTCCGTATACATGCCCAAAGTCAGACCCTGCAGGAACTCGTCCATTATCCTATTGCCAACTATCGGGTTACCGACGCTGCCGTAGTGCCGCATTCGGAGTTTTGGCTCTATGAAAAAAACGACGCCCTTCATCTTTTCCAGGACGGGTGCCTGGTACAGGCGGTAAGAAAAGACCAGACCCACTATATAAGGGGTAAATTTACCACCCGGTTAATCAGCCTGATTAATGGAGTGGAAGAATCCGCATGGGCAGCCACGCTGCATGCTTCAACGGTTGTGCGCAACGGGACCGCCGTACTCCTGGCCGGACAATCCGGAAAAGGGAAAAGCACCCTCACCGCGCTTTTGCTCAGCCAGGGGTTCCACCTCTTAGCCGATGACCTTACCCCTCTGCACGCGGCATCCCGGTACGTGTACTACAACCCTTCTGCTGTTTCTATAAAAAAGGGGGCATTCCCGGTCGTCGCCCGGCACTTCAGCTCCTTCGAATCCTATCCGGAAATCTACCTCAACGCCTTCAAGGGGTATGTTAAATTCCTGCCTCAGGAGCCACCGCCCGGCAACCGGTATGCCGCTTCAGCCATTATTATGGTCAACTACCAGGCTCATGCGGAAACCCAGTTCATGCCCATTGCCCCCGAACAGGTACTTCAGGACCTGATCCCCGATTCATGGATCTCTCCTGATCCTCAGCACGCCATGGCCTTTGTACAATGGCTGTCCACGCTTCAGTTCTACCAGCTCACCTACAGCAATGCCCGCGAAGCATTTCGTGCGGTTCAATCTCTTGCCCCCTGACCTATGCGAGGAACAACAATCAAAGATTACTATACCCTCACCGCCTCTATCCTTAGCCCCTTTGAAGGGGAAATCGCTCCCTTTCACCAGCAAGCCAACTGGGAGCACTTCGTCTCTTACAGCAGTGCTCAATTTGTACTCCCCACGGTCTATTGCCAGATTATCAAAAAAGGCTGGAGCGCTTACTTCCCGGAAGACCTGCTCTTCTACCTTGAAGCCCTGACTGAAGAAAACCGCCACCGGAACAGGGCACTATTGACGGAAGTCCGCGCCATCGCCAGTCTGCTGAATGAAGCAGGCATTGAGCATACCTTTTTAAAAGGGTGCGCCATGCTTGCCGGCGGCTATTACGAGGACATCGGAGAGCGGATGATCGGGGACATCGACCTCCTCACCTACAGAAAGGATAGCACAACTGCCTACGCCTGCCTGCAGGAAGCCGGTTACGATCAGCTCCCCTGGGAAGGGCTGGATCCAAACATCGTTCGCCGGTACATCCGGCTCCGGCACTTACAAAGACTGATCCACCCCGACAAAATCGGCGCCGTGGAGGTCCATACCCACCTCATCAGTGGCCCTAAAGCCAAAAACCTGGAACCGGAATTCGTCCTCGATCGTAAAGTAGAAACCCAGCCCGGGCTCTTCATCCCTGCTGAGTCAGACCTGCACCTGCATACGCTATACAACTGGCAAATAAATGACCGCGGCGGCAGGAATCTCACCATTAGCTTTAGGGCAGCCTACGACAGCCTGCTGCAACTCAAACAACACCCTGAACTCATAAAGCTTCAGGACAATAACCCTGTTGTCAGAAACTTTTATACCCTGCTTACACCGTTCTTCCAGGCGCTTCCACCTCAAAAAAGCCTCCGCCAATCGATCTTTTTATTCAAACTCAACCACCCAACACTGGAAAGGATCTGGCGATTTTTCTCTTCCGGCATTAACAAATTCTTCAAAAGCCTGGTTTTCAGAACCCTGCTTTTTACCAACTACCCCGATTACCGGAAAAAAGTGGTTAGAATCCTCCTCCACGGCCGCAAACAAAAGCCCCCGTCTTTCTAGATCTCCTTTGGCTTGGCTCCGCCCTCCGCCCGCCGTCCCGACAATTGTCGGGATTGGCAAAGAAGGGACCACAACACCCTCCGCCCGCCGAAGCCTCAAAGCGAAGGAGGGACCAAAAAACCATAACACCCCATTACCCACGCTGCCCCCTCCGCCCGAGGAAGCCTAATGCGCCAATACTGGCCCGTATGGGTAGTCGGCTCAATCCCCTAGCGCCTTCGCATCAGCTTCGGCGCTCAGAGAAAAGGGGAAGCACCCACGCACAGATTAAACAACAACACCAAAACACCATAAAACCAAAATACCAAAGCACCCACCGCCCGCCGAAGCCACAGGCGACGGCGGGAAAACACCAAATAACCCCACCAAAATTTGGCACTATCAAAAGCCCTTCGTTTTTTTGTATAGTCTAACACAGTTCAACACAGCAACACTACTCCCAACATCATTTGCTCACACGCCGAATACCCCTCATCGGTGTGGATAAGCCCTTGCGACTTATCGTCGGCGAAGCCGTAGCATTTTTGAAAGCCCCTCCAGGGAAACCAGAACAAAACCATAACCAATACTACCCCGATGGCAACCCTTGAAACTCTGGATCGGCGAAGGTTGGGCGCGGGGCGGGCTTGGAGAGGGTGAGGATAGGCTCTGGGCGCCCTGGAAAGGTTAAGGGAGAGGATAAGGCTTCCCATACCTGCCCGTATGGGCGTGTCCGCATGGACGGGCCAGAAAGCCACCAACGGGTACGGCCGCGCTGCGACCGCCTCCCGGAAGACCCATTCCAGACAATGCCCCGTTAGGGGCTAAATGTAGGTAATCCCAAAGACAGCCCATCGCCTCGTGCCGTAGGTACGAAATGTGAAAGGCAAGCCACACCGACCGGTCACGCTCGAAACCATAAAACCAAAATACCATAACACCTGACCTGCCAAAGCCCAATCGACCTCGTAGAGTGTCGAATATTAGTCAACCCAAACTATTACGGCTTT
>CAZNHN010000396.1:0-69 GCA_964572415.1 uncultured Phaeodactylibacter sp.
GGCTGCCCCCATTGGCGGGGAAGCTGAGGCTGGAAGGGGAGACGGTGAGTGCCGGGCTTTGAGCAGCCT
>CAZNHN010000396.1:169-4565 GCA_964572415.1 uncultured Phaeodactylibacter sp.
TCACGGTAGCGGACCTTGAGGAGGTGGAATTGTTTGCGCTGCAGGAAAAGCTGACGCTGCCATTCCCACTTCCGCTATTATTGCTCGGGCTCAGCCAGCTGGAAGCACTGCCGGGCACGCTGACGCTCCAGTTGATATTTGCGGAAACGCTGACGCTCTGGCTGCCGCCATTAGCGGGGAAGCTGAGGCTGGAAGGGGAGACGGTGAGTGCCGGGCTTTGAGCAGCCTGAGAGATATTGACGCTCCGGGTGATGCCGCCCCCAGAGATGGTCACGGTAGCGGACCTTGAGGAGGTGGAATTGTTTGCGCTGCAGGAAAAGCTGACACTGCCATTCCCGCTTCCGCTATTATTGCCCGGGTTCAGCCAGCTGGAAGCACTGCCGGGCACGCTGACGTTCCAGTTGACGTTTGCGGACACGCTGACGCTCTGGCTGCCGCCGTTGGCAGGGAAGCTGAGGCTGGAGGGGGAGACGGTGAGTGCCGGGCTTTGAGCAGCCTGAGCAATATTGACGCTCCGGGTGATGCCGCCCCCTGAGAGGGTCACAGTAGCAGACCTAGAGGAGGTGGAATTGTTGGCGCTGCAGGAAAAGCTGACACTGCCGTTCCCGCTTCCGCTATTATTGCCTGGGCTCAGCCAGCTGGAAGCACTGCCAGGCACGCTGACGCTCCAGTTGACATTAGCGGAAACGCTGACGCTCTGGCTGCCCCCATTGGCGGGGAAGCTGAGGCTGGAAGGGGAGACGGTGAGTGCCGGAGGTGGCTGGGTCACATTGATTAAGATGGGGTCAAAGTCACCACTTGTACTATTATTGCTGGTATTTGCATCGTTATTATTGATGACTATGCCGAGATAGTATTGCCCGGAGGGAATATTTGAAGGTATAGTAACCGTATTGGGATCGAAGGAAATCAAATCCGATGCTTTGGAAGCAAGGGATAATCCGGAAAAGGTTCCGCCTCCTATTTCAATATCCTGGGTAGAGATTACATTATTATTGGAAAGGTAAACCGATACATCAAGTGTGCCATTGAAGCTTCCAGAAGAATAGTTATGAACCAGAAATTCAAGCTGATTGAAAGCATTGCCAGACTGAATAGAGGTAGGGCTTGCTATAGTCTTTAAGGGTATAAGGTCAGGCTGACTTGGAGTATTACCTGAAATATAATTGAAAATGAAATTGAATTTGCTTTGGTTGATTCTTACCTGACCTGTAACAGGGTTAGGATCAAGAGGATCAGCGGATCCGTGAGATAATACCGCGTAACTTATGGGGCCGCTGTTTTCGACGAATTGGGAATTACTTCCGCTTTGTCCACCATAACTCCGATTGTAATGGTAAAGGATTTCTTGCTGTGTATAGTCAAAGTTGCCAAACCAATAGTACATAAGCTCTCCATTAAATGGTGGGTTTGCAGGATAACCTGGATTGTGAAAGGTGTTATTCAAATAGAAACTGTTGTTTTCACTCCAGTTGTACCCTGCCCAACCTGATAATACGCCGATGGGCCTATCCAATTCAATGACAGCTACATCATCACTGTAGTTTAGATTGCTATTCCAGAAATTATAAGTTATATATTCGACAGCTCTAGCTCCACCATATAGTGGTATGTAATCGTTGCTGTAGGCTGGAAAAACATTAATGCCTGTTGCCCATCCGCCATTTTGTGGCCAGAATACACAATGAGCAGCAGTCAAAACATGCCGGGAGTCAATCAGGGTTCCCGAACAGCCATTTGAAAGCCCAGTAGGCCAAGTCATGAATAGTTTTACATTCACACTCCAGGGATAACTGGTATTAGTTACTAATTCCAGGTTGGAAAAATTCAGGAACTCAGCAGTTTGATCTGTCCACGCTAAGCTGTCTGGCAGGATCACAGCCGGTTTGCTACCTTTTGAAGGCGGGTGGATTTCCGTGCTGTCGGGCAATGGGTAATGAGAAGTGGTTTGATCTTCTATGTTGTAGGTCACCAAATAATTAGGCTCATCCGCAATCGGAGGTGACCAGGTGGGGAGGGGCATGGGTTGTGCATTTTCAAATTCAGCGGGTAGAACATACTGCCCAAAAGTTGGAGAAAAGGGGGCTATTGTTCCAAATACAATAAGCAGCAAATACAAACCGTAAGCAAGAGGGGAAAAGGCAGAGTGGACAGTCACACTTTTCATCTTTGAGGAAGGGATTTAGGTTAGAATAAATTCCAAACAGAAAGGGCTGCCCCCTTCCGTTTGGCGTATGCAAAAATCAGTACTAATCTAGTTGAAGAGAACAATGAGGGCAAAGACAAAATCATCGGTTTATAAGGGTTCGGATAAGGACTTTTGTGCTATTAATATTTGTTTTGAAATCAAAAAAAGCATTGGTTGCCAGTTACTTGTGGGGGTGGATTTATGTGGCAAATATTTTGCTCATAAAGGAGCAGTCTGTGTTTGCCTCAGCAAAAGCCGGAAGCACCTTTGGCCGTTAATACGGAATGCTATGGGCTTTCTTCTTCTTTGTTTTCGGCTTTTCCCTATCTTCATCGTATCCAAAGTCATAGCCCATAACAATGCACTCCACCAAGCTTGCCCGTACAATAGGGGCCTTCGCAACTGATGAACTGAAGGCTGTCCGAAAGGCAATCCTTCAAAAAGCAAGACACCGGGATTCACCTGTGGTTAAGCTTTGGGATGCGCTTCTGCCTTTCCACCCTGAATTTGATGATGAGAAACTGGACCTGAAGTACCTGTTCCGAAAGGCTTACCGGGGAGAAGATTACCAGCCGCAAAAGCTCCGTAACCTGATGACCACCTTGCAGCAGTACGTCGAACAGTACCTGATTGATGCAGAGCTGCAGGCACAACCGCAGGCCCAACAATTCCTGCTCGTACAGGCCCTGCATAAAAGAAGGCGTACGGGGGCGTTCGAAAAAGCCCTGAATGACGGGCTGAAAAAACTGGAGGGGGCTCCGGATGGGCTGTCAAAACTACAGGCGCGCCTGGCTTTATTGCACGAACGGTATTTTTTTGATAACATTCAGAAAAATGAACAGCGAACGGAGGATTTATATCAGTTAGCTCAAGCCTTGAATGAAATGCTGGCCCATCAATTGCTGATTTACGGTATAGACCGGTCGGTTAGACGCATGACTTTATCCGATGATACCACTTTTCTTGGCCTGGAAGAAGCTCTTTCTTTCGCAGCCGGTGATGAAGCCCCTGAAGTGTTGCAGTTTTTTCATCAGTTGTGGAAGTTATATACAGGTGGAGTTAACCACGTGCTTTTTTTGAAATTGAAAGACATCTTTTTCTCCAATTACCGGTTGTGGGGTGAATTTGAGGTCAGCCTGGCCCTTAAAACCCTCATCAGTTACCTGGCGCCTCTGGTTGTAGGCAATAGGGAACCGTATATTTCTCAGCTTTTTGAGCTTTTTCAGTTTGGGTATGCTCAAGAGCTTATCATCGTAGATAATCAAATGACAGCAACCCGCTTTTTGAATTCGGTCGTCACCGGGCTGATGGTCCGAAAATTTGACTGGGTAGAGCAGTTTATTGATTCGCATGCCGTTTATCTGCTCAAGGATAAGGCAGAAACCTTGACATTAGCCCAGGTCTATCTGCTGTACTATAAAGGATGGCACACCAATGCGCCAGATTTATTTGATGAAGCTTTAGGCATCATGAGTAAAACGCCGTATGATGGGTGGTTTTTCAAGCTTCGGCTTAGGATGCTCGAAGTACGGATATTTTGCGATACGTATGGCGCCCGGGGGCACTCCGTTTCTTTTGTTTTGGATAGGATTTCCAGCTTCAGGAGGTTTATTGACCGCTCGGGCAATGGCGAAACTGCTGTGGGGCAACGCTATAAAAAATGTCTGGGGTATTGTCGGCAGGTCATCAAAATGAAATCGCTGCCATATGTGGACCCGCTTAGGAAAAAGGGCTTAAGAGATGAGATAATGGCAGAGCAGCACTTGATGCTAAAAGATTGGCTGCTCTACCATTTAGACAAGCTGTGATTAGCCATCAATAATGTCTTCATTACCGATCAGGCCATCGTCATCCGGCGGCGGTGGCGAGGTGTTTTCACCACCCTTCACTTTTTTACAGGCTTTTTTAGTAAGCATAGCACAGCCAGGCAGCAAGGCTGCCAATTCAGCAATCGTTTTCATGGCACTAAAGATTTTCGAGTTAGAAAATGGCGGTAAGCCTGCTTTGGGCAGGGCAATACCGTTCAGTGCCTGCGTGCCGCTCGCGATCAGCCTGGCAGGTGAAAAAGCTTATTCAGAAATATCCACTGAGTTGTTACACTTGCTTAGTGAAGGATAAAGTGAGAATGTCCCAAGAGAATCTGGCTTTTTTTAATTTTTGCTATACTCGGAACGTAGAGGTTTGGGCGTCCACCCGACGCACGAGTAT
>CAZNHN010000397.1:0-1428 GCA_964572415.1 uncultured Phaeodactylibacter sp.
GTTGGCTCCATAGTACAAGGGATAGTATGTAGGTTTCCGGAACCTAAGATCCAGGTTCGAGTCCTGGTGGGGCTACAAAAGTAAGAAGCCTGGTGCATAAGCGCTGGGCTTTTTTGTTTTTCACTACGATTTTGATAAGATATTTCACAGGTAGGGTTACCCGATAAATCCGGTAATCCATGGATTCAAGGGTAGCTAGAACGTGGCAGTGCTCCCACACCACAGTGACCAGACCTTTGCTCAGGTCTTAAAATTTTCAATATTCTTTCTGATAATCGCCATGTTCCTTTCCGGCTCCTCCTGATTACGGGGGTAGTAGTAATAGACCCACATGTCAATATCCAGTTTTAGTATTCCGGGCAAATATTGCTCCA
Organism: uncultured Phaeodactylibacter sp.; assembly: GCA_964572415.1. Lineage (GTDB taxonomy): Bacteria > Bacteroidota > Bacteroidia > Chitinophagales > Saprospiraceae > Phaeodactylibacter. The sequence continues at coordinate 375 of CAZNHN010000397.1, forward strand.
TCCGGTCATTGTCTGCTTTGGTCATATTGTGGTTTTCGGGCAGGCACATGGTTTGGAGCCCATTTTTCCGGGCTTCGGTAAAGAACCGCTCCCCGTACTTGGGTACGACCTTTTTGCTCCTTTCACTGTCCATACCCAGAGGAGAGGCATTCCGAGGCCATGGTTTTCCATCGGTGCCAAAGTAGTCCAGGTGATTCATTTTGGCACTGGTTTCCACTACAGCATCGGGCCGCACTGCTTCGTCGAAATAGACGATAGTGCAATTGGGTTTTTCAGCTTTAATGCAGGCATTGATACGAGAGAAGAAATCAGTATGATCTTCCATGTACTTTTTAAAGTTCCCATCTGGATTATTGGCCAATGCCTGCTCGGAGTAATCCTGCCAATAGGTACTTTTGGGCTCGTCCCAGATGAAACCATCCAGATCCCAGAGGTTCAGCATTTGTGAGGATAGATCAATGAAATAGTCGAACACTTTAGGATGGTAAAAGCTGCAAATAGGACCAACCTTGCGCTGCGGTGTTTTTCCACTTTGATCTCTAATCCAGGTTTCCGGGTTCAACTGTGCAAACGGGCTTGGTATGATAGGCGCTCCGGCGGTAATACCAGCGATTCGGGAAGGTACGACAAAGCAGCGCATACTACGCTTATGGCACTCCTCAACGATGAAGTTGACATTTCGGGGTGCCCGGTCGACTGTCAGGGAGGTCACTGCAATGCAGACAATATCTGTCCCCCAGTCTTGCATCTCGTCCAGTTCTGCGCGGATACTTGCGGGGTTTAGCGTATACATGCCCGCCAGGAAGTAGTACGCCGCCAAGACTTTTTCTGAAGCAGGTTCTGAAAAGTTGGAAGATTGATTAGGCAATACAGCTAATGAGGCTGCAGTCAGTGAGGTATGTTTCAGGAAATCTCTGCGGTTCATGTTCACCAGTTTGTGCTTTGTATTCTGATCGTGGTTTGTTGAAGTATTTTACTCTAATCCACCACCACCTGACTGCCCCACCAGTCTCCGGCATCAAAATCCGGGGACAGGATGTGTAGCCGTTTTTCC
>CAZNHN010000397.1:1444-2114 GCA_964572415.1 uncultured Phaeodactylibacter sp.
AAGCTCGTTCTCGATACTTTGCAGATAGGCCTGCTCCTTTTGGGCATCGTACAGCGGGTCTTTCCGGGGGAACAGGGCACCAACCTCTTCCAAATATTCAAACAATTGCCGGTGCAGTCGTTGCGCCACTTCCGGGTGTTCTGCTGCAAGGTCGTTTTGTTCTTCCAGGTCTGTGGAGAGGTCGAATAGCTCCTGCCGGCCGTCTTCGTAGTAATGGATCAGTTTCCAGTTACCGAGCCGGATGATAGACGAAGGTTCTCCGCCCTGATTGCCGTAGTGAGGATAGTGCCAAATCAGCGGGCGTTCTGATAACGCTTGGCCTTTAAGCGCAGGAACCAGGCTGATCCCATCTTGGTGTTGATAGGGGAGAATTGACAGTCCTGCCAGCTCTAGTAAAGTCGGGTAAAAATCGGTGCCGGTGGCAGGCGTAGCAATTTCAGCCGGCCCCGCTTTCATCCAGGGCACTTTGACCAGATAAGGCTCCCGTATACCCCCTTCGTACTGATAACCTTTGCCGCCACGCAGGGGCAGGTTGGAGGTGGAAAAGGCATCTCCGGCAGCAACACCGCCGTTGTCGGAAGTAAATATGACGATTGTATTTTCAGTCAAGCCCCACTCAGCAAGCTTTTGCTCCAATACTTTAAAGTTATCATCAATATTGGTAATCATT
>CAZNHN010000397.1:2132-3565 GCA_964572415.1 uncultured Phaeodactylibacter sp.
GTAAATGGGGTTGTCCTGCACTTGCCGGATGGGCAGGAAGCGGCCCATTTCGTAACCGCTTGGTGCGATGCCCTGCTGTTCAGCCTTGGCCCGGTACTTTGCCCATCTTTCCTCTGTGGTCTGAATAGGGGAGTGGACGGCGTAAAAAGACAGAAAAGCAAAGAATGGCTGCCCGGTGGAGTCTGGGTGGTGGGTTTGCAGGAAGTTGACGGTTTCGTCTGCCAATCTTAGGGATAAGTTTTCCCCAGGCTCCCGGTTTTCTAGATTAGGGTTGGTCCAGGGCGAAAAGTACCCGCCGATGGGCGAGCCTTTTTCCCAGCCTCCCTTGTTGATGTCGAAACCATGATCTTCCGGCCAGGAACCTTCGTTGCCCAGGTGCCATTTGCCGGCAAAGAAAGTCCGGTAGCCTGCTGCTTTAAAAGCCTCTGCGAGTGTAGTGTCCGCAGGACTTAAAGACCGTTCATAATCAGGCGGTAGTAATTGGTTGAAACGTCCCGCACTACGCCAGGCTGTATCCGCTCGCGCCCCAATCCAATCGGTGATGCCGTGCCGTGCCGGGAACTTCCCGGTCATAATACTGGCCCGGGAAGGACTGCACACCTGACAAGTAGCATAGCCATTGGTGAAAGTGAACCCTTCTTGTGCAATCTGGTCGATGTGGGGTGTCTCGTAGTAGCCAGAGCCATTGTAGCTGACGTCTTTCCAGCCGAAATCATCTGCGAGGATGAAGACGATGTTGGGTAAGGCTTTGGAAGGACTAGTTGGCTTTTCTTCCTTGCAGGAGGTCAGCGTTAGTCCAGCTAATGCTAAAAATACCAACTGTAGGTTCAATAGATTTTTCATGCCTGAGCTAGGTTTTGCTACTGTTTGTTCAATGCACCGCAATTCCCATGCGGTAACTCCGGCGGCGATATTGGAATCGCAGCCGGAGACGAGCTTCAAGACCACTAGTCAGGTCGTCATCAGAAGTCGCCACCTCATGCTTGAATTGGTCAGCTTTTTCAAATAAGGCTTTGTGTCAGGTCGCGACTTAGAAGTCGCCACCTGACTAGAAAATCACGGGCAATTACTCCCCAATCAGCTTCACCACCTCGCTCCCCGCCAGCAGAAATGCACCGGTGCCATAGACCTCCCAGCTGTCCGGCCCAAAGTTTTTCCGCGGGTCCTGACCGATTGGTTGAACCCAGCCTACGCGCCCTTCGCTATTCACGTTTTGATAAAGAGCAGACCATGCTTTTCGCACGGCAGGCTCGTAGGTCGCTTTGTCCAGCAATCCCTGATTGATGCCCCATGCCATGCCGAACAGGTTGAGCGCGGTGCCACTGGCTTCCTTCGATGGAATGTGAAGGGGATCGTCCAGATTCGGATACCAAAGGCCATCCGGCTGTTGCCGTTCCTTCAAGGCCTGGCTCATTTCGAGAAAGATCGGTTCC
>CAZNHN010000397.1:3575-4547 GCA_964572415.1 uncultured Phaeodactylibacter sp.
TAGCAGTAAAAACCACTGCCGCTGGTCTCTCCGCCGGGATAGGATTCCGGGTCAAGCAGGCTGGCTCTCCAAAGCCCGTCCTCTTGTTGGATGGCTACAATTTTGGAAGCCATTTCTTTATAGAGGTTTTCATAAAATGGCCGTTTGGGATAATCGGCAGGCAGTTCCTCCAGCAATCTCACCAGGCCGCCCATGACCCATCCATTGCCGCGGCTCCAGAAGATTTTTTTGCCGTTAGCTTCTTTTTTATCCTCATTGGTCCCTTGCCAAAGATAGTCGATATCCCGCGCAAAAAGCTGCTCTTCCTTATCCCAAAGGAGGTCGTATGTTTCCTGGAAAAGAGAATCGTTGAAATAGAGAAAACGCTCATTATCTGTGAAGTTGGCATATTTGGCGAGCGCCGGCGGACCCATGAACAGCGCATCGCACCACCACCAGGTGATGGAGTCCCGCCGCTCCCGTTGCACATACTCAAATTCAATGAAGTCTTCAAAGACAATGCGAGTAGGGTTCATGATGCGCCAGGTGTTCTCGCCTCTCTCCTCCAGTACCCGGGCTACATCGATATAGGTTTGGCAAATGGCGTGATCGTCGGCGTGGGTAAGGCGCAGCCCCGGCCGCCAGTCCACCCGGTTGCCCATCTCCAGCATGGCCTGGAAAATGTCTTCGTTTTGCGTTGTTTCATAAGCGGCAAACACACCAGCGTAGAAGGCCCCATTGGTCCAGTCGTAGTCTTTATGCTTGGGGTGGGCCAACTGCCAGAAGGTGGCTTTCTCCATGGTGCTTTTGATGTGGTCTACGTCAAAAGCAGATTGGGCCAGCAGAGGGGTGGCGGAGAGGAGCAGTACCAGGTTGAAAAGATACTTTTTCATAAGGTATGTATTAATTTTTGGTAATTATCCCTGCCGCTGTTAAATCCAGCATAGCAGCTTCAAATTTTTCTTCGCCATCAACGGCACGTATAAAATATAG
>CAZNHN010000398.1:0-2123 GCA_964572415.1 uncultured Phaeodactylibacter sp.
TACGGCACCTGCATTGCTTTATGGTGAAGCTCAGGGTGCAGAATCCAGAAAAGATTTCATCCATAAAATGAGGATTGCTTTGAAAGAACTTAGAGAATCGCAGGTCTGCCTTAAGATCATAAAAGCAAAGCCACTGCTGAAAAGTGCTGTTGTTGAACCCGTTCTGAATGAGTGCGGTCAACTGGTTGCCATTTTCACAGCTAGTATAAAGAAGGCTCAGGGTTAGCCAGACTCTTAATCCTTTAAAGGAAAGCTCTTTAAGCCTGCGGAGCCATCAAATGAGAAACTTTTACATTTCCGAAGGCCCGTATGGGTGAAGTTAACACAGATTTACATTCTACATTAAATATGACAGTTGCAATTATCGGTATCGGACTTATCGGCGGATCGCTGGCCATTACCCTCAAGGAGAATGGGTTTGCCAGTCACATCATCGGTATCGATGCCAGTCAGGAGAATCTGGACAAGGCGATAAGGCGACGGCTAATTGATGAAGACCTGCCACTTGAGGAAGGTATAAAAAAGGCCGACCTTATTATCCTCGCTACGCCGGTTGATGCTATGCTGACACTGCTGCCGCAAGTACTTGACCTGGTTGAGCAGCAGGTGGTCATTGACGTAGGTTCCACCAAGGCCGAGCTGCTCAATACCGTGGACATGCACCCGAAGCGCGGGCAATATGTGGCTACTCACCCTATGGCGGGTACAGAATTTTCAGGCCCGGAGGCAGCCATCCCTAACCTATTCGATCATAAGTGCGCCGTTTTGATTGATGCCGACCGCAGCGCCCCCGAAGCCATGAAACTAGTACGAAAGATGTACGAAAGCATTCCAATGACCATCGTTGAACTCGACCGGGAGGCACACGACCTGCACTCGGCCTATGTGTCTCACATCTCCCATATCAGTTCCTTTGCGCTGGCGTTAACCGTACTGGAGAAGGAGCGGGACGAAGGGCGCATTTTCGAGCTGGCCAGCGGTGGTTTCAGCTCGACGGTGCGGCTGGCCAAGAGCTCGCCGAACATGTGGATACCCATTTTCCGGCAAAACCGGGACCACGTACTGGACGTACTGGACGAGCATATCAATCAGCTCGCCCGTTTCCGGTCGCTGCTCATCAAGAAAGACTTTGATACTTTTTACCAACTCATTGCACAAGCCAATGATATCAAACGCATTTTACGATAACCTTTTAAAACTCACGTAACCATGGATATGACTTTCAAACCTCTGCTAGAAGAGAAGCCGGCAAATAAGCCACTTATTATCGCCGGCCCCTGCAGTGCCGAGACCGAAGAACAGGTACTGACCACCGCCCGTGCCCTGGCAGGCAAAGGCGTAGACTTATTCCGCTCCGGTATCTGGAAGCCCCGTACCCGCCCTGGTGCTTTTGAAGGCATCGGCACCGAAGGGCTGGGCTGGCTGCGCAAAGTCAAAGAAGAGACCGGGCTGAAAGTGACTACTGAGGTCGCTAACACACAGCACGTCTTCGAAGCCCTGAAGCATCAGATTGATGTGCTCTGGCTGGGTGCCCGCACTACGGTGAATCCATTCTCCGTGCAGGAAGTGGCTGATGCCCTAAAGGGTGTGGACATCCCCGTGCTGATCAAGAATCCCATCAACCCGGATTTCAAACTATGGGTTGGCGCAATCGAGCGGATTTACAAAGCCGGCATTCCCCGAATTGGGGTCATCCACCGGGGCTTTAGCTACCACGGAGAGACTAAATACCGGAATGTGCCGCGCTGGCAGCTTGCCATCGACCTGAAGCGGGAATTCCCTGATTTGCCTATCATTTGTGACAATAGCCATATCTGTGGCCGCCGTGACATCCTGCAAACGGTAGCGCAGAAAGCACTCGACCTCAATTTTGATGGCTATATGACCGAAGTGCACCCGGATCCGGATAACGCCTGGAGCGATGCCGCACAGCAAATCACCCCGGCACAGTTCCTGGAAATGAAAGAGCAGCTCATTTTCCGTCAGCCTACTACTGATGATATGGAGTTCCTCGAAAACCTGGAGCACCTGCGCCATGAGATTGACGAACTTGACGAAGAAGAAGTTTGTCTGGAATGTTTGGTTGAGTATATGATTAAAGCAAAACTCAACGAGACATTAGA
>CAZNHN010000398.1:2133-4539 GCA_964572415.1 uncultured Phaeodactylibacter sp.
AGATTGACGAACTTGACGAAGAAATGCTCAACCTGCTCAGCAATCGTATGCGCCTGGCAGAACGCATTGGCGAGTATAAGCAACGCAATAATATCGCTATTCTGCAAAGCAGCCGCTGGAATGAAATCCTGGAGCGCGCCGTAACCAAAGGCAAGCTCAAGGGGCTAAGCGAAGAGTTTGTTACTGTTTACCTCAAGGCGGTCCACCAGGAATCCATTAACCATCAGGAAAAAGTGATGAACCGGCCCGGGGCGGAAGCTTAAAGCCCTGCTCCGTCCTGTCAGGTGGCAGGGCGGAGCATCTTTACCCTGTTAAACAAGCCTATACAAATAACAAAAATTAAAATCTAATAAATACCGGGTATCCGGTATGGAATAAATTGCAGTAAATCCTATATTTGTAGTAACGAAAGTTGGCACCGTACTTAGTTTAATTTTTGTATAAGGAACCTCTTTCAAATTTTTTTATCCCTTAAACTACATAATCCCATGATAAAGCAGGTATGTCCTGGTTTTAACACGTTGCGTGTTCCACCCACTCTCTTTTCCGCTAATTTTTCAATAAGGTTTTCTGAGTACTGAATTTCAGTTGATTCGCGTCAACCCTGAAAATCGTTTGGCCAAAAGGAACGGCTGATTAGCAGAAAGTGTACGACATGCAAGTAGTAATCCCAAAACTTAAAAAAATACTTCCCTATTTATGGTTGTTGCCAACCGGGCTATTCGCCCAGAATGAGGCAGCGTCCAATCCCCCCCAACCGCCTGTTCTCACAGGCACACATGGTACTGTGCGCTGTCAGGATTCCTGGCAGGTACCACCGCCGGTTCTATCCAACACACCGTCTGAGTCGATTTCCTACACTTTCGAAGACCAGTACTTCAACCTGAGCTGTCAAAGCCAGGGCTGGCAAGGCTATTTTGCATGGTCCAACTGGCGCCATGCGGTAAGAAATGGTGACGGTGGGGTAGATGTCACCGGAGCTCCCAATTCAGTATTAGTTGAAGGGGCTAATAGTGCTTCAATTATTCTGGCTCCCGGAAGCCAGGCAGCTTACGAGCTTGCCATTCCGGCTGATGGATTCGTCAGATTTGATTGGAGTTACGTTGGGGGCTCCTCTTTTTCGAACTACACTTTTGAAGTGTTTATCAATAATGAAGCTGTGCAGGCCATTAGCCCTGAACAGCCTTCCAGCACTTTTAATTCTTCTTTCCTGAACGCAGGAGATACGATTACGCTTTTTGCCGAAGCAACAAAAGAAGGCTTCGAAGTCAGGCTTGCCAATTTTGAGTTCCTTAGTAATGCCCTGGGGGTTTTAGAACGTTCATGGACAGCCGTAAGCCGGGAAACACCAATCAGCACTTTCCGGCAGCTAATCAGCATTGAAAAGCCCGATATGGATAACATTATCTTCCCGGAATCCTTTGATGGATTTGAAGCTCCTGCGATTAGCAAGCCATTATTCTCAGCTCCGGTCAATACCGGTTTTCCGATTTTAGATGTTGATGGTGACCTTTCCACTAAGTACGATCAAATCAGTCTGGAGGAAGAAGCCTGTAGTTTTCAGGCGACCTGGGATGATGAAACACTATATGAAGACGGCTTTTGTATAATCTACCGAAAGTGGGTCGTAAGAGATCTTTGCGGACAGAATGCCTACCATGCTACCCAAACCCTTAAAGTGGCCGGAGGATGCCCAAACTGGGGTACTCCCATCCCTAATTTGCACCAAACGAGCGATTTGCCGGAACCTAACTTTGAAAACCTTAGCCCGGATCACCATACCCTGACAAAAATCATACCTATGATGGAAACCTGGTTACAAACTCCCTAAACGCCCTGTATCCCTGGCATCTGTAAGCAGGCGGCGAGGCTTCCTGCTTGTAGGTTTGTAAAGGGTTTCTTATTACAGGACACTTTGATGGCAGAGAGCAATGGCTCTCTGCTTTTTTTATTTTAAATTGGCAGGGAGTAAAAAACGCCACTTATGAAAAACCTACTTGAAGAATTTCCTGCTGTAGACAAGGCCACCTGGGTTGCCAAAGTGGAAAAAGACCTGAAAGGCAAACCACTTGAAGACTTAATGTGGCACCTAGACGAAGACATTACAGTCGCCCCGTTCTACCACCCGGAAGACATTGATCATCAAACAACAGCGCCCCTACTCGCCGGCAGGCGGGGCAATGACTGGGAAATCGGCGAATACATCAACGTTTACAAGGATACAAAGCAGGCGAACATGGCACTGCTCGAAGGGCTTAAAGGGGGCGTACAGGCTCCGCTCTTTCGTCTTTTCCAGCCTTTAGATAGTTCCCGCCTCCACCAACTTCTCGATGGTGTAGCTCCGGAAATGGTGACACTGAATTTCAGCGAGCACTATTCTGAAAAACAGCCTGCCCGGCTAATGGA
>CAZNHN010000399.1:0-4539 GCA_964572415.1 uncultured Phaeodactylibacter sp.
CCTTGGAACGGGAAGCCGTATTTAGGGCCCTTTTTCCAAAGCAGCCTTACCGCTACCAAATGCTCAATCAACTGATGAGTGACCTGCTGAAACTGGCAGAAGACTGGCTGGTTTGGAAGCGCCTGCAGGAGGACACCGCCCTTGCCGAACAAATCAAAGCAGAGGAACTGATCCGGCTCCAATTGGGCAAGCACTACCGGCAAGCCAACCGCAAAGCCAAAGATGCGCTGGAAAAGGCACCCCTAAGCCCTACGCATCATTTGCAAAGCTGGCAATTGCTCGACCTGGCCGAACAGCAGTTTTTCCGGCAAAATACCCGGCAGCCTACGCCCTTTCTACAGGAAGCCAACAGCGCCCTTGATGATTTCTTCCTATTACAGAAGCTGCAGTACACCTGCGAAATGCTCAACCGGCAGCGCCTGATTGATCAGGCTTTTGATACCACATTGGTGGAGCCCGTGGTCAGTCATTTATCCGGACAAGACCTGAGCCATAAACCACTGCATCAACTTTATCTGTACCTCTATCAGATGCTGCAGGCACCCGCCCGGCATCAGGAGACTTTCTTCAGATACGTTAATTTGTTCCGCGAGTGGAGCGCCCGGTTAAGCCCCGAAACGGCCCGACCCCTACTCTACTACGCCATTAACTACTGCATTGGCAGGATACGCGAGGGCGAACGGTCTTTTGCTCCACACCTTTTACAATTGTATCAGCAGGGAATTGATGAGAAAATTCTAATTGAGGAAAAGCAATTATCGCCCTGGACCTATAAAAACATGGTCAAGCTAGGCCTCAATCTGAAAAGGTACGATTGGGTGGAAGATTTTGTCAAAGCTTACTCCGATTACCTGCCCGCTGATCAGCAAAAGGATGCACTGCATTACAACCTTGCCGAGCTCTATTTTTTTAGGGCAGACTACGAAGCCGCCCTCGATCAACTCCGGCAGGTGGAGTTTACCGATATCCACTACAACCTTGGCAGCCGCACCCTTTTAGCTAAAATCTATTACGAACAAGGGGCCTGGGATGCCCTGGAAGCGGCACTGAAGGCTTTCCAGGTATTCCTGCGGCGCAACCGGTCCATTTCTACAAAAGTCAAAACACCTTATGTGAATTTCATCAGACTTTCCAGCGCACTATTACGGCAGCTTCCGGCGTCTTATCCAAAACTAAAAGCAAAGATTGAAGCGACCCAAGCGCTTAACAACCGGGATTGGCTGCTTGCCAAGCTAAGCTAAAATGACCCTACTCCCGGCTCTGCTTCAGGCTTTGCTGGTTCTCGAAATCATAAAGCGTCAGGCGGCGCAAATCGTAGTAAGCGAGCCAGAAATCCCTAAGGGCACTCACATAGGCTGCCCGGGCACTCGCCTCCTGGCTGATGGAAATATTCAGGTCAGCGATTGCAATCTTGCCAATGCGGTAGCGCTGCCTGGTGATCTCCAATTGCCGGCGGGCCACATCATAGGCGCGCAGGGCAAGATCCACCTGATTGCGCAAGAGGCTGAACTGTTGCACTTTGATCAGGATTTCCTGCTCAAAATTGACACGGTTTTGCCGCACCTGAAGCTGCGTGAGTTCCTGATTGGAGCGGGCGATTTCTATTCGGGACCTGGCTTTGCCCCAGTCTGCAATGGGTACATTCAGGCGGATGTTGAGCCGCTCCTGGTCCAGCGGGTCGACATAGGCATCGCCAAACATATTGGCCGTTTGAGAAAGAGCAAAGTAGCCGTTAATATCCGCAGAAGGCCCGGTAGTGCCTTTGGCGCGGGCGACTTCCCGGTCGGCTTCCCGCAATTGCCGTTCAAAACCAACCGACTCACTGCGGTTCTGCCGGGCAAGGCTGAGGGCCTGGTCCGCATCAATATCGAAAACCGGAATTTCACCGGGCGTGGCAGGCTCAAAGTAAACGGCCTCCTGAATGCCCAGGAAATTACGCAGGGCTTCGGTACTGGTCTGTAGGTCGAGCCGGCTGGAAGCGAGGGAAGCATCCGCATTCATGGCACTCAGCTCAATCTGGAGGAGCTCCGTTTCTGCAATACGCCCCACATCAAAGCGCCCGCGGGAGATGACCAGGAGGGTGTCAGCATCTCTTTTGTCGCGCTGGGCAGCTTCGAGGTTGAGCTGAGCCACCAGGACATCGAAGAACAACAGTGCGGCATTATAGGCGACATCTTCCAGGTCTTCCGAAAAGGCCCGCTGGGCTTCTTCGTACACCAAAGGCTGTATCTCCTTCGCCCACTTCAGCGCATTAAACTGGAAGAGCGGTTGCTGAAACCCAATCGCAAAAGGCGTGCTCAGGTAGGATGTGGAGCCCGGGTTATTATCGGTTTCAAAAATATCAATCCGCTCCAAAGCCGTTTGCGCAAAGATGGAGCCACCGGTAAGAGCAATGTCCTGCTCCAGGCTCAGATTTGCCAGGTTGCTCATAAGGGCCCGGTCGATAAAGGCATCGGAACCATTGGGCAGCGTAATGGTCTGAATGGATCGGTTCAGATTAGGCAGGGTGGCCCCAAAGCTGATCTGCGGGCGATAATCTGCCAGGAAAGACTGATAACGCCAAAAGCCATTCTTGACGGCCGTCTCCGCAATCTGCACATCCGGCGCACCGGTCTGTGCCATTCGGACCACTTCTTCAAGCCCCATCCGCAGGGTATCGGGCTGAGCTTGGGCAAGGTTGCCGGAGATGGCAAGTAAAACAACAAAAAAGTAATGCTTCATCGGGATTTATTTTTAGTCGGAGCGCAAAGCTTTAATCGGGTCTTGTTTGGCGGCTTTTTGTGCCGGGAAGAGCCCAAACACCAGGCCAATGCTCGCTGCGACCCCAAAGGACAGCAGTATGCTCCAGGCAGAGACGATGGTTGGGATTTCCGCGTAGGAGGCGATGGTCTTTGCTGCGCCTACGCCCAGCAGCACGCCGATCAGCCCGCCAATCAGGCTGATGAATACGGCTTCAAACAAAAACTGTAAAATGATATCGAGCTGCGTGGCGCCGAGAGAGCGGCGCACGCCTATTTCCTTGATGCGCTCCAGGACAGAAGCCAGCATGATGTTCATAATGCCAATACCGCCAACAAGGAGGGAGATGCCGGCAATGACCGCCAGTACGAGGTTAAAGGTTTCCTGCGTTTGCTGTTCCTGCTCGAGGAGCAGTTCCGGCACTTCAATTTCCACATCTGGTACCTGCAGATGGCGGCGCTGCAAAATCCGGGCAATCACATCTGCGCTGGCACGGAGCTTCTTGCTGTCATCCACCCGCACCACAAGGCGGTCGAGCTGATGATAGTTTTTAGCTTTGTTTTCGTCGTTATTCCCCAGGTCATCCGGGGTGATGAGCGCCCGGTTACGGAACCGGAGCAATGCGGTGCTTACCGGGATGTAGACATCCGAATTGTAGTCCCGGATCCCAAGGCGGGCCAGGCTTTCCTCTGAAGCATTACGTTTTTTCAGTACACCAATGACCCGCAGCCACGTTTTGCCGCATTTGATGAGCTTGCCGACCGGGTCCTCCTCACTGAAGAAGCGTTTTTTCACTTCTGTGCCAATAATACAAACCGCCTCCCCTTTTTCCATATGCACGGGCTGAAAGGCGATGCCCTGGCCGATTTCCAGCCCGTTGAGTTCGAAAAAGTCATTCTCCACCCCGATACAGCGCCCTTTTTCCTGCCGGCCTGCCCGGACTACGCTCACAGGGAGGATGATCTCAGGGCTAAGGCGGTCTACAGTAGGAACGGTTTTTTGAATGGATGCCAGGTCTGCGAGGCTGAGCCCAGGTGAGTAAGGCTTTTTCTCTTCTTCCTCTTCATTTTCTGTCCTGATTTCCTCCCCGCTTTCCGGTACCACCGCCTCTATAACGATATTATTGGTGCCAATGAGTTTCATTTGGTCGAGTATCGCCTGTTTGGCCCCGGTGCCGATGGCGAGCATGGCGATCACTGCGCCCACACCAAAAATGATGCCCAAGGCTGTAAGGAAAGACCGGAGCTTATTGGCATTGACGCCCTCCACCGCCAGCAGGAAGTTGAATAGTACACGCTGCATAGAATCAGGTTTTGCCCGCTGGGTGGTTTAGTCAAAGATGATGACGTTGCCTCCGCTGTTTCTGCTGTTGCTGGGCGGCTCAATGTCTTTTACAGATTCCTTCCGGCGCAGGGCTTCTGCCTGCCGTTTGGCTTCTGCTTCTTTCTGCTTTTTGCGGATGTCTTCTTTAATAGCCGGGTCGAGGGGCACAAAATTAGCGTCTTCTGCACTAGGGGGCGGTACCAGGTATATTTGGTCACCCTCGGACAGGCCGTATTCCACGATGATTTCATCTGCGTTAGACAAGCCGGTGATGACCTCCTGCCGGACGACTCCGGAACCGCTATCCTTATATACAAAGGAGAGGCTGTCGGACTGCAGGCCTTCAAGAGGAATGGAGAGCATATCATCGTAAGTGCCGGTGAGTATCTCATTGCTTGTGGTCATGGCCGGGCGGAGAATAGAATCCGATTCATTGACCTGCACGATGACTTCGAATACTTTGGCGTCGTACCCGCT
>CAZNHN010000400.1:0-4537 GCA_964572415.1 uncultured Phaeodactylibacter sp.
GCTTGAAGTGGCGGGCGTGGATGCTCCCGATGATATGCAGGGTGAAAGCCTGGTGCCTTTGCTCAAAGGGGATACCGATGCCTGGGACCGGGACGCGGTGTACTACCACTACTATGAGTATCCGGCCGTGCATATGGTGAAACGGCACTACGGCATCGTCACCGAAGACTACAAGCTCGTGCACTTCTACTATGACATTGACACCTGGGAGCTCTATGACCGCAAGCGTGACCCACTGGAAATGAACAACCTGATCAATGATTTCGCCTACTCAGAAATCCGGGCACAGCTGGAAAAGGAGCTACAGGCCCTGCGGGTGAAGTACAAAGATTCTGAGGAATTGGATCAGCACTATATTGACCTGTACAAACAGGCAGACAGGTGATCTGGCTGTGTTGTTAAAGTGCTTCGATGTTAATCACGATATCTGAGCCCAGGTAAGTGGTGTCTGCCAGATTGTACCAATGCCGCATGCGGGGCAGCTGCATATTGTTGAACGAGACAAGCCCGTCGAGCTCAAGGTATTCCGCTGCGCCCTCGCCGGCTGCCCGGTACCCTCTGAGCTGATAATCGGCCCGGTCGAAGTAAAACATCCACTGTTCGCTGATGATCGGGTTGTTGAGGCGGGCGGAGACGGCGTAGCAGGCATAGGGCCCAAAGTCTACGGCATCTACGCTTTCCCCAAGGGAGACTTCCGGTGTGAACAGGGTCATCGGCAACCCCGTCAGCAGCTGGTAAAAGCTTTGGTAGCCCTGAGTGCGGTCACATTGCAACCGGTATTGATTTATGGTGGCAGAGTCGGCAGGGTCCACGGCCTGATCATCAATAAAGCTGTAGCAGCGCTCTGCATCAATACCCCGCCGCACAATCGTGCCTTCGTAATCCCGAGTCACCTCAAAGGTCTGTTCAGGCAAGTTGATCAGAATGGTGCTCTGCCGCTCCGGGAAGTTGGTCCGGGGCTCATCGATCACCATTCGAAACCGACTGGTGAGCCATCGCTCCTGCGGGTCATGAAATTGCAGGCTTTGGCGGAGGACATCAGGTGCAGAAGGCAGTTCACTTACCGATTCTTCATTAGCCTCTGGCGAGGGGTTGCAGGCAGAAAATAAGAGCAGGAATAGCAGGAGTCGGTTCATCTATGGTCGCTTATCGTTTCTGGCTCACCAAAACAAAAGCAGGTGGCACATTGATGGGCACGAAATTGGTATCCACATTGCCAAAAATAGCATTGTACAGCGGACGCATAACAAGGGAGTAGTGGACTTGGATATACAAGCCTTTTTTCTTAAGGTATTGGTGCGCCTTGCCAACGATGAGGCGCCCAAGCTCTTTGGGTAGCGCTACGAAGGGAATGGCGGAAACGACAAAATCTATTTCCTCTGCACCGGCTTCTGCCAGGTATTTGCCAATATGCTCTGCAGAGTCTTCCACTACAATCAGGCGGGCATCTTGGATCTCGCGCATTTGCGCACAGAATTTAGGGTTCACCTCAAAAGCGATCAGCTTCGCGTCGGGGCGCATATTGCGAAGGATATGCTTAGTGATGACCCCGTCGCCTGCACCTAATTCAACAATGACCTTAGCCTGCTCAAAATCGATATGCTTGATCATGCCCTTGCAGAGCTGTTTGGAGCTACGGGTCAGCGTGCCTACTGTTTGGAGGTTCCGAATGCCCTCTCTGAAAAATTCTATCGTTCCCATTCATTTTTTATTAAAGTCGCAAGATCTCTCTCATGCTTGCTTACTCCCATTCCGGCCGCAACCTGGCATTGCTCAACTTTTCATCGGGGCAGAGATTGGGGTCATGGAAGCGTGAAGCACAGACCGCTAAAGTACGAGGATTTTCGCAGAACAGGTAACGCCCATTAATCAGGCGCGAGAAAACCGGAGGATTTGCGTACATCCACCAACTCCTTTTATTGAGGGTTCATGCAAAGTGCGCGAAGAGCCGGTGGTGCCGCTTTCTTCCACTTTATGTGCACCCACCTTTTTCCCACAATTCAAAAAACAAAGCCTGGAATTCCCCAAAATTACCATATCTTTACGGCACAAATCACAGAGGACGGATTTCTCTTGCAGAAACGTACTCGTACAAATCACAAACTTAAGATTAGAATTTATCGAGCCGCTGACCATTGTCAGATGCCTTGATATTCATTGACCAGATGTTGCCGTGCCCGTGTGTACGGCCAACGCCAAATCATTAATCTTATGAATAGTTTTGTACGTAACCTCTTCTTTTTTCCGCTGCACCTGCGGTTTGGGCTGGCTCTGGTACTACTCCTCCCCGGAGCCCTCGCGCACGCTCAGATTTATCAGGGTACTACCGGGGATATCCCCGATGATGAATGCCCGGACCTCACGCCCTTCACTGTTGAAGTACCCCTGACGGGTGAAATTGGCGATGAGCACGAACTGTATTACGTACAGATCAATATTGATCATACCTGGTCCGGTGATCTTGATATTTACCTGACTTCTCCTTCCGGGACTTCGTTAGAGCTGACGACAGACAATGGCTTTGGTGCCAATTACTACAATACCCGCTTCCAGGATGGTGAGCTGCCCATTACGAGCGGTATGCCCCCCTTCGAAGGAAAATTCCAGGCCGAAGGGGGCTCTATCGCGGCAGCTTTCGCCGGTGAACCAGTCAATGGTACCTGGAAGCTGGAAATCTGCGACGATGTGCGCACCGACAAAGGTACCGTTGTCGATTGGTCGCTGGGTTTCATCCCGCCCATGCGTAATGATGTTTGTCAGCGGGCAACTGAACTCCTCTGTGGTACAACGGTGAGCGCTTCCAATGACCTGCTGACGATCGTAGATAGCCCACCGGCTTGCTTTGAGGAGATTGGGCAGGGGGCCTGGTATTCCATTCAGGGCAACGGGGAGATTGGCGTGCTTACAACAGACAACCCCGATACAGATTTCGACACCCGTATTTCCGTATATGTCAGCCCGGATGGTTGTGAAGGTGACTTTACCTGTGTGTTGTCAGATGACGATGGCGGCACGGGCAGTACGTCTTTCCTGCATGGCATCACACAACCTGGCGTAACTTACTATGTCTACGTGGATGGGGCCGATGGGGCCACCGGGAATTATGAATTGACCTATACCTGCCACCCCATTCCGGAAGCCGTATGCCAGAATTTTGACCTTATCCTGGGCCCCTTGGGTGAGGGTACGGTTTATCCTTCTGATATTGACGATGGCAGTACGCCGGGTTACGAGGCAATTGACCTGACGACCTCCGGGCAGGCTACATTCTACTGTGATGATGTGGAAGTGCCGCAGTCCGTCCGCCTGGTCGTGACTGATGCACTAGGCTATATGGACAGCTGTGATGCCGATGTGACGGTAGCCATAGGTGACACCCTGCTGCCTGGCTGGACGGGGCTCAATGTAGGGTTTACTCCCGGTGGAAGCACTTTTGCTTACAATCCCTGTACTTCCAATAACCCGGAGCGTGGCGAATTCACCATCACCACTACTGCTTTCAACCAACCGGACCTGACTGAAGATAACTACGCTTACATTACCCGGACCTTGTGCGGCCGAACCTGCATACAGGTGGAAGTGGAATCCATAGACCCCAGCAGTAATATTGGGCTTATGATCCGGGCCAGCAATGATCCTTCCGATGTTTATGCCTCCTTCACATCTAACCTGACCAGTATTTTCCGCTGGCAGGAGCGTTTCGTGTTCGAAGGAGACCGTAACGTACTCTTCTATGGTGATTTCCCTGGAGATAGCGAACGAGTATTCATGCGGCTCTGGCGAAAGCCTAATAACAACGTTGTAAGGGGCGCACTGCGCTTTGGCAGCAACCCTTTCGCGCCCATTCATGCCGTAGAGCTGAATCTGCCCGAATGTGTTGAAATAGGGATGGCTTTGTTTTCTGCCAACGACCAGGTCACAGCCGGTGGCGTAGTGAGTAATCTGCGCTTTATTGGCGAAGAACCGGAAGATACAGATGGAGGCCATTCGGAAGTCCTTGCACTCTCTCTGGAAACGCTTGAAACCTGGGATGCAGAGTGGGAGCGTGCGCGTGCGGCTCAGGTGCCTATGCCTCAGCAAATAGTGGAAGGTACACCGGGAGGGGCATTCCGCGCATATCCAAATCCGGTGCAAGGCCTGCTTCAGGTACAGCTTGAGGTGCCGCTGCCGGCTTCTGCGCAGTTGGATCTTGTTAACGCATTCGGGCAGCTGGTGCGGCAACAACAGCTTGACGCCGGACAAGTGCATGCCGAACTCAACCTCGAAGGCCTGGCTACAGGTATATACTGGCTGAAACTTGGGGACCACCTGCAACGCATTAGTGTGCAGTAAAATCCTGAACCCTAAAGCCCTGAAAAGCGCTGATTGCACTCGTTGCAGTCAGCGCTTTTTTAGACTGTGTTGGGAATTCGCTTTTGGAGCGAATGTAGTCAAATTTTATTCTGAACAAGGCGCGATGAAGGAGCCTAGCCAAAGCTAAGCGACTGAAGAGCAACGAAGTGCAGGATAAAATTTGGCAAATGCAGCCCAAAGGGTG
>CAZNHN010000401.1:0-1210 GCA_964572415.1 uncultured Phaeodactylibacter sp.
TTCTTTGATGACTTTGAAACAGGGATTTTTGATGACTCTTGGGCTTGGAATTTTGCTGATGCCACTTCAACTATAAATACGAATAATTCGATCACTAGCCCAATGGGGGTAGTCGCCATAGAAGATGGAGGTGGAGTGGATAACACTAGAGGGGTAATTATGGGGCGGAGATGCGATGGTGACGGTATCTTTACTACAAATGCACTAGACCTACATTTGAACCTTGCCAACCAAGGAGATGTAGCGTTGACTTTCCTGATTGCTGATTCTTACGATGGGACAGATGATGATGATGGTATTTATTTTAGTGATGATGGAGGAAACAGTTTTTCTAAGGTTTTTGGGTTTGATTTTTCCAATGAACCTAATCTTTCCTTTGTGAATTACCAACTATCAATTTCAGATTTAGCAACCGCTAACAATCTAACCCTTACAGATCAATTTGTTGTTCGATTTCAACAGCGGGGAGAAGACGATTTCTCTGGTAGTACTGAAGCTTCTGAGGATGGTATTTATCTTGACAGCATTTATGTTACAGGGACAATTAGCAACTGCAACCTCTCCCTATCCACCACCAACCTCATCAATGCCGCCTGCAGCGAACCAACCGGAGCGGTAACCATCGTCCCCTCCGGTGGTATCCCGACGTATAGCTACGACCTGAGCGGCCCCACCCCAGGCTCCATCCAAAACGATGGGGCAGGTGTATTTACAGACTTGGCCCCCGGTAGCTATACCGCTAATGTTCTTGACATAGAGGAGTGTACAGCTTCTGTTGATTTTGTGATTGGGAATGATGGGGCCGTAACAGCAACCAGTATAAATACAGATGTCAATGGTCTGACGGTCGATTTCTCTTTTGACACTTCTATATTTTCCATCATTAAATGTACCTGTGTACTATCATAAAAAAAACGGAAAAATTTTGATATATTCCAATTTTCAGGGATATGGCGGAATTGAGACCATGATCAAAGTATTGGAGGCATATGGATACAAAAATTATGATGCTCATGGAATTGGGAAAAATAGATTTGGAGTATTTTCGGGGAGTGAGACGGCGAACAAGAGAGATACATTAAAAAGAATATACAATCATGAAAATAATATATATGGAAAAAATTTAAAAATTGTGTTGATTTCCCCGGCGGCCAGAGAGGGAATCTCTTTTCTCAACGTCAGACAATTGCACATATTAGAGCCATATTGG
>CAZNHN010000401.1:1220-2037 GCA_964572415.1 uncultured Phaeodactylibacter sp.
AGTACGACGCTGGGCTGCGCCCCTTTGACTGTTACTTTCGACAATACCTCGGTCAACGCGGTGGCCTATCAGTGGATCATTGATGGGGTGACGCCGAGCTTGTATACCACCGAAGATCCAGGGCCCATCACGTTCACTCAGCCTGGCCTTTATACCGTGCGATTGGAGGCCGAAAATGCCGATGGTGTGGAGGATGTTGCTGAAGTCACCATCGAAGTGCAAGATGTGCCGGTGGCGGACTTTGATGCACTGCTTCTTGGCAGCTTAGCCAGCATGACCAATAACTCTTATCCGGACCCTGGGCTTATTGACCAGATTTTATGGGATTTTGGTGACGGCAACACCAGTACTGCTGCTAACCCTGTCCATATCTATGCTGCTCCGGGTATTTACACAGTCACCCTGAGCCTCACCAATGAATGTGGAAGCGATGAAATTGCTAAAAGTGTCACTGTAGAGCCGAATGCCGGGCAGATTTCACTAGACGTCGGTGAAAACGAAGGCTTTGAAGGTCAGGTGGTGCCGGTACCTGTTATCCTTAGAGAATACGAAGGCACACTGGCTGCACTGCAAGGCACCTTAAGGTTTGAAACGGCAGGTGTCGGTGAGTTCCAGGGCTTTTCCGGCAATCTGATCAGTGCCGGGAATATCCAATTCAATGATGCCAACGGGCAGTTTTCTGCTTTGGCTCCGGGAGGACTAGTGACTTCCGGTGGGGCAGATACGCTCTTTTTCGTGAATGTGCTCCTTTCCGGCAACCCGAGTGATTCCACCGATATATTCATCGACGATGACCCTGATATTTTTACGCGCCTGG
>CAZNHN010000401.1:2111-3789 GCA_964572415.1 uncultured Phaeodactylibacter sp.
CGGTCAGGACGTAGAAATTT
Source organism: uncultured Phaeodactylibacter sp. (assembly GCA_964572415.1). Classification (GTDB taxonomy): domain Bacteria; phylum Bacteroidota; class Bacteroidia; order Chitinophagales; family Saprospiraceae; genus Phaeodactylibacter. Next base: position 2,132 of record CAZNHN010000401.1, read on the forward strand.
ACTGCGTCAAGGAAACCAATCCGGTGAATGGAGTGACTACCGGCCCATTATTCCTGGTGCAGCAATACACGGTTTTTGGACCGGGACCGGTCGGGCAGTATAACTCCCCCTATCAGATGGTCGCTTCTGATTCCGACTGCAATGAAACGATCAATGCGGCAGATATCATCCGCGTACAGCAGGTCATTGTAGGGAACCCTAATGTAGACCTTTGCAAGTCCTGGACATTCGTGCCGGAGTACTATTCCGAACTGACAGGCTTTAATATGGACAATCAGGGCTTTGTGCTTACTTATCCGGAAGAAGTGACTGTCGACCAAATCCAGGATGATACGACTTTCAACTTCGTAGGAGTTAAGGTAGGCGACATTCTGGGCAATGCAGATCCTTCGAGCCTGATGGACGATGATCCAATTGAGGTGCGTAATTCAGCGAGTGTGAAACTACAGTTGGCAGACCGGACCGTTCAGGCGGGCGATTTCTTTGAAGTCGCATTTGCCAGTGGAGATTTTCAAAATATGGGCGGCCTTCAGCTGGCGCTGGAATATGCAGCTGACGAACTCGAATTCCATGGTTTTGCAGAGGCCAGCCAGGCGATTCAGCCTCAGTTCTACCACGATGAAGAAGCAGGCAGCCTGCGCATGTCCTGGGTCGACCCCTCAGCCACGGGTTTATCGCTGAATGAAGACACGCCGGTACTTACGCTTCGTTTTAAGGCTTTGAACACTATAAATGCCATAAGCGACCTACTGTGGATCAATACGAATTCCATGCGTGCGGAAGCCACCGATGTGAACCTCGGACAATATCAGGTAGAACTGGAATGGGAAGCGCTGACCGATAACCCGGTTGCAGGGCAGCAGGCCGGCTATTACTTGTACCAAAACATGCCCAATCCGGCAAAAGAAGAGACTCGTATCAAGTTTGCGCTGCCTTTTGCACAGCGGGCAACGCTGGACCTGATCGATCCACTTGGCCGTGTGGTGGCAAGTTATGAGCAGCTTTTCCCTCAGGGCTTTAGCGAGCTGAATATTTCAACCCAACAACTACAGTCGGGCCTGTACCAGTACCGCCTCCGTACGGAAGCGTACACGGAAGCGAAGACTATGATGATCGTCCGGTAAGCGGGTTGAACTAAAAAACATGAGCAGCGCAGGCTATCCTGTGCTGCTCTACTTCTCTTTTTATGCTGAGAATTACCATACTTTTTCTATTGGGGATAAGCAGCATCGGTGTCGCCACCGGGCAGGAGGTTCGTTTCGAACTAAAGGATACCCTCCTGGTCAGCGGCGCAGAGATGGAGATTCCCATTGAAGTCTATAACTTCGAATCGGTGGTCAGCTTTCAGTTTTCGATTGGCTGGGACTCAACCCTTATCCTGCAGGATGCCCAATTTGATCCGGCGTTCGAAAGCGGGCTGGTTGTCAATACCTTCGATAACCACATCAATATTTCGTGGCTGGGCCCGGTTGGAGGGCTTTCCCTTTTGGATGGCGCCACTTTTGCTGATCTCTTTTTTGACCTTTTCTAAGGACACACCTTCACTGCACCAATTCTTCAGTTTTTTACCTGTAGCTGGATTAATTACAAATTCAGGTTTATCCATAAATAAGCCTGTTCTATCTTTTGAAGCTTTTACTAAGTGATTATCAATCCAA
>CAZNHN010000401.1:3799-4533 GCA_964572415.1 uncultured Phaeodactylibacter sp.
CGGGGCTGTCCTGGTGATTCCGCAACAGTAGGGCTTACAGAGGAGTATATCCCCTGGGAGGTTGGTGTAGTGGAAGATGGCAGCCTCAACTTAAGCCCACCGGATACCATTCCTAACCTTACGACCTGGCGGGCACCTCAGATCCTTCCTTTTCAGGATACTTTGATCTGCGAAGGCAATAGTTTGACCGTCATTGTTGCCTGTGATGACTGCGTGGAATTTGTTTGGGAAGCAGGCGGGGACGGCGCTAGTATTGAGATTGATACCACAGGTGTTTTTCCGTTGACTGCTATATCTGAGAATGATTGTGTTTTTCAGGACTCTCTGGTCGTGGAGGTTGACACCTTTCAGTTGGAAGTGCTCAGAGATACGATACTGTGCCCGGCGGACAGCATTCAACTGGCTTTGCCAGACACCCTGTCTGCCTACACCTGGTCAACCGGTGAAACGGCAGCCAGCATTACCGCTTTTTCCGGTGGGCTTTACGCAGTCACGGTCACCAACCTAAACGGTTGTACGGCTACAGACGAAGCTTCAGTTGAGGCAGAGGACTTGCCCATGGGGATCCCTTTCGCAGACCCGCCAACCCTTTGTCCGGGAGATTCTGCTTTGCTTACGCTGGATACTGCAAGTGTGGAAATGGTTCAATGGCTGGATGCCAATGGGCGGCTGATTGCTATGGACTCTATTGCAATCCGTGTCAGCCCGGACAGCACACAATCGTTTAGTGTGAT
>CAZNHN010000402.1:0-4525 GCA_964572415.1 uncultured Phaeodactylibacter sp.
AAAATGCGCGTTTGGCGGGTGTTTACATCCAGACATTTATCGTCAGGGTCAAATAAGTATTTTTCCATGACGTCCCGGTATGACCGGGATTCACAAAGCTTTGGTTATCAGCCGAAGTGCACCTCCAAACATACACTAAGGTAAATAAAAGTAGCGCAGCCATATAATTCCTATCATATAGAAGGGGTAAATGATTAAAATACTATAAGCTAACCAACGGTAGAACTTCTTATACCGCTCGGATTTTAAAACTTTTAAGTTACGTAATAAAACGATGGCATACAATGCCAACAATGTGAAAGTCAATAACAAGCCTGGAACTATTTCTCCGGCTTTTAAAAGAATCAAAAAAGTACTACACAGCGCTACTATCCCTGTAAGAAAACCGACGATATCCAAATCCTTCTTATCCTCGATTTTGTAACGGTCTTTCCACATATTGAAAATATTAACAATAGAAAATAACAACACTCACAAACAATGCATCAGGGACAAGAGCAACCGTGTGTACAAGGCCTACTCCAGTGACGATACTCCTAGTATTGATGCACCGCTATTTTAGTGGGTGGTGAAATTATTATCAATAGTTATTAGGTTTTGATAACACATTCAAGACATCCCCCACTGCCATCCCAACCGCCACCAAGTTGCTCACAGCCATTGTTTGTCAAGCAGTTGTTCAAATCACGCTGACATTGATAATAACCTATGCCCCAAGTAAAAGCACCTGCAACTGCTCCACCTGCTAAACCTAAGATAAATCCTCCCCCAGCTCCTGCTGGTCCACCACCTATAAATCCAGATACAGCTCCACCTAAAGCTACTGAACCAAATGCTCCACCCGCATTCATATGAGTATCACTCATACATGTCTCATGTTCATGATAGCACTCCTCGCATTCATTTGTTCTAAAGACTATCCTTTCTGAAAAAACCTGCTGATGATTGTTTAGCAACATCTCGAAAGCTTGGGACAATGCAGACCCCAAATACTGATGATCGAGCTCATTTAAGATTGAACTATTATCGTGGTAAAATGTGCCCCAATTTTGCTCTATCTCTTCAAAGTACTGAACCATCAAAGAATCTGCATATTTGTTTTCAACAAAGTCTATCAAATCGTCGTAAACCTCAAAACTGATTTTATCGTGCTGAATAGTTAGTGCAGGGCTGCTGTAATCTACCCCTAATTCATCGAATAATAGCCAAATGTCTGTAGTATCCAGTCGATTTTCCATGTACGACTGTAGAACATAATTGTCTATAGTCGACAGCTGAAAGATCCTAACGAAAGAACTATCTTCAGCAATTTGATTTATTAATGCACTGGTATAAGAGCACTGTTCTATTTGGCAGTCCTGCACTTCTGCATTTTCTAGCAAATACTCTTTTTCACAGGAGGATAATATAAGCACAAAAAAGAGGGCGATTATGTGGTGTGTGGTGTGTGGCGCACATAAGTACTTAGGTTTTAAAAATTAAATCATCAGGCTCCAAACATCATGTTAACTAAAATAGTTCAAAAAACATAATTGTCTTCGCTTATTTTTCGTCTAAAAATCCGAAAGCAGTATAAAAAATCACAAAAATTGCTCAACTCAAGATATAACAGCATACTGCCGAGTATGCCTTTGCAGTGATGAAGAGATTGCAGCCCATCAGTGAAAAGTAGAAAGACAAGGTGACGGATAGGATCGATAAAGCTATACCCATAGCCGCAGGCTTGCAAAACCTTGACATCACCTGCCGATCGCACAAATTTGTACCCATTTAGACATTTTTCGTTTGTGACCTCATAAAAAAGCCTTTGGTTAAGAACTATAATCTTAAGGTGAAAGGATTTGATGAATTTCGTCCATATTGACCAGTAAAAAACCTCTACCCTCTTGGTTTGTTATATGTTTTGCAAGTTAAAAGAAATTATAGTCTGGCAAAATTATTGTAATTTTGCGCCGCTTTTAACCAATAAAACCACGTATGCAAACCACTGCGCCCTACCACCCGCAACATAAAGTTCGGATCGTGACCGCCGCTTCCCTGTTCGACGGACACGACGCCGCCATCAACATCATGCGCCGCATCATGCAGAGCTCCGGCGCTGAAATCATCCACCTCGGCCACAACCGCTCCGTACAGGAAATTGTGGACACCGCCATCATGGAAGATGCGCAGGGCATCGCCATTACCTCCTATCAGGGTGGGCATACCGAGTTCTTCAAGTACATGCACGACTTACTCAAAGAGCGGGGCGCCGGCCACATCAAGCTCTTCGGCGGTGGGGGCGGTACCATACTGCCGGAAGAAATTGAGGAGCTGCACGACTATGGCATCACCCGTATCTACTCCCCGGATGATGGGCGCGACATGGGCCTGCAGGGCATGATCAATGATGTATTGGAAAAGTGCGATTACCCCGTGGGCACCAATCTCAACGGAGAGCTGAAGCAGTTTCAGCAAAAAGACCCGCGTGCCCTCGCCCGCATGATCTCCGCAGCCGAAAACTTCCCGGAAGAAAACCGCAGCTGGCTGGAACAACTGCGCAAAGATATCGAAGGCAAAACCATCCCGGTGCTGGGCATTACCGGTACCGGCGGGGCAGGCAAATCCAGTCTGGTAGATGAGCTGGTGCGCCGCTTTCTGATGGACTTCGACAATAAAACTATCGCCATCATTTCCGTGGACCCGTCCAAGCGAAAGACGGGCGGCGCACTGCTGGGCGACCGCATCCGCATGAATGCCGTCACGGGCAACCTGGCGCAAAACCGCGTCTACATGCGCTCCCTGGCCACCCGGCAGTCCAACCTGGCACTGTCTAAGCACGTACAGGACGCCATCGACATCCTCAAAGCCGCACAGTACGACCTCATCATCCTGGAAACCTCCGGCATCGGGCAGTCCGATACAGAAATCATCGACCACTCCGATATGTCGCTCTATGTGATGACGCCGGAGTACGGGGCCGCCACACAGCTGGAGAAAATCGACATGCTCGACTTCGCTGATGTGATTGCCATCAATAAATTTGACAAGCGGGGCGCACAGGATGCCCTCCGGGATGTGAAGAAGCAGTATCAGCGCAACAACATGCTCTTCGACAAATCGCTGGACGAGATGCCGGTCATTGGCACCATCGCTTCTCAGTTTAATGACCCGGGCATGAATAAGCTCTACCGCACCCTGATGGACGTGCTCGCGGAGCGCACCGGGGCCGACCTGAAGTCCGACTTTATGGCCAGCGATGAGGTGAGCGAAAAGATATTCATCATTCCGCCCAAACGGGTACGTTACCTTTCGGAAATCTCCGACTCCAACCGCAATTACGATGACTGGGTGGACCGGCAGGAACAAGTGGCACGCAAGCTCTTCGCCCTTAACGAATCCATCAAAGCGATTGAAGCGGAGGACAACCTGCCCAACAAAACCGAAACCCTGGCGAGCCTGAAAAAAGCCTATGAAGAAGTAGAACTGGGGCTCGATGGCTACTGCAAGCGCATCATCGAGACCTGGGAAGACAAAAAGGCGCAGTACAAGGCCGATGAATTCATATATAAAGTACGTGGCAAAGAGATTCGCGTACCCACTTTTACGGAATCTCTTTCCCACTCCCGCATTCCACGCGTGGTATTGCCCCGCTTTAAGGACTGGGGCGAGATCCTGCGGTGGTCCCTGCAGGAAAACGTACCGGGAGAATTCCCCTACACCGCCGGCGTTTTCCCCTTCAAGCGGAAAGGGGAAGACCCCACCCGTATGTTTGCCGGAGAAGGCGGCCCGGAGCGCACTAATAAGCGTTTCCACTACCTGTCCGAAGGCATGCCTGCCGCCCGTTTGTCCACGGCATTCGACTCCGTGACACTCTACGGTGAAGACCCGGATTACCGCCCGGACATCTACGGTAAGATTGGTAATTCCGGTGTGAGTGTCTGCTCCCTCGACGATGCCAAGCGCCTGTACTCCGGCTTTGACCTTTGCGATCCAAAGACGTCGGTCTCCATGACCATCAACGGCCCGGCAGCCACCATCTGCGCCTTCTTTATGAATGCTGCTATCGATCAGCAGTGCGAAAAGTACATCCGCGAACATGGGCTGGAGGACAAGGTCGAGGTCAAGCTGAAGGAATTATACAACGACCGCGGGCTGCCCCGCCCGCAGTACCGCGGTGAAATTCCTAAGACCAATGACGGCCTCGGTCTGCTGCTGCTCGGCCTCACCGGCGACCAGGTGCTGGAAGAGAGCGTCTACAACGAACTCAAAGCTAAAGCACTGTCATCCGTTCGCGGCACGGTGCAGGCCGACATCCTCAAGGAAGATCAGGCACAGAACACCTGCATTTTCTCCACTGAATTCAGCCTCAAGCTGATGGGCGATGTGCAGGAATACTTTATCTGAAATAAGGTGCGCAACTTCTACTCGGTTTCCATTTCCGGCTACCACATTGCGGAAGCAGGCGCGAACCCGATCACGCAGCTGGCCTTCACCCTGGCCAATGGTTTCACTTTCGTGGAATACTACCTGAGCCGGGGCATGG
>CAZNHN010000403.1:0-4485 GCA_964572415.1 uncultured Phaeodactylibacter sp.
CTATTATTACGAAACGCCATTGCCGGTGGACCTCCACAGGTTGCTTCATTCTGGTAAGGCGGGTTCAGGGGGGTGAATTGGTGGTTTTTTTGGAAAAAAACTTCAAAAAAATGGCGGAAAAATGTTGGAGTGCAAAATTTTTGCACAAACTGCATTTATGTTTGTAGGGCAAGAGGAAAATGCCGATGCCTGCAAAGAAGGTGATTTGCTATTCTTCAGTTCTTTGTTCGTTCTTGATAGCGTTTATTAAAATTTGTTTTGAGAGGACCTCTATGCAAACGCGCGTACAAAATATTAGTTTTGATAAGCTCTAATAGTGAATAATCAATCTAAGAATCATACGAAGGACTTTAGCTCTAGCTTAACTTATTCTAAATCTTTTAAAGATGAAACTAAATGAATTATTTCCAAAACAGAACAAACGATAGTTTTACTTTCTGCTAATGTTGCCGCTCTTAGTGTTCAGTTGTGAAGAAAAGTCTGACTATGTTCCTGAAAAGGAACTACCGTCAATTGAACAAGATGTTTACAATAACTCCTCAATCGAAAATCGGAGTGAAAAAGAAGTTAATTATGAATACAGAGTAGATCTTACTATTTCAGCGCCATTTGCTTCAGAAGAAGTTGATGATAGTAGTACTGGTTATCGTCACCTTGTGGAAGCATTATTAGACGAGAATGGAGGAGTCTTAATAATTATGCATAAATTTTCCAATGAAAGTTTGTATTATGCATATGGAGAGAGCAAAGGGCTAAATCCAAGATTGCACGACCAAATTGCCAATCGGTTGGCATTTCTTGCAGATTCTTTAAATTTGGATAGAATAGTGGACTCGATTGGTAATATTCCTGATTGGTGGGTGGCATTAGAAGAGGAAGTGAGAAGCGAATTATCCCCACTTGATATGACAGAAGCACGATCTTTGCTTACACAGATTAATGATGACGAAAGATACGGAGCCAGATGTACAAATGGAAGACGGAGGCAAATAGTATTCGGAGGTGCTCCAGTTCTGTCATTACTAGGCTGGCGTAATAGGGTGAGTGGTTTCATGCCTGTAGGAATAGGAGGAGTTAATATTGTATACCAGAGATCATTCTACCGAAGACGCCTGCGCACATTTTGGTCGTTTGGCTTGGCAGGTATAGATTTCTGTGGTCCTTTAAATTACTGTAATAACAGCTCAAACAGTTGGCTAAGATTTGGATTGTAATTTTAGGTATGTATACAGGAGGCTGCCTGGCTGCTCAGGATCGGCACTTTGATTACTACGCCTCGGAGAGGGAAGCGACTCCAAAAGTTATTTTGGCCTTAACTCCACGTATATACTACGAAGGGGTCAGCCGGAAGGCGGGTTTGCCTGATTCTCTGGTATATCGGGATTTTCAGATGGCACCCAGGCTACAAGTTGGGATAAAGTTGAGCAAAAAGCGATATGTCCATGCATTTGCGGATGTCTTTTTTCGTTCTGTCGATAATGAGCTTTTTGGAGACGATTACTTTACGATGGGCTTCGGCGCTATGTCACATTGGGCATTCAGGAAAATACAAGTCAAACGAGGGCTGATCCATTGTTATCCAAACTTTTATACAGGGATTGGATTTACTCGGCTTCAGCAGGAAAAAGAGTATCCTCATCCAAGGGTGGGGAGTGTTTTCAGACCTTACTTCAACGTAGGCAATGGCCTGCACTTTTTTGTATCTGAGCGGGTAGGTTTAGAATTGATCTATATGATTGAAATCAAGCCAGCTATTTACTGGCAGCCGGTTGCTTACTTCCCGCTTCAAGTTAAATTGGTGTATAGCCCATGAAGGCAAGTTTTTTTTTATTCCCTGCCATTTGTTTTTCTTCACTATTTGTAAAAGGGCAATCAGCAATGGGTTCCCAAACAGAGCTTGGGGCGTATTATGCATTGATGCCTGGGCCTGATAGAGTGACGGGTGATTTCTGGGTTCATTTTGCAAATTTAGACAGTCGCTTTGAGCTAGGCCGCTCATTTTGGGCAGTTGGTAGTATGGTGCTCGGTTACAACAATCGGAACCGAGAGCTCAATGCGTTATATAGCCTTGCCACCGACTATAATTTATCTCAAAACCCTCAGATAGGGGTTTACATCCGGGCAGGCTTGGCCGGAGGAGGATTTAGCTGGGATGAGGGGGTGCGGGAATCGGGCAGGTTTACCGTTTACTATTTATTTGGTGGAGCCTTTTATTACAGCGTAGGGCATGGGGTGAAAGTGCAAACAGGCTATTACAACTACAGGCCGTCCAATCGATCATTAGCCTCTGCTTTCGCCCAACCTTTTTTGGGCTTGTCATTAGAAATTGGAAAACTATAAAGCCTATGAAACAGATTTATTTCATATCAATAGCGCTGACTATCCCACTGCTGTGTCGTGCTCAGGGTGAGGGTTCATTTGGGAAACGCCTGGTCATAGGCTCTTCTGTAACGCATGTATGGGAAGACAACCCTGACGTCAGTAACACGCACAACGAGACAACATGGGAGAAAAATATTTCAGTGAGCCTGACGCCCTCTCTGTACTTCGGGCTGTCTCATAAGCATATCTTCACTTGGGGGTCAAGTGTAGAACAGGGGCAGAACGACAAAGCCCGATATAACCTCTTCGGTGCTTTTATACAGTATGATTTCCTGCCCCGTGATGTCAGCCGACTGATTGCGGAAGCCTCTTACTATGTAGGTGACTATTGTACCTGTGGCGACCTGGATCCTTACCGGGTAGCCGGGCTGAGTTACCTTGGGTGGGGGCTGGGCTATGACCTGCCAATTTGGCGCGGGCTTTCTTTAGATCTGGGGTTCACCGCACATTATATACTTAATAATATTCAGCCTTTCAATTACACCTATACGCAATACATAGTTGGGCTCAATTATACGCTAAATCGAGACAAATAGTAAATAATGATGGGCAGGGCGAGCCTGCCGGGCATGGGCTTGGAGTCGAAAGCGGGCTGCCAAAGCGGTTTGTTCAATAAATAAAAAATATCAGGAAAATGGCAGAGTGCAAAATTTTTGCACAAAGGCAGCTTAAATTTATACGATTATGGAGCACGTCTATAGCCAATGCTCCTGATTTTACCCACGATACAGGCGGTGGGCTCACTTTTCAAATGAAGAAACATGATTAAGCACTTATTCTTTTGGATACTTCTGCTACATGTAGCATCAGCCACGCAGGCGCAGGAAAAGTTTGCAATTGATCTTGGCAGCGGCCTGACGGATGCAGAGGGGTTTGCTGCGATAAACATCGATGGGCAAATGACCTTTATCTACAAACGTTGGCATATTGGCCCGGTTTTTCATTTTATGAATATGTTTGAGCAAATCAATCCTTCCGCAGATGCCTATATTTATATATTTGAAGCAATACCAGCGGGGGGGGAGAATGTTTCCGGTTTTTCCTACACCATGAACTGGCAAAGGTCACAAGCTCACCTGGGCTTATTGTTGGGGTATGATGTCGTAAGGGGCGACCGCTTTCGGTTAAACTTATCGGTAGGCTACGGCTTGAACCGGTACAGAGAAATGAGATTTGTTGAAAATTACCTTAACCCGAATGCTCCATCTCTATGGTTCGGCGCAAGGAATGAAAACACCTTCAACGCCAATTTCGGGTTGACAGCAACTTATGACGTTTACAAAACCTTGTCCGTAGGTACTAGGATCAGGCATGTCAGAGGCATCGTCAGTGATGTATCCTATAATTTTTTGGTGGGCATCCGGATTTAGTGTTAATGCGGATGTCATAGTTTAGTCAACGCTTCAATGCACTTGAGGCTTACCCCAATTGCTGCTGCTTCATGGCCTGCTCCGGCTTAATGAAGGCGTCAGGCTGCTTTTGGGGTAAGCTTTGTTTAGTATATCCGGTCATCACCATAGAGATTGGCCGCAACAAATATATACCTCAGCCCTTTCCTCCTTTGGATTATTTTTCTCCTCTGCACCCTCACGCTCCCCGCGCAGTACGGACGGGTGATTTACAAACTCATCAGCACCGCTGAGCGCCACTTAAAAGGTTTTAGGTAGGAAACAAAAATAAATGAATCGTGCGCAATGCAGCAGGCGGAATTTAGAAAGCCGCTCGTCTTGCATTTATGAAGAGAAAGCTGTAAATTTAACAATGTTAAGCACAAAAGCGCACTCTAACCAAACCGTTTTACGCAGTTCTGTCTGATCATCAGATCGGCATCAAACTACATTTATTGCACGAATCCAGGAATTGGGCTTTCAAGGGTGTGGAAACATTTACTTAGTTGCTCTTGGACTGCCTTTGCCGGGATTGGTACCGGTGCTGTGGTATAGTAAAGAATGATATTGACCCCGAAATACCAAAGATGATGAAACTAATCGCTCAACTTCAAAACTTAGACCGCCTGGACGGCCTGATCCGGCGCAAAGCGACAGGCTCCTCTGTTCAGCTTGCGGCACGGTTTGGCTGCAGCCGGCGTACGATCCACAATTA
>CAZNHN010000404.1:0-4475 GCA_964572415.1 uncultured Phaeodactylibacter sp.
GGTGCTGGCCAGCCATCAACTTGTGGACAGTGTTCTGCAAATTGAGCGCGACCTGAGCGAGACGTTCCCGGAAGACAAGCAGTACTGCTACGAGGAGCGCCTCGGCCGCACTATTCGCACCCAATGCCAGGAATACGCCAGGGCTTATCAGCAGCGTATGAAGGGCATGGTGGAAGACCGGATGCGCGCCACGATCCTTTCCATCGGCAGTGCCTGGTACACCGCCTGGGTGGATGCCGGGCAGCCCGACCTCGACAATATCGACAAATACCAGTATTCGCCGGAAGAGATGGAGGAACTACAGGTGCTGGAAGAGAAGGCCCGCAGTGGAAATCAGAAGGGGCGTGCCCATGAATAACTTAGGTTACAAATTAGGATTAACCTTCCCATAAGTCCACACATCCAGTATCCGGCCATTCTTCACAATGGCTTTGCGGGCAATACCCTCCCGTTCGAAACCTGCTTTCTCCAGTACCCCTTGGGAAGCGGGGTTATTGTCGAAGACATTCGCATACACCCGGCTATGCTGTAAGTCTTCAAAAGCATGTGTGACAATCAGCGAGATGGCCCCCGTCATGATCTCCTGCCCCCAGAAAGGCTCGCCCAGCCAGTACCCCAACTCTGCAGAGGCGGCATAAATATCAGGCTTAAAGATCAGGCTAATGATGCCTATGAGCCCTTCTCCCTGGTCAATGGCAAAAACCGATTCCCCTTCATTTTCTGCTGCGTAGTTGATAAACCAATGCGCATTTTCCAGCGTGTAAGGGCTTGGGAAGCGGTCCATGAGGTTGACCGCAATTTTGGGGTTGTTGGCGTAGGTGGTCAGTTGCGGTGCGTCTGCTTTGGTCAGGCGGCGCAGTTGCAGGCCTGATCCCTGCAATGCTTTTTGCCGGAAGGCTGTCTGGAAATTGGGTATGGGTATCGTTGGCATAATCTGAGGATTTCAAGTTAGAACTCCAAGCCAAGTGTAATCGTTCCTTTGAATAGTAAATGTTAATGAACAAATAGGGGCTGACATAATCTCAATAGCCAAGAAACGCTATGGTACTTTTTTCCTTGCTACCAAAGTATTTTAGACAGAATATCTTGATACATTTTGTGCTATTTGTCATAAAATAAGTGAATAAAGGCAATTCCAAAAAGATTGACGACATTTCCGGTTGTTTATTAGCCTACGCCTGTGAAACTGCCTCTGAAAGAAGTTATTATGGATTCGTCTCTCTACAACCTAAGACTACTCCCCTACTCCTTCACAAATGGCAGCACCTCCCACCGCGTCTGCCCTCTGAGCAGGCGGAAGACGTAAGGCCCTGCAGGCAGTTGTGATACATCAACATCCAGCTGACGGTCGCCATAGCGGACGCTGAAGGTTCTCAAACGCTGGCCAAGAGCATTATACAGCTCCAGCCGGTCGCCCGCCTCGAAGGGATTAGCGAGGGATATGGTCACCATTTCACGGGCCGGATTGGGAAATAATAGTACCTCATCCAGCAGGACAACTGTGGCTTCCTCTGAGTAAACAGCCTCCCCATTAGGCTTGTGGATGGTAATCCGGTAGTGATGAACACCGGGTTCCGGGTTTTCATGCAGGTGCTCATAGAAGCAGGCATTCCCGATATAGTTCATCGGTTTATCGTACCGGGCAACCGGTTGGTATATCTTATCGCCGGCCATGGCGTGCATAACCGTGTAGGTGTACCCCGGCTCCAACTCTTCCAGAATCCAGTCCAGCTTCACGCTGCTTACGCCCTGTACGTTGGTGATATTTGCATTCAGGGGCATTGGAGCACCACAGTAAAAGGGGCTATGAGTAGCTGTAATTTGCCGGGTTTGGACAGCCGTACAACCATTTGCCGTAACGGAAAGGGTAATGCTGAACCGGCCATGGGAGAAAGGAGCAGAAAGGGTTACTTCCGGACCAGTAGCGGAAGCCGGGGAAAGCCCAGGGCTCATCTCCCATTCGTAGACCGCTCCGGGCCCTGCATCCGCCGCAGTGAAAGTTGCTGGTTCACCCACGCAAAGGACAACCGGGCCGTTAATTGCTGCCACAGCCTCTTCACCGACCTCAATCTCCACAATATTGGTTTCCAGGAATACAGTGCATCCGTCACGGCGCGCGCAACGGGCAAAGTAGGTGGTCTCACTGAGCGGGCCTGGTGCAAACTCCGGAGTATTGCTGTTTGGGATCAACCGCCAGGTCTGCAAGTTGAAAGGTCCGGCAACCGTACTGCGCATCCAAAGGTATTCTATATCACCGCTGCCGCCTTCAGGGGCAGCCAGGCTTAAGATAGGCTCAGGCGTATTCCCGGGCGCACAGAGGTACTGGTCCGGACCAATCTGCCCGGGATCGGTGACATTATCACATACAGAATAAAAACCGGCATCAATGGAAAAGTTAGCATCGCCCTCCTCCAACGGGAACGGTCCGGTAATCCACCCATCCGGCAGCACATCGCTGTCGAGCTGCGTATCCCCGCCCTGTAACGGCAGGGTAGCTTCCAGGCCATTCGCAGGTACAAACCGAACCCGGTACGTGCCGGGCGATGCACTGAAGTGGTAGCCGCCTTCTGCGTCCGTCACTGTAGTATCTACCGAAGCGAAAGAACTGCCAGATGCTACTTCCAAAATGACCTGCACACCGGGCAGTCCCGGTTCTCCGGCATCCTGAAGGCCATTCTGATTATCGTCCAGCCAGACGAAGTCTCCCAGTTCTGCCACTGCAGCGGTGACGGTGATCGTGAAGGTACAACTGGACGTGCAGCCTGCCACATCGGAGTAGGTATAGGTAATAAGATGTGCGCCAGGGCCAGCTATGGCCGGATCAAAAAGCCCGTTATTAACGCCAGGCCCGCTGTAGAGCCCTCCCGCTGGCATACCACCATTAAGGACGATCGCTCCACTGCCCAATTGAACCTCCTGATCCGGCGGACAGGTAGCTACAGGAGCCGGGTTTACAGATACTTCGAAGTTGCAAGTGCTGGTACAACCCTCGTTGCTGGTGTAAGTGTAGGTCAGCAGATGTACGCCCGGGCCTGCTGCTGCCGGATCAAAAATACCATTTGCCACTCCGGAACCAGTGTAATCGCCTCCGGCGGGCAGTCCGCTTAAAAGTGGAACCGGTGCTCCATCTGCACATACGGAGGGCAGGTCGGCACAGCTTACCTGAGGTAAAGGTGCTACTTCTATGGTGAAGGAACAGACCGAACTGCAACTATTGCTGTCGAAGTGTTCGTAGGTGATGGTATGTAACCCCACACCGGCCAGCTCCGGGTAGAAAAGCCCATTCTCCACCCCTGTCCCACTATAACTGCCGCCTTCTGGCGCTGCCCCGGTAAGGGGAAATGCCAAGGTGTCAATGCAAACGGTCATAGGTTCGGGACAAGCCACTTCAGGAACGGGGTTGACGGTCACTTCAAAACTGCAACTGCTCTGGCAGCCCAGCGTATTGGTATAGACGTAAGTGAGCGTATGTACGCCTGCCCCGGCAATATCCGGATGAAAACCATCGGCCATTATGCCCGGCCCTTCAAAAGCCCCCCCTGATGGCGGTCCTCCTTCGAAGGAAATCAGTCCGACATCCTGACAAACCGTGAAGTCTTCGGAGCAGATGATCTCCACCGGTGCTTCCGGATACAGCACCAGAGTGGTGGTATCGCACCCGCAGGTGGGCACTGCTTCCAGCCATATACCGGTAGCACCTGCACAGAGTGTCCCGCTTAGGTCAATGGGCAGGAGGCTCCCCGCGGACAGGCTGCCGGCAAAATCCAGAGTGCCCAGAAGTGCCCCGGTAGACTGCCCGTTGGCATCAGCACAGTAGGCATTGACGGTCACTCCTTCGGTTTCGGACTGGGACAGGCCACTAAGCACCAGACCAGCCTGCAACTGGAAGGTACTATCCTCACTCAGGCATAAGCTGATATCAGTGAAGGCATAGACTGGTTTTTGGATGGGTATAGCAACCGTGTCCTGCCCGGTGGCGACTTCCAACTCCGTCAGACAGGGAATACCGCCACAAATGAGAGGGTCCCGGGTTACGGTGTTGCGGAAAATAGCCACTGCCGGGTCAGCACAGGCTGCCCCTTGTTCTTCGATTTCAAAACTGAAGACGATATCCGTACCATCCGGCAGATTTTCCGGTAGGGCAAAACGAATTTCGGTCATCCCATCGGCATTGGTACGGGTAGTGGAATAAGCCGGGCAACTGCCGGCATTGGGGCTTTCGCAAATCAGGCTGCCGGGTACATAGGCAATACCCGGGGGGACAATCAGCACTGAAGTATCCCGAGCGGTGGTGCCGCCGCCCATCAGTTCAAAAGCAGCGTGTACGCGCACGGTACCTCCACAGCCCTGCAATGCACCGTCTACTGAAGACACCGGCTGCGTCTCATAGGGCGCCTCGGTACCTGCCACATTGACCGGGTTAGAAGCCACCAGGATATCAGAACCGATAGCCGGGTCATTACAGGGGCTGAAGC
>CAZNHN010000405.1:0-3039 GCA_964572415.1 uncultured Phaeodactylibacter sp.
TCGCGCCTTGTTCAGAATAAAATTTGACTACATTCGCTCCAAAAGCGAATTCCCAGCATAGTCTTAAATATACTAATTTCATTGATCTATCCGGCTCATTCCGGATTTTTTCAACTTCATGTAATCAAAATTCGGCATGGACCTTTACGCTACCTTCAACTTCGATGCCTTTCCGGTTGTCGTGGTTGCTTTCACAGGGAATCAGGCAACGGAAGAGAATTTCCGGCAGTACCTCAGTGATTTGTACGAAGCTTATGACCGGGCGTTGCCTTTTGCCTATCTTTTTGATGCACAAAATGCTGTATTACCGGGGTTTAAGTTCCAAAAGATGCAGGCCGAATGGCTGAAGGCGAATGAAAGCCTGATGAAAAAACACTGCCAGGGCACAGCTTACCACATTCCAAACTCCATCATCCGGACTGCGCTTAAGGGTATTTTTGCGCTACAACAGCAGCCGGTGCCCTATAAAGTAGCAGGGGATTTCCAAACGGCAATGCAGTGGTGCGAAGACGCAGTAACTTCAGGTTAACGCGCGGCGGCCCGCCGCAACCGGTCATTGATGGCCCGCCCAAGCCCTTCTTCCGGGAGCAGCTCAGCTACGATAACAGACAGAGGTTGACTATCGAGCCGCCGCATCCCTGCAAACAACCTCCGGGCCGCTTCCTGATCGTCGCCTGAGGGGGATAGGATTAACTGCTGTGCTTCGGGCACGCCACTAAATGCGTTTTGAAACCGGATACAGCCTATCTCTTCAATCCGGTATTTTGCGATAAAGTCTTCGGGGTTGCCCAAAACCATGGGTGTGCGCGGGGCATAATGGCTTTTTAGCATTCCAGGTGCCTGTGGGTTGGATGAAGAATGAGCTCTGACCTCAACCGGGCCGACCACACCTTCCAGGGCTTCTACAGCGATGCCGCCTTTACGGTAGACTGTGGGCTTCCCTTCCGGGAACCCTACGATGGTACTTTCCAGGCCTATCTCGCAGGGCCCGCCATCCAAAATATAAGGTATTAGTGAACCGAGTTGCTCATCGACGTGTGCTGCCGTAGTTGGGCTGATGTAGCCAAAAGGGTTGGCACTTGGCGCTGAGAGTGGGAAGTCGAGCCTTGAAAGCAACTGCTGTGCCATGGGGTGGGCCGGTATGCGCACTGCTACCAGAGCAGATCCGGCGGTGACTATATCGGGCACTTGTTCTGATTTTTCCAGGAGTAATGTTAGAGGGCCGGGCATAAAAGCAGTAGCCAGTGAAGCCGCGGCTTCGGGTATAGCTTTTACATAAGGGGAGACAGCAGAGAAAGCAGGCAAGTGGATGATCAGCGGGTCAAAACTCGGGCGGTTCTTAACTTTAAAAATTAGAGAGACAGCGGAAAGGTCAAGTGCATTGCCGGCAAGGCCATACACCGTTTCGGTAGGAATGGCGACCAATTGCCCCGCTTTCAACAAAGCCACCGCGTGATTAATATCTGTGCCGATCATTGCCGTTTGTTGTTTAGCCTGCAAAAATCAACACTTTAGTGGGGATTTCAAAGCAACCGGAACATCATATCAAAACATACGCGATAACCGCCAACGAAGCCACTGCCATCCGGTAGTACGGTAATTAATGCTGAGCTGCCCATCGGGTCGACGGCTCAGTATTTCCTTACGGCCAAGGGTCACGGATATGTCCTGAGGCATCTGCTTCAAAGACTCCAGTAATTTACCTGCTTCGGCAGGTTGGATATGAGGCCGGACAGAAGAAAGGAAGTGCCGGAAAGTCGGGGCGTTCTCAAAATGAAGGTTTATCTGATTATCAGACCGGGAAGCGGTAAAGCGGGCTTCGCCATAGGGGGATTCCAGATTAAGTTGACCCTCAAGGGACAGGTAGGAAACATAGGTGGAAATATTCATCGCGGTAGGTCTAAAAACAGGCATTGCTCTCGGAGGAGAGCAATGCACAGGGTTCGATATAAGGATGTATTATTTCTCAGTAGTTGTGATTTTCAGCGTGCCGTTCATTTTCCACTGTGCATGCTCTGCATCATCAGCGGTACTGCTGGGCACGTGAAGTTCGAAGTCTTCAAACTGATAAGAAATTTCTGCGTTTCTGCCAGTTAGGCGTTCAAATAATCCAATCGCGAGATCTGGCCAATTTTTAGTTTCGGTAGTCATTTTCTTCTCTTTAGTTTACTAATTTTCAATGGTATAACGAGAGTGGCCCTTCGATGTTCAGGCTATTTGCAACTGTTCCCGCCGGCGCAGTAGCCAAAACCCACCGGCAGCTGCAGCGCTTGCTGCAAAAAGGACATACCAGAGCGTTCCGAAACCTGCCCAGCCCACCAGTTGTAGCCCCAGGTTGGGCGCGATAACGTGCGAAAGGGAGTAGGTGACTGAAAACAAACCCATATAAGCGCCCCTGTTACGTTTATTGGTAAAGCCCATAGCCATAGTAGCGATGAAGGGCAGGCTCAGAATTTCCCCGAAAGTCAGCATCAGCATGGCAGCAAGGGCCACCCAAGCCGCCGTGCCCAGCCCACTAAACAACAGATAGGTCAGACCGATCATAAAGGTGCCGAGTGTGATGATCTGTGTAGCACTGAAGCGGCGCTCCAGCACATAGATCAGTGGCATCTCGATCAGGGCGATCACCAGGCCATTCATGGCCATCAGCCGGCCAATCTGCCCCTCGTCGAGCAGGACTTCCTGTTTGAAATAGACTGGAAGGGTGGAGAACAATTGCATAAAGGCAATCGCATTGAGCAAAGCCAGCAGCAGGAAAAATAAATACCGCTTATCGTGGTGCGCTTTGCCCTGGAAAATGCCTGTTTCGGTTTCTTCTTCCTCATCGGTTTCCAGGAAGCGTTTCGGCAAAGCGGCCCGGAAAAACAAGGCTGCGGCGATGCAGGTCAGCCCGTCCACCCAAAACAGCCATTCGTACCCATAGGCAATAGCGACCATGCCACCTACGGCGGGCCCTACCGCCCAGCCCAGATTGATAGCGAGACGGAGCAGGGCTACTGCCCGGGTCCGGTTAGCGCTGTGGCTGTAGGCGGCTACAGC
>CAZNHN010000405.1:3049-4472 GCA_964572415.1 uncultured Phaeodactylibacter sp.
ACCGTACTGGCCAGGAATACCATCGCGCAAAGCCCGTAGAAGCCTTTCACCTGCCCCAGCGCAATGAAAATAAACCCGCTCAGGAATAGCGACCAAAACTGTGTCTCGTAAAACCCAATCCGGTCCACGAGTTTACCGCCCACGTAAGCGCCAAGGATGGAGCCTCCGCCGAAGCAGCTCATGATCCAGCCCGCCTGTGACAAGCTGAAGCCCACATTTTGTGTAAGATAAACAGAAAGGAAAGGCAGGACCATCGTGCCGGCCCGGTTGATAAGCATTACGCTGGAAAGGAGCCATATTTCTTTGGACAGCCCCCGGAAGGCATCCATATAAACAGCAAAACCTTTTTGGAACATTGGGTGTACTTTTCAGCAGCGGTTGCCTGCTATAGTTATGCAGTAATTATGGAATACTACACACAGGCACTGCGGATAAGTTCCCCGGCAGGACTAAATTATGATTGCTTTTCGCGGTCTTCGTACCAATGCCCCTCTGAAAAGGTCTTTTCACTGCGCTCGCTGGAACGCAAGACAACCACAGCCTGCACCAGGAGCAGTACCGGCACCAGGAACATGCCCAGACCGATTACTAAGCCCGTGGGATAAAGCATCATTAAGACGACACTCAGTACCAGAACCGCGAAAATCCAGGCCGTAGCCGTTTTGTAATGCATAAAGAATGGTTTTAGGCAGCCGTGGGTACGTCTGCTTCGAGTTCGTTGAGGACATCCAGCCAGCTTCCGCCGTTGTAAATCTCTTCAAAACCGAGGGTTTGTAAGGACAAAGCGACTAAGCCGGAGCGATAGCCTTCTTCGCAGAAAAAAACGAGCGGTTTGGGGTATTCCATTAGCTCATCCAGGTAGTAAAGGTGAAGGTCCCACGGAATGTTTACCGATCCTGGTACATTGCATTGGTCAAACTCTTCCCGGTAGCGCACGTCAATCAGCGTTCCGGCTCTGACGTTCTTGATATCTTTAGTCCACATGGCGATCAGGTTTATGATGAAAAAGCAAGGTGAAACACAAAATACGAATAATTGAAATTGCCTGCACTGCCATTTGTCACCCTAAGGAACTGATTTTCAAACTCATGTTGGCTTTCGGACTAATTGTTTTTCAGCATTGATACGTAAATGCCTTCCAGTTTTTCCTGGATTATAGTCATTACCTGATGTAATGAAAGGTCAGGATCGAGCTTTATCTTCTTTAAATAGCCCCGCCATTGAGTTACTCTCCGTTTGTCTTTTGCAAAAGCAGGATCAAAGAGAGGGTGGTCTTTGGTTAGCCGAGTTCGTCTCCTATTAAATGTAGCTAGAATAGCAGCCTCTAACTGTCCCAGGTCAATAGAATTATCACTTGTAAGAATGGAGTAAAGGTCGTAGAAATCTTTCATTCGGCTATTGAGTTCTCCAAGTGTAATCATCG
>CAZNHN010000406.1:0-4471 GCA_964572415.1 uncultured Phaeodactylibacter sp.
TTGCCCGGAAGCCTAATACCTCTTACCGGGCTACAGATGAAGGCCGCAAGGCTTTTCAGGCCCACCTCGATGCATTGGAGGCATTGCTGCGGGCTGGCAATAGCGGGCAGCCAGAGTAATATCCCTATTTTTTTATCTATCAACTTTGAAATACAAAGTACTTTATGAAAAAGAATATTAACCTTCAGCACCCCTTAACCAAATTTGCACTATGGATGACTGGTGCAATAATTTACGTGCAACTCTTCTACGATGCCTACCTCGGGCTAAATGTGCCCGCCTTTGCGCTCATCGCTATCAGCATTGCGGCACTGAGCTACCCTGAACTCCGCTACCAAAGCGCATCCCGCTGGCTGGCGGGGGCAATGCTCAGCAGTGCGGTGCTGGTGGCCTGGCGGAACTCTGATCTCTCGATTATGGTTTTCTTTCTCTCTTTTCTGGTTTTCTCCGGGCATTTGCACCGTCGGCCACTGCGCTTCCTCTGGTTTGCCGGTATGCTGGGCATCACCAAGCTTTTGGGCAGCCCGATAGCCGCCTTGTATCAACTCATCCGCTCCTGGCAGCCCCTGGCCTGGAAACCGGCATTCCGCTGGGCGCCCTTTGCCGTCCTGCCGGCAGGGCTCGGACTGGCTTTCGGAACGATTTACTACCACGCCAACCCACAATTCGCAGCGTTTTGGCAACGGTTCTGGCCGGGCAGCTGGCTGCAATTCAACTGGAATGTGGGCCAAATGCTCCTGTTTATGATAGGCTGCTTTGTAGTTGGTGGCCTGGTCTGGCCTTCGCTGTGGGGCGATTTCCTCAAAGACTGGGAAGCCCCTTTCCGGCCAGTGCTGAAGCGCAAACGGGGCAATCCTAAACCGGAAGTGGGCACGCTGGGGCTTAAACGGGAGTACCAAACGGGGGTTTTCAGCCTGGCTGTACTGAACGGGCTTCTCTTTGTGGCTAATCTGGCGGATTTGCGTTTCGTCTGGATCAACTACGGGCAGGCCACACCGCAGGAGCTGAGTCAGTACGTGCACGAGGGCACTTATCTGTTGATCTTGTCTATCCTCATGGCGATGGGGGTGTTGCTTTGGTTCTTCCGGGGCAACCTCAATTTTTTGCCGGATAATGAAAGGCTGCGGTGGCTGGCTCATCTGTGGCTGGCACAAAATGCGATGCTGGTCTTATCGGTAGGGCTACGCAACTGGCAGTATGTGGCCAACTTTGGGCTGGCGTACAAGCGCCTGGGCGTATTTGGCTTCCTGATTGCCACACTGGGTGGGCTGTGGCTGGTTTACCTCAAAACGCGGGAGCGGCATACCATCTCCTTTATACTTCAAAAGTCTGCACAACTGGCATTGGCGCTCCTGCTATTGTACAGCACCGTCAACTGGGACCGGATGATCACGCGCTACAATATCCGGCAGGCTGCCCCTGGCCAACTGGACACTGATTTCCTGACCCGCGAAGTCTCTCCTGTCAATTTGCCTACTCTTTGGGAAGAGCGGCACCGCCTGCAAGTCGCTGCCGGTTGGACAGATGAACAGATGGAGCGCAAACTGAAATCGGTTAGCAGGCAACTGAGCAGGCAATACAAGCCTGGCTGGCGCTCCTGGAACTACACCACCTCAAGGGCTTACCACAGCGACCCGTTCCGGGAGGTCAGGTAAGGCAATCGGAAGGGGCCTCCTCGACGGGATTTTGCTGGTAAAGCTCCCATATCTCCTCCGGGCTAAGGGCCCGGCTATATACCCTTAGCTCATCGAGGACGCCCCTGAACCGGCGGGCGCTGCCCTGTTGGACGCAGGGGCTGTTGCCAAAGGAAAGGGGGACCGGGTTGGAAATGTCCACACCGCTGCAGCGGAAAGCTTTCTGGGCCAGACGGCCGTTGACGTAGGTGAAAGCACGGGTGCCCTCCCGGGTAATGGCGAAGTGCATCCAACGGGTAGTATCGAGACCGGGGCTAAGACCTGGATAGAATTTGTGGGGGTTCTCATGGACAAGGGTAGCAATTTCCTGAGCGTTCAGGTCAAGAAGGATATCCAGCATATTGTAATCTTCGCACTCCTCCCGCTTGGACAACAGGCTTTGCTGAAAAACCAGGTACTGTTCGGGCTTAAAATAGAAGCTGACCGTAAAGTCTGAAGTATTGAAATAACGGTTGACCGATCCTTCAAATTCCACAAAGTCGTCCACACCATCGAACAGCAGGCCGCTGCCCTCTATTCCACACCAACAGCTTGTGCTGCCGTACATCCGGCCATGAGAGCCATTGCCCGAATCATCGCGGGCATCACAATCGTTGAAAGAATAGTAAGCCACAAGGCCAGCTTCGGGAACAGCAGGTGCATAGGGCGGCGCGGAGGCTGAAAGCCCACTCAAAAAGAAGAGCAATGCACTATGGATCAGGGTTTTCATAAGGCAAATTTGTTATCCCTTAAGATATGAAAATTTCAATAAAGTATCTATTTGCTCGTCTTTCCTGTGTCAGGTTTCTGCGCTGACTGCCACCCTAAACCCTGAATTTGCTACCTTTGCAGGATGAAGAAATTATTAATCCTGGACCGCGATGGTACGCTTATTCTGGAGCCGGAAGGCTATCAGATAGACAGTCTGGAAAAGCTGGATTTCTATCAAATGGTCTAGAATATAACTAGCTTTACTATCCCCCCGTATTGTAAAAGAACTGGACTTCGAGCTTGTCATGATCACCAATCAGGATGGGCTTGGTACGGAGGTTTTCCCGGAGGAGACCTTCTGGCCCGCGCACCACAAAATGATGAGTGCCTTTGAAGCCGAGGGGATCCCCTTCATTGACGTGCTGATTGACCGAAGTTTTCCGGAAGACAACGCCCCTACCCGTAAGCCGCGCACCGGGCTGATGGCCCCCTACATGAACGGCGATTATGACCTGGCGAATTCTTTTGTCGTGGGCGACCGCCTGACGGATATGGAGTTGGCCAAAAATCTGGGTGCAAAGGGCATCTGGCTCAACAATCAGCCTGACCTTGGAGCCGATGAGGTCGAAGGGGACAACCGGGCCGTACATGAAGCTATTGCCCTCACCACCACTGACTGGGGCGACATTTACCGATTCCTGCGCCTGAGCGAACGTACGGTCAAGGTGCAGCGGACCACCAAGGAAACCGACATTCTCATACAGCTCGACCTGGACGGCACGGGCAAGAGTGAGATTGATACCGGGCTGGGCTTTTTCGACCATATGCTCGACCAACTGGCACGCCACGGTGGGCTCGACCTGACCATCAAAGTCAGGGGCGACCTCGAAGTGGACGAACACCATACCATAGAGGACACCGCACTGGCACTGGGCGAGGCTTTCGCCAAAGCACTGGGCGACAAACTTGGCCTGGAGCGCTACGGCTACGCACTGCCTATGGACGACTGTCTGGCGCAGGTGGCTATTGACTTCGGAGGCCGCCCGTGGATCGTCTGGGAAGCGGAATTTAAGCGGGAAAAAATTGGCGACATGCCTACCGAAATGTTTTTCCACTTCTTCAAGTCCTTTTCCGACGCGGCAAAAGCTAATCTGAACATCAAAGTGGAAGGCACCAATGAGCACCACAAAATCGAAGCGATCTTCAAAGCCTGGGCGCGGGCCATCCGAATGGCGAAACGACGGGATACGGAGCATTTGCAGTTGCCAAGCACGAAGGGCGTATTATAAACCAGCCAAACCATGAAAGTAGCCATCATCGATTACAACGCCGGCAACGTCCGGTCGGTACAGTTCGCCATGCAGCGCCTGGGCATTGAGGCTCATCTGACTGGAGACGCTGCCGAAATACAAGCCGCCGAAAAGGTGATCTTCCCCGGCGTGGGCGAAGCGAATACCACTATGGCTTATCTTCGGGAGCGCGGGCTGGACGAGGTCATCCGCAACCTGAAGCAGCCGGTACTGGGTATCTGCCTGGGCATGCAGTTGTTGTGCCGGCATTCTGAAGAAAACGACACCGATTGCCTGGGCATTATCCCACAGGAAGTGGTACGCTTCCGCCCAAAGCAGGGCGAGAAAATCCCCCATATGGGCTGGAACAGCATCCGCAATCTGGGCAACGGCCTGTTTAGCCCCGGGCTGGAAGGCGAGTACGTCTACTTTGTGCACAGCTACTATGTGGAGCAGGGACCCTACACCACTGCGACCACCGAACATGTACTGCCCTTCAGCTCTGCATTGCAAAAAGACAACTTCTACGCCACTCAGTTCCACCCGGAAAAATCGGGCAAGGTAGGCGAAGCCATTCTCAAGCACTTTATCCAACTTTAGTATGCATCCCATACCCGCTATTGACATTATTGAAGGCAAATGCGTGCGCCTGACACAGGGCGACTACGACCGCAAGAAAGTTTATAACGAAGACCCGCTGGAAGTGGCGAAGGCTTACGAAGCACATGGCCTGCAGCGCCTGCACCTGGTCGACCTCGACGGCGCTAAAGCCAAGCAGATCATCAACTACAAGGTACT